>CAZCPI010000007.1:16106-37557 GCA_964500535.1 uncultured Bacteroidales bacterium
GCATAATCCCACAAGGTCTGATACCTAGTGAAAATAATAATGAAGTGATTGAAAAAGATTTTCTGAATCTGATAGTTTGATGACTTTTTGATTGGGAAAATTATCTGTAATCAATCCTTGGATCGACACCCCACATAAGTTTCTTTCTGATTGTCTGAGTAAATGTGTGGTTGTATCTTCTGATTGATTTAATAATAAAATCAGAAAGGCTTATCTGAAGTTTGGATATACAGGACAAGGGGTAAGAATAACCGTCAAGTGAAACCAGGAAATTATGGCTTCTGCTTTCAACTGCTATATCTATCACCGACCTGTCATTCAGCACTATTGGTCTGACGGTAAGATTATGAGGGGCAATAGCAGAGATAATTATACTCTTGCTTTCAGGCATTATAATCGGACCTCCAAGACTAAGGTTATATGCAGTCGATCCTGTAGGTGTTGAAACCACAAGACCATCAGCCTGGTATCCGTTAAGATACTCTCCATCAACGGTTACATGGATGTTTATCATTGAGGAAGAATCTTTTTTCATTATGGCAATTTCATTTAATGCAGCAGGAATTTCAGAAAAATCGTTGCCATCAACTTTAAGGCGGAGCAAACTAAGCTCTGTTACACTATAGTAATGTTTGTACAACTCATTGATGACATCTTCTATCTCCACGCTTTCGATATCTGCAAGAAAGCCAAGCCTGCCGGTATTGACACCAACAATTGGAATCCCTTTCCTTCCGATTCTATGAGCAGTTCTTAAATATGTACCGTCACCACCTATGCTGATAGCATAATCAGCCGAAAAATCATCGCATGTAATAACTTTATCGATTACAGGAGGATTATTCATGACTGTTGTTAAAAACTGGTAAAAATCTTTACAAATCTGAATTTCAGCGTCAACCTTTCTTAATGCGCTGAAAACATTCATAACCTGATTTAATTTATCAGATTCAAAACGACTACCAAAAATTGCAACCTGCATTTGTATATATTGATTTTATAAAGATTCTAAAAAACTCACTTTGCTTTATCCAAACTTGACCAAAACAATTAACTTTGCAACAATAGGTCAGTAGGTAAATTATATAATAACCGGACGTTATGTGGCTTACTGATGCAAAAGTGAGAAAACTTTTAGTAAATGACAAAATTAAGTGTAAATATCAACAAAATTGCCACTCTCAGGAATGCCAGAGGTGGTAATATGCCTGATTTACTGAAATTCGCAGTAGATTGTGAGTCTTTTGGAGCTGAAGGAATAACCGTTCACCCAAGACCTGATGAGAGGCACATAAGGTATGAAGATGTGTTAAACCTTAAACCGTTGGTAACAACGGAATTTAACATCGAAGGAAATCCCATAAAACCTTTTATGGACCTCGTTTTAAAAGTCAAACCTCAGCAGGTTACATTAGTTCCCGACTCACATGAAGCCATCACTTCTAATTCAGGTTGGGATACTACAACAAACTTTGCCTTCCTTACTGAAATAATTGAAGAACTAAGCAGCAAAGGTATAAGAAGTTCCATTTTTGTTGGCACAGTGTTAAAGGACATTGAAAATGCCGCTAAGATCGGAGCAGACAGAATCGAGCTTTATACCGAGCCTTATGCCTCTAATTATTCCAAAAACAGAGTTGCAGCTATTGCACCTTTCATTGAAGCCGCAAAGCTTGCTCGCAAACTGGGATTGGGCGTTAATGCGGGTCATGATCTGAGTCTGGAAAACCTTGGTTTCTTCCATTCTGAAATTCCTTTCATTGAGGAGGTTTCCATTGGTCATGCTCTGATTTCAGATGCATTATATCTTGGAATAAAAACCACAATACAATCATACAAAAATTGCCTGATTTAAATTTAAAACACAGATGAACCCCCTACTTTTCATTCAATCCACTGCACAGGAAGCCTTACCGGTACTTTCAGAAGTTAGCAACCAATCAGTTGCAGAAGCCAAAATGAATTTCTTTGACATGGCTATAAAAGGAGGCTGGCTAATGATTCCTCTTGTACTTTTATCTCTTCTGGGCATATATATTTTCATAGAAAGATTAAAGGTCACAAAAGATGCCTTAAAAAATGACCCTACATTTATGAGCAGAATTAAGGATTATATCCTGGACGGAAAGACTGAATCGGCCGTAAAGCTTTGCAAACAAACAAACAGTCCGTATTCCAGAATGATTGAAAAAGGAATATCCAGAATCGGACGCCCGATGAATGATGTACAGATTGCTATCGAAAACGTGGGAAACATTGAGGTTGCGAGACTTGAGAAAGGTTTACCGATTTTAGCGGCAATTGCGGGAGGAGCTCCCATGATCGGATTCCTTGGTACAGTTACAGGTATGGTAAAAGCTTTTTTTGATATGGCAAATGCAGGCACTAATGTGGATATAATAATCCTTTCATCAGGTATTTATGAAGCGATGATTACAACAGTTGGAGGTCTGATGGTCGGAATCCCTGCATTTTTTGCATATAACTATCTTGTTACCCGGGTCAGTAAGATTGTAAATAATCTTGAAGACAAGACTGTGGAATTTATGGATTTGCTCAATGAACCTGTTAAATAATATTTGACAATGGGTTTAAGAAGACAAAATAAAATTGATTCCGGTTTCAGCATGGCATCCATGACTGATATCATTTTCCTGCTGTTGATATTCTTCATGATAACTTCAACCGTTGTCCATCCTAATGCCATAAAAATCCTTTTGCCTGAAAGCAAGCAACAGACCTCGGCGAAACCGCTTACAAGAGTAGTAATAGATGCTGACCTTAACTATTACGTTGCTTTTGGCAATGAGAAGGAAAGACAAGTTGCATTTGAGGGGATTGAACCTTTCCTTAGAGAAAGAATACTTGAGGAACCAGATATGTATGTTGCATTATATGCTGACGAGAAAATACCATATGGTGAGCTTATTAAGGTTTTAAATATTTGTAACGAGAATAAATTCAAACTGGTACTGGCGACAAGGCCCAAGAAGGAATGATGATAAATAAAGACAAATCAATTGCTCTGGCAGGAACGGTATTGATACATTTGGCAATACTGGTACTGATGTTGATGATGGGGTTTAAAAATAATATTCCTGTCACAGAGGAAGGGTTGTTGGTTAATTTCGGAAATGTAGATGAAGCACAGGGACTATTCGAGCCGGCAGGAGAAGAAATAACAAAACCTGCTCCTGAAGAGGTAATACCTGCTTCCCAAAACAAACCGGATGAAATTATCACCCAGGATATTGAGAAGTCAGTAAGTCTTTCGGAACAAAAAAAGCAAAAAGAAGACGCCCAAAGGAAGGCTATTGAAGACCAGAAAAGGAAAGAGCAGGAACGCAAAGCTTCTGAAATCAGAAATCAGGCAGCTTCAGTGTTCGGCAAACCTACAGGTTCAGGCACCAGTCAGGGTACATCGAAAACAGGAAGCGGCAATCAGGGGGCTGTTGATGGAAGTGTCACTTCCGGCAATACAAAAGGCAGCGGTTATGGTTCAGGGTATTTTTCACTAAATGGAAGAAGCACTCAGGGTTCTTTGCCTATGCCTTCATACTCGGTTCAGGAAGAAGGTGTCGTAGTTGTAAAAATACTTGTTAACCCACAAGGAAGTGTAATAAATGCAACTGTTTTATTACAGGGCACTAATACTGACAATAACACTTTGCGTACGTCTGCTGTTAATGCGGCAAGACTAGCAAAATTTAATGCAATTGACGGTAATCAAAATCAAAGCGGCACAATAACTTACCAATACAGACTCAGATAAGAAATGTCAGGTTCAGGAAATTATTAAACATAAATATATTCTCTATGAAACCAATTCTGTTATTTTTAGCACCGGGATTTGAAGAGATTGAAGCCATAACAATTATTGATGTCCTGAGAAGAGCGCAGCTTAACATTACCAGTGTTTCCATTACAGGAGACCACAGTGTTACAGGAGCACATGGCATAACAATTATGGCTGATGAATTATACCCGGATATAGATTTAGGCGATTCCAGTATGCTTATTCTACCCGGAGGAATGCCCGGCACAAAAAATCTTAACGTTCACGAAGGTTTGAAAAATTTGTTGAAGAACTTTAACAATGAAAACAAACCTATTGCTGCTATTTGTGCGGCTCCATTGATACTTGGCAGGCTTGGAATACTCCAGGGAAAAGAAGCTACATGCTATCCCGGATATGAAGACAATCTTAATGGTGCACGCCTGTCTAAAAAACAGGTAGTCCAATCAGGTAATATTATTACAGCTAACGGCCCCGGCGCTGCTGCTAAATTTGCTCTACAGATTGTAACTCTGTTTTCCGGTGAAGAGGTTTCCACGGAAGTGGGCAAAGGGATGATGCTTTAATGTGTTTTTTTACTTCCGGAACTGAACATTAAAGTAATCTTTGTTGTTATATCTATTAAGTTTCTCGCTGCTACCTGTGCGGGGTACTTTATTTGGTATTAGTTGAAATTGCGTTTTAAAAGCTGTAATGCGGCTGAGAGATCGCAGATAAAAGTTAAAATTAAATTATTAAAAAAATGCTAATAGAAAAAATCATTGGTCGCGAGATACTTGATTCCCGCGGCAATCCCACTGTTGAAGTGGATGTATATCTTGAGTCCGGCGCTTTTGGGAGGGCATCTGTACCTTCAGGAGCTTCTACCGGAGAAAATGAGGCTATCGAATTGCGTGATGGAGACAAAAAAAGGTTTCTTGGTAAAGGAGTAACCAAAGCAGTTGAAAATGTCAACAATATAATTGCTCCTGCCCTTATTGGCATGTCTTCCCTTCAGCAGACTCATATTGATCATAAAATGATTGAGCTTGACGGGACAAAAACAAAATCTAAACTTGGAGCAAATGCAATTTTAGGTGTTTCCCTGGCTGTAGCTAAAGCTGCAGCTAATTACCTTGATTTGCCTCTTTACAGATATATCGGTGGAGTAAACACTTATGTGCTGCCTGTGCCTATGATGAACATTATAAATGGAGGATCACATTCAGATGCACCTATAGCTTTTCAGGAATTTATGATTCGACCTGTTGGTGCAAAATCCTTCAAGGAAGGTTTGAGAATGGGTGCTGAAGTATTCCATTCATTGAAGAAAGTACTTCATGACAGAGGCCTCAGCACTGCTGTTGGTGATGAAGGAGGCTTTGCTCCTACTCTTAAAGGCACAGAAGATGCTCTTGAATCAATTATCGAAGCAATTAAACTTGCCGGATATGATACTGATATGATTCACATAGGACTTGATTGCGCTTCGTCGGAATTTTTCAAAGATGGTATTTATGATTATACCAAATTTGAAGGTGTAAACGGCGCAAAACGCAATTCTGCAGAACAGGCTGATTATCTTGAGTCTTTGATAGAGAAATACCCGATTGATTCAATTGAAGACGGCATGAGTGAAAATGACTGGGATGGTTGGAAACTATTGACTCAAAAGATTGGTGATCGTTGTCAGCTCGTCGGTGATGATTTGTTTGTCACTAATGTCGAATTCCTCAGAAGAGGTATCGCTGAAAAATGCGGTAATTCAATACTTATTAAAGTCAATCAGATTGGCTCACTAACTGAAACATTGAATGCGATTGAAATGGCTCACCGCCATGGATATACTACGGTCACATCTCACAGGTCAGGTGAAACCGAAGACAGTACGATTGCAGATATTGCTGTCGCTACAAATTCAGGACAAATCAAGACAGGATCCTTAAGCCGTTCTGATCGTATGGCAAAATATAATCAGCTTTTAAGGATTGAAGAAGAGCTTGGAGCTTCTGCCGTTTACGGGTATAAGAAAATCTGATTAAAAATGTGCGCATCTGCTGCTGCACAAAATAAAAGCCCTGAAATTTTTATAATTTCAGGGCTTCTTTATTTTATAATTAATTCTTATTTCTTTGCAGGAGCCGGATTTTTATATTCTTCCAAAATTGCTTTACCATTAGCATTATTAGGATCCAGTTCAAGTACTTTTGTCCAGTACTTGGTGCTGTTCACCTTATCATCTTTCTGGAAATAATATACTCCAAGATATTCATAGCATCTCAGAAGATCCTTTGTGTAACCATTTGTAGCTCCTTCACCGATTTTCTTAAGCAGAATTTCGATAGTAGCTTCATAGTGTGGTTTCGCCAATCCTAACGCTGTTGTAGGATCTAAGGCTGAATTTAAATTACCTCTCCACAAATATCCGATATAACTATCAGGAGTCATTTGACAAACTTTTGAAAATGCGCTGTCAGCTTTAGTCGCCATTTCTTTGAATTTCAATTTTCCAGAAGCTGAAGTATCCGCACGGCTTGAAAGTGCAGCAGTATAATAGGTACGACCCATTTGATAATAATCAGTTGCTGTTGCATCAGGACCTGCAAGATCTATTATCTTCTGATACAAATCAGCAGCCTTCAAAGGTTCACCTTTCTTTGAGTAGAGAGGAGCCATTTCTTTATAAATATCGGTTTTGTTTACTTCAATACCTTCAGTATTTAAAACCTTATTATACAAATCAATAGATTCCTGATATTTCCCAGCACCTCCCAGAATTGAAGCATATGCTGAATAATCCTGATAAATAAACCTGTCTGATCCTGTAGCAGAAAGTTTAAAGAACTTCTCAGCTAAAGACAAACCATTTTCTTTGTCATTAACTTTAGAAGCATTATACATCCTGAGTCTGTTCAAAACAAAATTATTTGGTTCCATTGCCAGACCTTTGTCAAGAACTTCAATGGATTGCGGGAACTGGTCTGTAAAATAATACGATTGAGCCAGTGAAATCAGATATTCCATATCCTTTTCTTTAAACTGACCGTCTGTGAAGTAAGTATTATAGGCTTCAATAGCACTATTGTATTTTCCGGATTTCTGATAGCTCCTTCCCAGATATTTATAAGCAATAAGATATTCAGGTTTTGCAGCAATAACTTTTTTCAGGGTTTCTACTGATACATCAGGGTTTACTTTTTCATAAACGACAGCATATTTCAGTTTTGCCAAAGCACTTTCAGCGTCAAAATACATTGCCTGTTCGTATTTTGCAGCAGCATCACCGGGTTTGTTTTCATCCTGTAAAAGATCACCTTCATAAATATAAACCAAAGGAGAATTCTTACCAGCTTTCTTAGCGAGAAGCAATTTAGTCTGAGCAACATCCTTAATTCCGTTTTCATAATAAGCACGTGCTACAGCAACATTCAACTCCACGTTTTTCTTGTTCTTTTTCATTGTGTTCGCAATAAGCAAATCTGCATTGGCACGATCGTTTTTCATCATAGCCTTTGCTTTACCAATGTTGTTAAGCATGTATAACGGATCAGCAGCCAATCCCTTTTCGTAATAAGCTTTAGCTTCATCAACATTACCGTTAATGAATGCCATTTCTCCTAAATAATAATTGGATTCTGCCGGGCTTTGCGCCAACTGTTTTTCGAAATAAGCTTTGGCCTGATCATATTCTCCAAGCTTAAAATAATCGATACCCAGATTGCTTGCCGCAAACGCTGCGGTTGCAACCGTAATTAATAATGCTGTTAAAAATCGCTTCTTCATTCTTACTGTTTTTTTATATTTTATAATTTATTTTCTATTTCTCGGTAACATTAACAAGTCTCAGGGGCTGTGTAGCAGGCACCATGCCTGATTTCATTATTAATCTCTGCCCACTGCTCTTCGCAACGAAATCCATAAATCCGGAAGGTAAACCTCCACGAACATCTGAAGTAATAATATAAATATCACGAACCAAAGGATACTTAGCCATTGCAATCCATGCTGCAAAAGGTTGATAACTATTATCATCCCTGGCATCGTCATATGCGCTCACAGCCATAACCCGGATCTTTCCGTTAAAGCTGAGATTTGTCGTATCATTAGGATTAGAAACCCAACTTACACCGACAAAACCAAGGGCATTAGGGGTTTCAGCAACAAAATCAAAAACAGCCCTGTTTGTTTCGAGCGACTTAATATTTTCGCCAAAAGGTTTTCCGTTTAAAACAGAATCTTTCATAAATCTGACTGTACTCGAATTTGGATTGTCAAAAACAGCTCTTATAGATCCAAGTTTTGAATCCGGATATAATTCATTCCAGTTTTTAACTTTGCCTGTGAGAATTTTTTCAATAGATGATACGCTTATAATTGAGTCTCTGTTTGTCCTGTTAATAATTACAGCTATACCATCAAGCGCAATCTTATTTGTCCTGGGAAATAACTTCTTTGACTTTAGAAATTCAGACTCTTTTGTAGTCAATTCTCTCGCTGCGACTAACAGACGTATGCTGTCTTTAAGCAATAAATTAAAAGCCTCAACTTCATTTGTGTAAACCGGTTCAATCGAAGCATCAGGATTAATGCCTTCGTAAACTGCAATTTCTTCGTTTATGATCGGGGAAAAGCAGTCATCAGCAACAATTCTGGCTTCACCACTTGTCCATGTGTCAAGCCTTGTAATCTTTCTCCTGTCACAACCTGTCAGGATTACGATTAAAGACAAAAAAACAAATAAATAGCTTCGTTTCATTTTTTAAATTTTATCAGGTTTATTGCTCTGAAAATGCTATAAATGAAAAATAAAGATCCTACTATAAGTTTTACGTTCTTATCCATCATGAAGGTATCAGTGAATATCAACAAAACAGAAATTGTTACATATATCACTACCATCAGTGCACCCCAAATAATTCTGAAATTAAATTTCTCCTTAGGCTCCATAAATATACCTCAAAAAGCAGAGAAGACAGCCTAAACGATAAGCTTCTTCTCTGCTATTACAAAATATTAATATTCTTTAAATCTTATTTAGCCAACCTGTACACAATCGGAATTGTGAAGAATACAGGTACATTACGTCCGTTTTGCTTTCCGGGAATCCAGTTGGGCATCATTTTAACAACCCTCACAGCTTCTTTATCACAAGAAGGATCCAATCCGCGCAGAACTTCAACATTTTGAACGTCTCCATTCCTGCTTACAACAAAACGTATAATTACACGACCTTCAATCCCAACTTCTTTTGCAACGGAAGGATAACGAAGATTACCTAGAATGAATTTCATCAATTCTTCTTCACCACCCGGGAACTGAGGCATTTGCTCAACTGTTGTAAAAGGTTTTTCTTCAACAATTACTTTATGCTCTTCCAAATCGGCGATGTCTACACCATGTTCTTCATCAGTACCTTTTACGTCAGCAACTGAAATCTGAGTTTTGGTTGAGGTCAACTCTTCCTGAGATTTTAACTCTTCACCTTCTTTAATATCCTCATCCGTGATTTCAATTTCTGTAAATTTTACAGTACTTTTCAACGGTGGGGGCGGTGGAGCCTCTGTCTGACGAATTATGTTCTCCTCTTTAACCTGGTCTTCAAGTTTGAGATCTGATAAAACGGTTGATTCAACCATTTTTTCCTGATTCTTTGTCAATGATTTGACAGTCGCAATCAGTGTGGGTAACAATGCAATCAGTATAGCAAAAATGAGTATTATAATGAACGACTTTACATTTCTTTGTCCTGAGGACCTTCTCATGTAATACGCTCCGTATTCCTTATTTTTACCTTCAAAAACAAGATCACACCACTCCGATGAATTAATATCTATATCTTTTGCCACTTTCTCTTATTTTTATTTTTGATATAAAATATTTACTTCGTAGCTTCAAAATAAGCTCCTGAGGTCTCGAAGTTCTTAATTAGAAACATCTCAGGGTCCTTTGGATCCTCAACAGAATATTTACCAATACAACATATCTGCATTTCATCAAGAGCATCAATAAAGTTCTTATATGTAGAGCCTTCTGTTGGTTTGATCATTACGACCTTGCCATCTTTTGCATCTTTAATTTTCCTTATTTCTGCCTTGTAATTTTCTTCAGATATTTCTTTGGCATATTTCATCTGCCTTAGTTTCTTAACTTGATTTACTGCATACTTGTTTTGTTCAAGTAACATCGAGCGTAGACTGTTCTTGTCATCAGCTCCGTTATAGTTCACCTTCTTTAAAGAAGTATAGTCATCATATTTTGGTTTACCCAGATAATAATAGACTTTATTTTTCTCGCCCAGAATCACGGTTATAGCATTTTCATCCTTAACCTTACTTTTATCTTCCTGAGTTAAATTTTCTTCTTTAGCAGGCATTACAAGATCCATCGTTTGCGGCTTAGCCAACGTTGTACAAAACATGAAGAATGTTATAAGCAACATGTTCATATCAACCATCGGGGTAAAGTCAACGCGAAGATTAATCTTTTTGGGTTTGCCTTTTTTAGCTTCGCCCCCTCCTCCAGTATTTACTTCTGCCATATCTTACTTTTTTATTGTCATCTGCAATTAATAATTTACTTCAAATAGCTTCAAATAAATCAGAATCCGTCTGAAGTTCCTCTTAACTGGGTAACAAGATTATACCTGTTAAGTTTTAATTCCTGCAGAGTAGTGATAACATTCTTAACCATAGGATAAGGAGTAGATTCGTCTGCTTTTATGGCAATAGCCAATTCTTTGTTAACGGAATTCGCGTTACGAACCCATTCTTTGAACTGATTATTTGTACTGTCAGCCGGAAGACCGCCTATTTGTCTTAAAGCAGCATCCTGGTCAGTAGGATCAAGATCCAGAAACTTCTGTAGCTTACCGACAGGCATACCTATACTAGTCTGGTTAATAAATGAAGCTTTCTGTTTGTCAGTAAATGTGATATTATAGTCTTTACCCATTTTCTCCAAAACCGCCAGTTTGTCCTTCTTGCTGTCAAGGAAAAGGAATACCCTTCCTCCTTTATCAATAAGAATTGTCATTATATTGGCGTCAGGTATTTTTATTTCCGATACCGAACCAGGCGTCAAAACCTGAACAGGTTCTTTCGGAATAAAAGTAGCTGTACTCATGAAGAATGTCAGCAAAAGAACAGTAACATCACTCATTGCTGTCATATCAATGAAAGTGCTACGTTTTTTTGGTTTTACCTTGGACATATTTTTTGTTTTATAAATTTATGATGAATTCAATTCCGAAGAATATCACTCACATTATTTATTTACCTTCATGAGTTTTTGTGTAGGTCTGGCCAATGGCAAAACCAATTTCGTCAACAGCATTGGTAATGTTCTGTACTTTCTGAGCGTAGAAGTTATAGAAAATAATAGCCAAAGCACCAGTTGCGATACCGGTAGCAGTATTCAAAAGAGCTTCAGAAATACCGATAGCAAGAGCAGTTGAATCCGGAGCACCTTCCTGACCCATAGCACCGAAAGATCTGATCATACCTAATACAGTACCGAGAAGACCCATAAGTGTACCAAGAGTTGAAATAGTAGCGATAATATTTAAATTTTGTTCCAATGAAGGAAGTTCCAATGCTGTAGCATCTTCGATTTCTTTCTGGATGATTTCTGATTTTTCATCGTTGCTTCTGTCTGTCATTTTTTCAACATCTTCGTAACGGATCAAAGCAGCTTTCAAAATATTTGCTACTGAGCCTTTTTGATCTGCACAAAGTACTTCAGCACCTTTGATATCATTTTTTTCAAGTTTTGCTTTTACTTCATATACAAATTGTGACAGGTTTTTCTTGCCTCTCATTTTGTTAAGAGCAAAGAATCTTTCAACTGAAAGTGTCAGAACTGTAAACAGCAAAGTTAAAACTATAGGAATAACGAAACCTCCCTGAAATAATGTACCAAATGTGTTAAGTGGATGACCTTTTTCATCAAAGTTTGAAGGGCTACCGCAAACTAAGTAGAAAAAGCAGAATGCAATAACAGCACAGAGTAAAATAACTACACTAGAAGGCACGCCTTTTGAAACCTTTACCTTCTTTTCTTGTTTTTGGGTTTTCATAATAAATTAAATGATTTGTTTTATACTAAATTGATTTTTCAATGGTTAATATCCTAAAAATACTTTTATAAAAACAGAAAGTCCTCAGTGAAAACAGCCGGGAATCTTCTATTCTGCAAAAGAAATACCGTAGCATCCTGACCCCACTATAAAAGAACGGGGTTTAAGCACTCCGGAATTCAGTCTGCAAAAATACGAATGGTTTTCATGAAATCAATAGTTTTGAGCGATTTATTTGTTAATTATCTCAAAGACATATACACAGAGCGATAAAAATCGCCCCACACATCATCCTGATACCATGAAACCTTATTGGTGTAAAACAAAATTATCAGGTTTTCAGAAGGATCAATAAGATATTCAGTGCCATAATAGCCTCCCCATCGTAAAGAGCCAATAGATTTCATAGACTTTCGATAGGTTTCATCAGTTGCTATTTCAAGACCCAGACCAAACTGATAATTTCCAGCTACACCATAAAGCTGGTCACTGCAAATCATGTCAATAGTTTTTCTGGAGAGAAATCTTTTGCCTTTATACATACCCCAGTCGAGTATCATCTGGCATAAATGAGAATAGTCTTCTATAGTACCGCACAAACCTGCACCTCCGCTGAAGTAATGAGGATCTGTATTGAATGGATAAAACCTTTCAGTAGTATCAGAGGCAAGAGTCACCGGGCTATCCGCTTTTGGCTTCTGGTACAAAGGTACCAGCCTGTCCCATTTACTTTCAGGCAGATAAAAATAAGAATCTTTCATATCCAGAGGATCAAGCACTCTTTCCTGAATAAGAACATCGAGACTTTTACCTGATATTATTTCAGCAAGCCTCCCGGCTACATCCATACTGAAACCATAAGTAAAACCTTCACCCGGATCATGTTTGAGTGGCAGCTTTGCAATCCTTTTTACTACATCCTCAGTTGTAACACTCCTGTCAGGATAACAAATAACCCTGACGTCCTGATCAAAAAAGTCATAACTCAATCCTGAACTATGGGTAAGCAATTGTCTGATAGTAATATCTCCTTTTGCAGGTCTTGTGACAAGATCCCCGCCCCTGGTTGAGCCGGAGACAACGACTCTTGGATTGGAAAATTCAGGTAAATATTTTTTTATCGGGTCATCCATCCTGAATAATCCATCTTCATAAAGAGACATTAAGGCTACTGTCGTAACCAGCTTGGTCTGAGAAGCGATCCTGAAAATCGCATCTTTTTTTAACTTTTTCTCAGCCCCGCGGTCAGAATATCCAAAAGCTTTGTAATATACAGGTCTTCCGTATTGTGAGACGTAACAGACAGCCGAGGGTATTGCCTCTCTTTCAATTGCAGCTTCAATCAGCCAGTCGATTTTTTTTAACCTTTCGGGGTAAAAGTCCTGAGCTTTTACCATTGAGGATAATAAACAAATCGACAGGACTGTTGCAAAAACAAGTTTATTCATCACGTGCATGCTTTGCCGGATTTTAAATTTCAGAAAATCACAATCTCTCCAATGAAGCAGTAAGGTGCTCCCAGAATCTTGCAACGCTGGCAATTTCAACTTTTTCATCAGGTGAATGAGGAAAACAAATATTTGGTCCGAAAGAAACCATATCCAACTCACCTACGGCATCCATTATTATGCCGCATTCCAACCCGGCATGAATCACACTTATTTTGGGCATCACACCCCATTTCTCTTCATATACAGCAGAAAGAACATCCTTAACATGAGATTTTAGATTTGGTTTCCAGCCGGGATATGCTCCGGATTCTGTTACTTTAGCTCCTGCCAGAGAAAAACAACTTTGTATCATTGAAACCAAATATTTTTTCTGGTCTTCAGTAGCGCTTCTTACCAGAAACAGACATTCAATATGTCCGTCTGAACAATCAACTTTGGATAAACTTGATGATGTTTCAACTATTTCCGGAATACCGGGAATCATTCTCAGCACACCATTATAAACAGCTGTCACAGCATTAATCACATCATCCTGAATTTCTTCAGGCAAAAGGCCGGCAGGAATCCCGGATGCTTCAGCTTTAAAAGTTATCTTATTTTCTATCCCGGAATATTCTTCATTAATAAGATCCTCATAATCTGCCACAAAATCCATAAAATCCTGCAATGCATCTTCAGGAATTGTTACTATGGCGGTTGCTTCACGTGGGATAGCGTTTCTTAGTGTTCCACCATTAAATGTAGCAATCCTTGCTTCATATTCTGCAACGGCTTCTTTTAAAAACCTGAAAAGCAATTTATTTGCATTACCTCTACCGAGATTTATATCCAGTCCTGAGTGACCTCCTTTTAAACCTTTTATAGAAACTTCCAAAGCAATATCTCCTTCAGGAACCGGCTCCAGCCCCTTAAAATCAAATTCGGCAGTCACGTTAATGCCTCCGGCACATCCTACAAATAACTCGCCCTCATCCTCTGAATCCAGATTAACCAGTGTTTTACCTTTAAATGAGTTTGGATTCAAGCCGAATGCGCCATCCATCCCTGTTTCCTCATCAATCGTAAAAACAGCTTCCAAAGGTCCGTGTTTCAACTCTTTAGATGCCAGCACAGACATAATCGATGCAACCCCTATGCCATTGTCTGCACCCAGAGTTGTTTGGTCAGCCTTAATCCAGCCATTTTCAATTATAAGTTTTATCGGGTCTTTTTCAAAATCATGGTTGACGTTGCTGTTTTTCTGTGGAACCATATCAAGATGTGCCTGAAGCACTACACCTTGCTTTTTTTCCATACCCGGGTATGCAGGTTTCCTCGCAATTATATTGCCGGTTTCATCCTTGATGGTATCCAAACCGAGTGATTTGCAATAATTAAACATAAAATCCTGAACAGGGCCCATAAATCCTGAAGGCCTTGGAATCCTTGTAAGTGAGTAAAAATTTTGCCAAAGTATCTGTGGCTCCAGTTTTGTAATATCGTTTCCCATGATTGAAGTATTTAGATAAAAAAAGTGTATTACCTATGAACAGTGGTAATACACAAATATATAAAAACCTAAAGTATATTTTTCTTAAAAAAAATTTAATTTTCAAAATTTTTGGAAATCAGCATTTAATCTCCCCGCTGTAAGAAGCGGAGTTAACGTGCTCCTTAATTCACAAAATTGGTGAAATTAAAAATTATTTGGTTTCAACTCAGAAGATGATACTGATGACTGAGAATCTCCTGCTTTTGGCTGATAAGTAACCTTGAGATAGGCAACATCCCTTAAAAAATCTATATTACCAACATCTACTTTTATTATATCAAGACCCGTTCTGGCTTTAAGATCCTCCATTAATTCCTGCTCTTTTTCGGGATGGACCAGATTAATCTTCTCATAAAGAATAACTTTGCTTGAGGTGCGTTTCAAAATTTTATTACATTCAAGTATCCATGTTACCAGTACAAACAATAGATTTGTAACAATAAGCTCCATATAACTTACCGTCATAGCCAATCCATTTATTACTGAAATACCGATAATCATAAAAAGGTATGTCATTTCCCTGATGGGCACAGTTTCCGTCCTGTACCTGATCATTCCGAAAATTGCAAATAATCCCAAAGCAAATCCCAATTGTAATTTCACATTATCAAGAAGGAATATCAGTAGAAATATCGTTACGCTAAATAGCAGGAATGTGAAATAGAAATCTCTTCTGCCTCCTCTTTTGTAATAAAAAAGTTGTATAATAAGCCAGCAAATCAACATATTGAAACCAAATCTCAAAATCAGTTGCCAGAAACTGGCAGCATCAAAGAATGGTATATTCATAAAGTTATCCTTGGAGGCAACTTCTGATATGTTATTCACTGTATTCATCATTTCATCAGTACTCGCGAAAATAGGTTTCATTGTTTAGTATGTAGTTAATTTATTTATATATCTGATTTTTTGTTTAAATCTGTTTTGTTTCGCGTCTTTATCAGTAAGAACACAACCAAGGCAATATTTGCTCATGCCTCCCGGGAAAATTCTGTATTCTGCAAGTTTTTCCTTAAGCAAAGAGGATGTTTTGCCATCCTGCTTCAACTCAATAATTACCAAATCTTTTGATTCAGTATTAATACCCGTCCTGCAATTTGAAAAATTCAGATTGGTATCTATCGTAATCCTTTCCGTCCTTTCGTAATTAACCAGAGTAATCCGGTCGAATGAAGACATTATGGCTGGATACAGCTCGTCAATCTTATAATCAGTATTATTTTCGACAAAAGTGACAGCTTCCGGATTGGACGAAAAATCAGAAAAATCCTCGTTTGATATCCTTATTCTGTCTTTTTTCGTCCTTCCCTTATTATTCTTATTTTTAATTTCCAGAAAAGTAATGCCTGAATCCATATAACTTCTGGTTCTTATTTTTTGTCTGTTTCTTTTAGAGTTATGGTGCATTATATACATTGACATATCAATCGTATCAAAATACATTGTCCTGTATTTGGCAATTTTGCTACCATCAACCTCCTGTATCCTGAAATCGCTTTCCAGATTTTTGAGAAGTTCAGGTAAAAATTCAGCAGATATAAGATATTTGGTATCTATCCTGTTCATCAGTTTGATATCCTTCATTTCGGACAAAGTTATTGGCTCCATCCTCTTACAGATATCAATACAAACCATGTTCATAGTGGTAGTCAACATAGCTTAAATTTTTACAGAAAGATTAAATGATAAAACATTTGAAATTTCATCATCATCAGCCTCAACATCTTCTTGAAACTCTCTCGAATATATATATCCTGCCTTGATTGTTATTTTCTTGTTTACGCTATACTTAAGTCCCAAAGCAAATCTCATTTCTTCAGTTGTGTACTTATATGAACCATTTAAAGGCAAAAAATGCTCGACACTCGCGTAAGGTTCAACCGGGATCTTAGGTATATTGTAAGAGACAGAAAACTTAGACCTCAAAATCAGCTCAGGGTTTATTTCCTGTTTCGAAATACTGTCCAGAAATGTATAAGTAGATTGCAAACGTTCACGTAGAGAAAAACTGAAGCGCCCCAAACTGTAGTCTCCTTCACCATAAATATTAAACCGGTTTTTATTTTCCCAATAATTTGTGTAATCATGCTTCTTATTGCCGGGATGGTAATAGTTAATGAATACATCAGATATCCCGACATCAAAAAACTTATTTATCTTATAGTCCAGACCAAGAGTTGTCATAAATTTATCAGTCGTCTTAAAATCATTCCTTAAACGAAACTCCTCTTCAAGACTTACAGAAATCTTTTTATTGATTTTTTTACTTACTTCCACACTACTCCAAAATCCTTTGTCATAATTCTGACATATAGATCTCTGATTAATCCCAACTAAGAAAACAGACAGCAATATTGTGAAACCAAAAACCTTCTTACTTATCATCAATCAAACTTTTACTACTTAACAATATATGTATAAACATCATGCTCTGCTCCCGGAGGCGAATAAGATCTAGTACGCGAAGTATTCCCTCTTACGGCTTCAATATAAAACCTCACTCTCAATCCTGATTGCTGAGGTTTTATCACAGCTGTATATATTTTGTCACCTGCCTTATCATCTCCGTGTTTGCCGTCATCAAACATCTGCAATCTTTTGAAACCACCAAGCATTCCTGTCGCAGCATTAAGATATGCGCTGGAAACACCACCACCTGAAATTTTAGCTTCAACTTTTACACTGTCAGCAGAGGTAGGTTCACCCCATTTCACAGTACCTGTTTTCCAGCAAACATCTGATATAGTCAATCCTTCAACAGCAACAGAATCATGAGCTTGCAAGAACTGACTCCTCTGTGAAATAATGCTTTTAAGCTCAGTTACTGCTGACTTGAATTCATCATACGTCATCAGTTTTTTCGGATCAGCTTTTATAGATGAATCAATTATTGCCGCATAAGCATCAATCTTAGGACCAAGATAATCAAGGTTAAAAGTTTCTTTTAAAATTGTCCGGTAATGAGCTAAATATCTCTGGCGAATTGAAGGAACAGCCAGTAATTTGTTAATTAACGGAAATCTTACATCATCCGCATGGTAAAAAGGATCCCACTGAATATTTCCTGATTTGAATGTGTCTTTTCCATCATATTCCAGCGGTACAAGTCTGCCGGTTTCGACCTCCCAGTATAAATAATAGTCAGTACCGCCTTTATTCACATAACTGTCTTCGTCAGTAAAAATGTTCTCGCAAGCCAGAAACCACAATGTCCTGTCAAGATCAAGTACTTTATTAATATCACGCTCAAGGCTGTCCGGTTCAGATTTCGCGAGTATGCGGGCAACTTTTACAATATCCTCATAAGCATTTTCCTTATTTGATTTTTTAATATCGTAATAAGGTTTGTATGCACTCTCTTCATCACCAAGATAGTTAAGTCCGGAGAAACCGGTACCATATTCACCTGCAGTAGTACCAGCACCTTTTTCATCAGGTTCGGCCCTCAATCTTGTACCATTACTTGAAAGAAACCATTCCTGGAGGAATTTTGCATTAATATGCTCATTGTTAGCATACAAACCATAATCTTCGCCATTAATATGAAGATTTACAAAATTTACCTGTACAGCAGGAATATATTTTGAGATGCAGTTTCTGTATAATGCGTCTCTTAAAAAAGACTTATCCTGATTTTCGTTATTAAGAACTATAGTATAATAACCACCCAAAACCTGGGTAGAACTACCATAATCGATAGAAATATCAAATGATCGCTTTGCGGAAGTTCCGTCCTCTGCTCCTGCAGAACCCTTATAACTGACTCCAACCTTAAACGTAAGAGGACTGCCATCATAACTGAATGTTGCAGGTAATTCCTCATCCAATTCTCCATAAGCAGTCAAAGTCTGAGCCCAGTTTGAGCCCGGGAAAGTCAGATCAATGCGATGAATTTTTTTACTGATTTCATACAGACCGGTCTGTGACTCTCTTCCGGTAGTCAGTATATGGTCAGCAGCGTTTTCATTCATAAATGTCGGAAAATTACCAGAAACACCTGATGCTATTGATCCGTCTGAAGCTTCATTAACAGTATAAGTAGTATCGTCATCTCCGGTTTCATCATCAGGACGCGGAGTCCCGTCATACTCACAGGAAAAAGTAATAAAAAGTAAAAATGCTAAAAGAGGTAATAACTTCTTCATTTATGTGTGGTTTTCATGCTTCTGACCGCAAAGGTATCCAATATCCTCACATCAATTATCAAAAAATCGGTCAAAATGTGTAATTTTCGTGTCTTTTAACCTTTTTATCGAAATATATTACCAATATCCAGGCAAAAAATCCGGTTACCAGAGAAATTATTGTCTGAAGCCCGTGAACAATCAAAGCAAATATTCCTGCCTCGGGTTCAGAAACTCCAAAAAACATTAAAGTGTAAATAACCATAAAATGATAAGCTCCTATGCCACCCTGCACAGGGGCAAGAACACCAAGAGTACCCATAACGAAACCACTCAGCATCGGTAGCATTCCGATTTGCATTTCAAAAGGAAAAAAGTTTTTACCAATGTAAAACATCAAAAAATATAGTAACCAAATAAGCAGTGTATAAAAAATAAAAACATACGGATTTCTGATTGACGTAATTGTTTTCATCCCTTCCCAGAGCTTTAAAATAAAAGTATGTATTTTTAAATATGCACCGGCATTTCTGAATTTCTTTTTTGTAAGTAAAACAATTAAAAACAATGTAGCTAGTGTGCCCCAGATATATGGTGATGTAACCAATGATATTATTTTGTGTAATGAAGCCGGGTTTTCATTAAAAAAGCCTCTAAAGAAACCTATCTGCAAAAGGATAGTGATAACTGCCAGAATCAACAGACAAACAGCATCAAAAACCCTTTCAGTAATCACAGTGCCCAGCGTTTTAGTAAAAGAAAAACCATCTGATTTGTTGATTATCCCTGATCTTGCAACTTCTCCGGCTCTGGGAAACAACAGATTGACAGCATAACTTACAAAAACGCCCAGGATTGCTGTTCTTTTTCTGACACCCGGGCATATTGGCTCCATAAGACTATGCCACCTTAAGCCCCTTATTATATTACTGATAATACTCAGGATTACTGAGAGAATAATCCAGCCATAGTTTAGCCCTTTTTTAAAAACATCAGAAAGCTTTGATATATCCATATCTCTGTATACCACCCAAAATAAAAGAGCAGCCAACAGTAGTGGAATTAGAATTTGAAGTATTTTTTTTATTTGTGCCATACTATCGGTAAAAATATTTACTTTTGCGCTGCTTTATTATTTATAATAAGGAGTTGCTTTACAGAAGATGACTTCTGGTTGATTTTAAGCGGACAAAGTTACAAATTTTTTCTTATCGAGGTGGATGATCATTGTAAAACCCAAGAAAGCCCTGGGGCAACATTTCCTGAAGGATCTGGATATTGCTGCCCGTATAGCTTGTACTATTGATTCGTACAAGGGCGTTCCGGTACTTGAAATCGGGCCCGGCACAGGTGTTTTAACAAAATTTCTTTTACAAAACGGACACGATCTCAAAGTCATTGAGCTGGACCGTGAATCGGTAAAATATTTAAAGGAAAATTTCACTGAGCTTGAAAATAAGATTATTGAAGGAGATTTCCTTAAACTAAACCCGGAAGATTTTTTTCCTGATAAATACTGTATTATAGGCAACTATCCCTACAATATTTCCTCTCAAATATTTTTTAAAGTTCTTGAATACAAGGATAAAATTCCATGTTGCTCAGGAATGATTCAAAAAGAGGTTGCTGAAAGGATTGCATCCAAACCCGGCAAGAAAGCATATGGCATATTAAGTGTTTTTCTTCAGGCCTTTTATGATATTGAATATCTGTTTACAGTTGACGAACATGTTTTTGACCCTCCTCCTGCGGTAAAATCCGCGGTCATAAGGATGACCAGAAACAATGTCAGTGCGCTGGATTGTGATGAAATATTGTTCCGAAAAGTTGTAAAAGCAGGTTTTAACCAACGAAGAAAAACCCTGAGAAATTCTTTGAAAGCAATAACAGGAAATAATAAAATTACAAATGCCGGATCGATTCTTGATAAAAGACCCGAGCAATTATCAGTGGCTGATTTTGTTGAGCTTACCAACTTGTTGGAACCTCATATCAGCATCTGCTGAGAAATATCTATTTATTCATTCGGCTTCGTCCGGTAATACGAAACGACATGGCAGAACTCAAATTATATTTTCACGAAGATGGTCGCATTAAGCTGAACCGCAGTATTGAATTCCTGAAAAACAAACCTATTGATAAATTCTTATGGATTGATCTGCATGATGTTGATGAAGAAGTAGAGAACCAGCTTGAGAATTTCCTTAAGATATATATCCAGGAAGAAGAGGAAATGGAAGAAATCGAGATGTCGTCACGTTATATTGAAACTGCTGACACTCTCGTTGTAAACTCTAACTTCCTGCTTCCGGATTTCGAGATGGAAACAGTTTCGTTTATTCTTAAAAATGACATACTTGTAACTGTGCATAGTGAAGAGTTGCCTTCTTTTATGGAAACTGCAAAAAAAATATCTTCCAATCCAAGAAACTTTCCAACAGGATACCATGTTATGGTTGCTCTGCTTGAAACCAGGGTTGAAAAAGATGCCGACCT
>CAZCPI010000008.1:0-37353 GCA_964500535.1 uncultured Bacteroidales bacterium
GACGTTCTGATAATGAAACGTCTTACATGGAAACCCGAAGGTGGAGCTCCCACTATTGATGAAATTCCTGCAAATGAACTGGCAAAAGCTCAGGCCATGCATGCCGCTCTTGTTGAGGCTGCTGCTGAGAATGACGAGGAGTTAATGGAAAAGTTCTTTACTGAAGACAATCTTTCAGAAGATGAAATACGCAAAGGTGTTCGTGAAGGCCTTATAACAAGAAGTCTTTTCCCTGTTTTTTGTGTTTGTGCAGCAAAAGATATGGGTGTGAGGAGATTAATGGAATTCCTGGGTAATGTTGTTCCTTTTGTCTCTGATATGCCAAAGTATAAAAACACCAAGGGTGAAGAAGTCGCTGCTGATTCTAATGCTCCTGCAAGTGTTTTCTTCTTTAAAACTTCAGTTGAACCTCATATTGGAGAAGTAAATTATTTCAGAGTTATGTCAGGAACACTTAGAGAAGGTGATGACATGCTTAACAGTGACAGAGGTTCAAAAGAACGTATAGCTCAGATATTTGCTGTTGCAGGTTCAAACAGAATTAAAGTTGAAGAATTAAAAGCCGGTGATATCGGTGCTACAGTTAAGCTTAAGGATGTTAAAACCGGTAATACATTAAATGCCAAAGGTTCAGATCATACATTTAAGTTTATTAAATACCCGGATCCAAAATACCGCAGAGCTATTAAACCTGTAAACGAAGCAGATGTAGAAAAAATGATGGCAATCATCAATCGTATGAGGGAAGAAGATCCTACATGGGTTGTTGAACAGTCTAAAGAACTTAAACAGACTATTGTTTTCGGACAGGGTGAATTCCATCTCCGCACTCTTAAATGGAGGTTGGAAAATGATGAAAAACTTATGATACAATTCATTGAGCCAAAGATACCATATCGTGAAACCATAACAAAAGCTGCCAGAGCTGATTATCGTCACAGAAAACAATCAGGTGGAGCCGGTCAGTTTGGCGAGGTTCATTTAATTGTTGAACCTTATATTGAAGGAATGCCTACACCTGAAGTCTATAAATTCGGAGGTCAGGAATTTAAAATATCCGTACGTGATACTCAGGAAGTTCCATTGGAATGGGGCGGTAAGCTGATATTTATAAACAGTATCGTTGGTGGTGCGATTGATGCCAGATTCCTGCCTGCAATACTCAAAGGTATTATGTCAAGAATGGAACAAGGTCCTCTTACCGGTTCTTATGCGCGCGATGTTCGTGTTATTGTTTATGATGGTAAGATGCACCCGGTGGATTCCAATGAAATCTCGTTTATGCTTGCAGGAAGAAATGCCTTCAGCGATGCTTTCAAACAGGCTGGTCCAAAGATTCTTGAGCCTATTTATGATGTTGAAATACTCGTTCCGGGTGATCGTATGGGTGATATTATGAGTGATCTTCAGGGAAGGAGAGCTTTAATTATGGGAATGAGCAGTGAAAAAGGTTATGAAAAACTGATGGCTAAAGTTCCTCTAAAAGAATTGTCTTCTTATTCTACCACTTTAAGTTCATTAACCGGTGGACGTGCATCTTTCAGTATGAAATTTGCATCATACGAGCTTGTTCCGACAGATGTGCAGGATAAGCTTCTTAAAGAATACGAAGCTCAGCAGCAAGAAAAAGAGTAATCATTTTCAATATAATAAAGAAACCTGCTCATATAAAATATGTAGCAGGTTTTTTTATTTACCTCTCTTTTAATAACTTATTTTTACATTTTTTCATATCATAAGTTAATTTGTGTTTTTTTTATTCCAAAAATCAAATGTTAAAGCTGAAATGTTAAAATTTGAACTTATTTTTGTTTTATGAAGAAATGGGTAATATGGTTTTTGGTAGCTGTTATGGCTTTGACGTTTGCAAGTTTGCTAACGTTGCAATACTCATATATACATACTTTGATCGATACAAGAAAGGAGCAGTTTAATGAAGCTGTAAACCGAAGTCTTTTTCAGGTAATAAAAAATCTGGAACTTGATGAAACAGCCCGGTTTCTTGAAGAAAATCTGGAGGAAAAGGAAAAAAATACTATGCAGTCTTCCGGTTTCAACAGTAATATTATTTTAAAAAAATCTTCATCACGTCTGCTTTCAATAGGTAGCAATAATACTTTTTCATCTGTTTGGGAATACGAACAAAATTTTACTTTGTCTCAGACGGGTCCTCAGGTTTTTATTTCTATGAGCAACGGGCGAAATAAGATTGCAAATCCTACATTAAGGATGCAGGAAAATTTAAGAGAAAGATATCTTGTACAAAAAAAATTCCTTGATGATGTTGTCCTCAGGATTCTTTATGAGGCAAATGATTTACCGATTGAGCAACGTGTGGACTTCAGCAAGCTTGAACATTATCTGAAGGTTGAGCTTACGAATAATGGTCTTGGGAATATGCCTTTTCTTTTTAAAGTAAAGGATAGATATGACAACGAGGTATACAGGAGCCCTGATATGATAAACGAGCCTGAGAACGGCTATAAACAGGCTTTATTTCCTAATGACCCCGGTATTAAGACCGGTACTTTATTTTTGTATTTCCCCACCAGAAAAGATTACATTTTTGAATTAACTAAAATATTTGTACCATCAATATTGTTTTCAATAGTGCTGCTTTTCGTTTTTGCCTTTACGATTTTCATCATTTTCAGGCAAAAAAAGCTTAGTGATATGAAAAACGATTTTGTAAACAATATGACTCATGAGTTGAAAACACCTATTTCTACTATTTCACTTGCTGCTCAGATGTTGAAGGATGCAGATATAGGTAAAACGCCTCAAATGCTTAAACATATTTCAGGCGTTATAGTCGATGAGTCAAAACGTCTTGGCTTTCAGGTTGAAAAAGTATTACAGGTTTCACTGTTTGAAAGAGATAATTCGACATTAACATTCAAAGTAGCTGATGTCAATGAAATGCTCGATTCTATTGTTTCTACTTTTAAACTTAAGGTTGAAAGTTTTGATGGTGAAATCCTTACCAGACTGAATGCAACGAGGTGTGAGATTACAGCAGATGAAATGCATTTAACAAACGTTTTTTTCAATTTATTGGATAATGCTGTAAAATACCAGAGTAACGACAGAGATCTTAAACTTGAAGTATTGACATGGAATGAAAAAGACAGAGTTTTGATTTCTATAAAAGATAATGGTATAGGCATAAAGAAAGAACATTTAAAGAAGGTTTTTGAAAGATTTTACAGGGTTCCAACTGGTAATGTTCATAATGTCAAGGGCTTCGGTCTGGGATTGGCATACGTTCAGAAAATTGTCGAAAATCATAACGGCACAATAAAGGCAGAAAGCGAATATAATGTAGGTACAGAATTTATTATAAGTTTACCACTAACAAAAAATGAGCTATGACAGAAGAAAAATTACGTATTCTTTTATGCGAGGATGACGAGAATTTGGGAATGCTTTTGCGTGAGTATTTGCAGGCAAAAGGGTTGGTCACTGACTTGATGTCTGACGGAGAAAAAGGTCTCAGGGCTTTTCAAAAAGCAAAATATGATTTGTGTGTCCTTGATGTTATGATGCCAAAAAAAGATGGCTTCTCCCTTGCTCAGGATATCAAGGCTATAAATGCTGAAACACCAATAATATTTTTGACCGCTAAAAACCTGAAAGAAGATATTCTTAATGGTTTTAAACTGGGTGCAGATGATTATATTACGAAGCCTTTCAGTATGGAAGAATTATTATTCAGAATCGAAGCAATAATCAGGCGAGTTAAAGGTCAAAAAGCTAAAGATGTATCTGTTTACGAAATTGGTAAGTTTATTTTTGATAACCAGAAAAGCCTGCTTTCGATTGGCGACAAACAAACGCGCCTTACAACTAAAGAATGTGATTTGCTTTCATTATTGTGTAGTCACAGAAATCAGATTCTGGAGAGGAACTATGCTTTAATGACCATTTGGGAAGAAAATACTTATTTCAATGCCAGAAGTATGGATGTTTACATTACTAAGCTTAGAAAGCATCTAAAAGATGATGAAACCATTCAGATCATGAATATTCATGGAAAGGGCTATAAGTTGGTCGCACCGGAATGATTAATAAAATATTCTGAGATAATATTTTGCCCGAAAACTGCCTCTATGAAGTTTCCTGACTTTGGAGGGGCAGTTTTCGTATTGTTTTTTTTAACTCATTTAAAAAGTTATTTGGAGTATCTTCAAATTTTTACTATCTTCGCCCCGCTTTTTATGGCAGCGGTTGAATGTATTCAAGATGCTTATAATTAGCACAGTAATAAATCTTTAAATATTTTTTATGAACAATTACGAAACCGTTTTCATTTTGACTCCCGTTTTGTCTGATGCTCAGATGAAGGAAGCGGTAGAAAAATTCAAGGCTCTGCTTGTAGCAGAAGGCTCTGAGATTGTTAATGAAGAATCCTGGGGATTACGCAAACTGGAATATCAGATTGCCCGTAAATCTACCGGTTTCTATCAAATGATTGAATTTAAGGCTAACCCAAATGTGGTAGCTAAGTTGGAAATCAATTTCCGTCGTGACGAGCGTGTTCTTCGTTTTATCACTGTAAAACAAGACAAGTTCCATGCACTTTATGCAGAGAAGAGAAGAAGTTTAAAACAATCCAAAGAAGTTAAGGAGGACTGATCATGGCACAAAATTCAACAGAAATTCGTTATTTGACACCTCCTACGGTGGATTTGAAAAAGAAAAAGTATTGTCGTTTTAAAAAGAGCGGCATTCGCTATATTGATTACAAGGATCCTGAATTTCTCAAGAAATTCCTGAACGAGCAAGGTAAAATTCTTCCAAGACGTCTTACAGGTACTTCATTAAAGTATCAACGTAAAGTTGCTCAGGCTGTCAAACGTGCAAGACATCTGGCGTTGTTGCCTTTTGTAACTGATATGATGAAATAACCGGTAAAAAAGGAGAAAACGATATGGAAATAATATTGAAAGAAGATATAGCTACATTAGGCTATAAAGATGATATAGTGACCGTTAAAGATGGTTATGGCAGGAATTATCTTATACCTCAGGGTAAAGCGATAATTGCTTCTGAGTCTGCAAAAAAAGTTCTTGCTGAAAATCTTAAACAGCGTTCACATAAATTAGCCCAATTAAAGAAAGATGCTGAAGCTTTAGCTGAAAAACTAAAAGGTATCAAATTAACGATTGGAGCTAAAGTTAGCACTACTGGTAAGATATTCGGTTCTGTTTCATCTATTCAGGTAGCTGAGTGTCTTGAAAAAGAAGGTTTTGAAATTGACAGAAAGCACATATCTATCAAAGATGCTGTAAAAGAAGTGGGTGATTTCACTGCAATTGTAAAACTTCATCGTGAAGTTAGCGTAGAAATGCCTTTTACTGTCGTTGCTGAGTAGTATTCGATATTAGCCGGTTTTAATTCCGGTTACAATACAATTATAAAAAAGCTCCGGGTGATTTTAGCCCGGAGCTTTTTGTTTTTCAGAAATGTTTTTTACATGAAATGTATGGGTATAAAAAAAGCCCACTGACTTTCAGTGGACTTTTTAATCTCTTTTCTGCTTAATTAATTTGCAGGAGCTTCAGCAGGAGCTTCAGCAGGAGCTTCAGCAGCTACAGTAGTGTCAGCAGCAACGGTTGTGTCAGCAGCAACAACTTCTTCAGTTGCAGGAGCTTCAGCAGGAGCTTCAGCAGCTTTTTTACTACATGATGCAAAAGAAACTGCAACAATAACAGCTAAGAATAATACTAATTTTTTCATTTTTTTTTGTTTTAAAACAATAAATAGGAGTTCTTTGAAATCGCGGCAAAATTAAGTATAATTTTTGTTATGATTATCTCAAAAAGCAAAAAAAAATTAAAAATCTTTTTTTTATATCAAAAAAGCACCAAAAATCGTCAAAAATCAATGAATTTTGTCAGTTATGATGTCTGAAAAGTTGATTTTGGTCTTATAATAACCTCTAAAATACTAATTTTGTGCAAGAAAAATTTTTATGACTGATAATACAAATCTTCAATCAAAGAAAGTCGCATATTTAAGTTTAGGCTGTAAACTGAATTTTACTGAAACCTCGAGTATCGGAAGAATTCTGAATGAACTTGGATATTCAAAAATAAAACCGGGTGAGAATCCCGATGTCTGCATAATTAATACTTGCTCGGTTACTGATACTGCTGATAAAAAGAGTCGTCAGGCAATAAATCGTTTTATAAGGAAATATCCGGATGCTATAATTATTGTAACAGGATGTTATGCTCAGCTAAAACCTGAAGAAATTTCAAAAATTCCCGGTGTAAATCTGGTTTTAGGTGCTAATGAGAAATTTGATATAGCTGAATATTTGAAGGAGAAATCAAATAAAAGCAATCATGAAGTCAGAGTTTCAAAGTTGAATGATATTAAAGTTTTTAATCCGTCTTTTTCGAGAGATGACAGAACAAGATATTTTCTGAAGGTTCAGGATGGCTGTGATTATTTCTGTACATATTGCACTGTCCCGTTTGCGCGTGGCAGAAGCAGAAACGGGTCTATTGCTGATTTGGTTAGTCAGGTTCAGATGATTTCATCTGAAGGTGCCAAGGAGGTTGTTCTGACAGGTGTTAACATAGGTGATTTTGGTAAATCAACAGACGAAACATTTCTGGATCTTATTAAGGCTCTTGATTTGGTTGATGGCATCGAAAGGTTCAGAATCTCATCTATAGAGCCTAATCTTTTAACTACAGATATAATTGATTATGTAAGAACTTCAACGCATTTTGCTCCGCATTTCCATATACCTTTACAATCCGGAGATGATACAATGTTGAGTCTGATGCATCGCAGATATGATACTAATCTTTTCAAATCCAGGATAGATCACATTCGTAAGGTATTGCCTCATGCATTTATTGGAGTAGATGTCATTGTGGGAAGCAGAGGTGAAACTCCTGAACTTTTTGAAAATACTTTCACTTTTATTAACCAGCTTGATATATCTCAGCTACATGTGTTTACTTATTCTGAAAGACCGGGAACGCAGGCATTGAAAATAGGGCATCCTGTGAATCCATTTGAACAAAAGGAAAGGCATATCAGATTGCAAAAGCTATCGGATAATAAATGGAAAGATTTTTATGAAAAGTTTATTGGCTCAACAATGAATGTATTGTTTGAACATACAAATCCTGAAGGAGTTATGCATGGTTTCACTGATAATTATATTAGAGTTGAAGCTCCGGGAAATAAGAAGATGATAAATAAAGTAGTAAAAGTAAAACTGGGCTCTTTCAATAATGAAATGAGTGCGCTCAAAGGTACTTTGTTAACGGAATAGTGATTATGAAGGTATCAGTTGTAATATTAAACTGGAATGGTCTGGCTTTGATGCAGGAATACCTTGACAAGGTTATCTCTTGTAGCCGGGGTGACTCATTTGAGGTAGTTGTCGCTGACAATGGCTCTGATGATGGTTCTTTGGCATATTTGAATAAATATTACTTAGATAAAATCAGGATTATTGATCTTAAGTTCAATCATGGATTTGCAGAAGGTTATAATCTGGCATTAAAAGAATTGGATTCAGAGTATGTAGTCTTACTTAATTCTGATGTTGAAGTTACTGAGGGTTGGCTTGAAAGATTAGTCCTGTTTATGGATAATAATCCTGATGTGGCAGCTTGTCAGCCAAAAATAAGATCAGTCCGTCAACAAGAATATTTTGAACATGCAGGTGCGGCAGGCGGTTTTATTGATATTCTTGGTTACCCGTTTTGCAGAGGTCGTATCCTGAATATGGTTGAGGAAGATAAAGGGCAATTTGATAATCAGGAAGATATTTTTTGGGCAACGGGAGCATGTCTTTGCATAAAGTTAAATGAATTTAAAGAGTCCGGAGGTTTTGATGCAAGATTTTTTGCCCATATGGAAGAAATTGATCTTTGCTGGAGATTGAAGAGCAGAGGTAAAAGGATAGTTTGTGTCCCGGAAAGTTGCGTTTATCATTTGGGTGGTGCAACATTGAGCAAAGAAAATCCCAGAAAAACATATCTGAATTACAGAAATAATCTTTTAATGCTTTATAAGAACATAAACAAGGAAGATTATCTAATGGTATTTTTTATCAGGTTCTTTCTGGATTATCTTTCTTTATTTGTTTTTGTATTATCCGGAAAATTTAAAGACGCTAAAGCTGTTTTCAGAGCCAGAAATGATTATCACAAAATGAAAAAGGATTTTCTTGTACAACGAAATGAAAATCTTTCAAAAACTGTTGTTAAGAAAATCCCTGAAATTTACAGAGGCAGCATTATACTTGGAAGCTACCTGCTGAATAAAAAGTTTTACAATCAATATATTAAATCCTGATACTCCCTGAAGTAAATTTAAGAAATAATCAGTAGCCTAAAATTTTCATCATTGATTTATAGCTTTGTTCTTTTGCAAAAAGTTTGGTATAGTATTCACCATTTTCATCCAAATCGATAAGCACCATTTTTGGTGAGGGGATAAGGCAATGTTGTATACCTCCGTAACCACTTAGGGATTCCTGATAGGCTCCGCAATGAAAGAAGCCAATAAATTGTTCTTTTTCTGGCATTATTTTAGGTAAAAATACGGCATTTGAGTGGGCTTCAGAATTATAAAAGTCTTCACTGTCACAAGTAAGTCCACCCAAATGGACTCTTTGATATTCCAAATCCCAGTTGTTGATTGCCAATTGTACAAATCTTTGATTAATAGCCCAGGTGTCAGGAAGTGTTGTTATAAAAGAGCTATCAATCATATTCCATAACTCCCTGTCGTTTTGCTGCTTTTGATTGATGATAGAGTAAAGCATAGCGCCACTTTCTCCGACTGTAAATGATCCGAATTCGGTGAAGATATCAGGCTCTTTAACTTTATTCTGAACACATATGTTTTTTATTTGCGAGATGATTTCTTCAGCCATATACTCATAGTCATAGTCGAAATCGAGATTAACCTGAACCGGGAAACCGCCACCCACATTAATAGTATCCAGCTCGGGACAAATTTGTTTAAGCTCACAATAAAGTTCAACCGCTTTGGTCAATTCATTCCAGTAATATGCTGTATCTTTTATCCCGGTATTAATGAAAAAGTGAAGCATTTTCAATTCGACCAAAGGATTTGAATTGATATTTTCAAGATAATATGGTATGATATCACTGTATCTGATGCCTAATCTTGATGTGTAAAAATCAAATTTAGGTTCTTCTTCAGAAGCAATTCTTATACCTACTTTAAATTTCTTTTCCATCCCTTTCATCAGTAAATTCAGTTCAAATTTATTATCCAGGATAGGAATGGTGTTGTCGAAACCGGAGTTTATAAGATTTTGAATATTCTCAATATACTGGGGCCTTTTGAATCCATTGCAAATAATATACTTGTCTTTGGTGATTTTATCATTCTCAAATAATGACTCAAGTATATTAATATCAAAAGCGGATGAGGTTTCAATATGTACATTTTGCTTAAGGACTTCATCCAGGATAAATGAAAAATGCGAGCTTTTTGTACAGTAGCAATAATGATAATCACCATCATATTCAGCTTTAGCCATAGCTACATTAAACATTCTTCTGGCTCTCTGTATGTTCTGGCCTATTTTTGGCAGGTAAAATATTCTTAATGGAGTACCGTATTGCTTTATTATATCCATCAAGGGGATGTTAAACCAGTTAAGTTCATTATCTGTCAATGTGAACTCTTCATTCGGAAACTCGAATGTCTGCTCAATAAGATGAATGTATTTATTCTTCATGTCAAAATAACTGAAATTTATCAAATATTTTAATCCGTGTGATTCGGATTGAACAAAAAATAACAATCCAACTAAAACGGATATTGTTCAAAAGAAAAAAACGGACGACAAAAATAATTATTTTTATATGAATATTAGTTGGTTTGAAGTATTTATTTTGTTTATCTTGATATTATAACACTTGCACTTTCAATTTGACCTTCAATAGGTGGATTTATCTTTGTTACTTTAATCTCAACACTTTGAATATTAATAAAGTTGTCTTTGAGTTTAATGCATATATTTTCAGCAAGATGTTCAAGCAGATTACAGGGTATCTCCATAACTTGTTTGACTTCTTCATATAAAGAGGCATAGTTGATGGTATCTGCTATATTATCTGACATACAGGCAACTGAAAAGTCTCCCCCTATCTTCAGGTCGATAATAAATGTATTACCTACTTTTTTTTCCTGTTCAGACACACCATGAAATGCAAAGAATGTCATTTTATTTAGTACGATGTAATCCATATTCTATTATTTAAATAACTTAACCCAAAACATTTTGATTTCTGTTCACAAACAATCTGCTGCTTATGAAAAATAAAATTAATCAATTAAAACAAAATCCCGGTATATTATATTCCGGGATTTTGCAGAAGGTTTTTCTGATAAAAGACTGAAGACTTCATGCTTAATTTCGCATTGTGCTTCAAATAATAAATAGAAACCTATGATAAAAGTAATTGAGAGAAACAATTATCCACACTTGGAATAGTCACAATTTGTACAATGCAAGCAACCTTCCTGGAAGATAAGACTTTCACTGCCGCAATTCGGACAAACCTGACCCTTGGCAACCATTCCATTAGGAAGATATTTTTTAAGCGCTCTTTCTACTCCGTTTTTCCATGTATTAATAGATTCACTGTCAAGGTCAAGACTGGTGATAAGTTTAATAACCTGATCAATCGGCATACCATATCTTAAAACTCCGGAAAATAATTTGGCGTAATTCCAGTATTCAGAATTAAATTTTTCCGAAAGTCCTTCAATTGTAGTTTTATAACCTCTCTTGTTTGAAAACTGGAAGTCGTATCTTTTTATGCCGTTTTCGTCAACATTTTTAATTATTTTACCTTCCAGAACATGTTTCGGCAGAATTATACCCTCTTCATCATCCTGAATACCGGTAAATATTTCATAAGGCCTTCCATCCTCATTAAGACCAATAAATGCAATCCATTTTTCTTTGTTATTCTGAAATCTGACCACATCAGCTTTTAGTTCTCTCGGACGTTTAGGAGTAATAGCAGGGAAACAAATTAATTTCTTCCCGTCTTTCTTTTCTTCATTATCTTCCGATTCCTGGTCTTCTTTTTTCTCATTTGCAGAAATCAGGACGCCTGATCTTGAACCGTCGCGGTAGACTGTACAACCTTTGCAGCCACATCTCCAGGCTTCCATATAAAGTTGATTGACCAGGTCTTCACTAACGTCTGATGGCAGGTTGATCGTTACGCTTATTGAATGGTCTACCCACTTCTGAATTCTGCCCTGCATTTTTACTTTCTGAAGCCAGTCCACATCATTTGCAGTAGCTTTGTAATATGGTGATTTTTGGATGAGTTCCTCGAGTTCTTCCTGCTCATATCTTACAGCAGTGGGATATCCATTAGCTTCCATCCATTCGACAAACTTATGATGGAATACAATATATTCTTCAAAACAATCACCGCTTTCATCCTTATAGTCAATTCTGGAATCCTTGTCGTTAGGATTAATCTTTCTGCGTCTTTTGTAAACAAGACTAAAAGCCGGTTCTATACCTGAAGTTGTTTGAGTCATCAGGCTGGTGGTTCCTGTAGGTGCTATGGTCAGACATGCAATATTTCTGCGACCATATTTTTTCATTTCTTCAATTAAAGCCGGATCAGCTTCGGCTATTCTTTTTACGAATGGATTATTGGCTTCTCTTTTAAAATCAAAAATTTCAAATGCACCTCTGTCTTTAGCAAGATTAATTGAAGATCTGTATGCTTCGAGAGCTACACATTTGTGAATTTCTTCAGAGAAAGCAGAAGCTTCCTCACTTCCGTATGTAAGACCTAAAGCAGCAAGCATATCGCCCTCAGCAGTTGTTCCTACTCCGGTACGTCTGCCTTTCAGCGTTTTTGTTCTGATTTTATCCCAGAGTTGCAATTCAGTATGTTTTACATTTTCATCTTCAGGATCAGTATTGATCTTTAATAGTATCTGATCAATCTTTTCCATTTCAAGATCAATAATATCATCCATTATCCTTTGTGCAAGACCTACGTGTTTTTTGAATAAACCGAAATCAAAAAATGCATTTTCAGTGAATGGATTTTTTACATATGAATACAGATTTATTGCAAGTAAACGGCAGCTGTCATATGGGCATAAAGGTATTTCGCCACATGGATTTGTTGAAACAGTCTGGAAACCTAAATCAGCATAACAATCCGGAACTGATTCCCTGATGATCGTATCCCAAAACAGAACTCCCGGTTCAGCTGACTGCCATGCGTTATGTATTATCTTATCCCATAAGGGTTTAGCCTCAATGGTTTTTGTATATACAGGATTGTTTGAATTTACAGGATATTGTTGTGTAAAGGATTCGTTATTTGATACAGCTTCCATGAATTCATCAGTGATTTTTACGGAGACATTGGCACCTGTAACTTTACCTTCAATCATCTTGGCATCAATAAACGACTCGGAGTCCGGGTGCTTAACAGAGACACTAAGCATTAAAGCGCCTCTTCTGCCATCCTGTGCGACTTCGCGGGTAGAGTTTGAATATCGTTCCATAAACGGGACAATACCTGTGGAAGTCAAAGCGGAATTCTTAACAGGCGAGCCTTTTGGCCTTATGTGTGAAAGATCATGGCCAACACCTCCACGCCTTTTCATAAGTTGAACCTGCTCTTCATCAATTTTAATAATTGCTCCGTATGAATCTGCAGAACCTTCAACTCCTATAACAAAGCAATTAGAGAGAGAGCCCACCTGATAATTATTTCCGATACCGGTCATTGGACTCCCTTGTGGTACTATATATTTAAATTTGTCAAAAAGCTCAAACAAATCTTTTTCTTCCAGAGGATTAGGGTATTTTTTTTCAATACGTGCAATTTCGCTTGCTAATCTCTGATGCATTTCTTCAGGGTTCTTCTCAAAAATATGCCCGAATGAATCTTTTAATGCATATTTGTTAACCCAGACTCTTGCTGCAAGCTCGTCTCCCGTAAAGTATTCAAGGGAAGACTGGAAGGCTTCTTCATTTGTATAAGTGTTCTTTTTCACAATTAGTGTTTTAGAGATTCTATAATTTGTTATTATTATTTTTTTTTATGTTTTGCAAGTTTAACCTGAATAAATGGTTTTACAAAATGTTTGCTGTAAAGAGATTGTTAATTGTGAAAAGTTTCTAAAAAAATATTGTAATAAACAGAAAAACAGGCATATAGTAAAATGAAGTAGTGCTTAAAATTTTCTTTTTTGAAAATTGTAACAGGTCATTAAAGATGATTAATTTGCAATGGTGCTACTAATCAGCTCATTACGAATACTCCATTTTTTTAATTATTGAAGTTAAATGACTGTGTCTTAAATTCTGCTTAGAATTCTTAATTTTGTATATGAAATGCCCGGCTTAAATTACATGGATATAAAAAATGAACATATGGACTCGATGAAAACAAGAATGACAATCAGAAAGTATTCTGATACCAAAGTAGATGACAGTTTGCTGGAAGAGCTGTTAAATATTGCATGCCGAAGCTCAAATACCGGAAATATGCAGGCGTATAGTGTTATTGTAACTAAAGATACTGAAATGAAAAAACAGCTTGCGCCATGTCATTTTAATCAGTCTCAGATTTTGGAAGCTCCGGTTGTTTTGACTTTTTGTGCAGATCTCAACAGAATATCCAGGTGGTGTGCTATTAATAATGCAAAACATGGTTTTGATAATATTCAGGCATTTACATTTGCCGCTATTGATGCCGTAATACTTGCGCAAACTTTTTGTGTAGCAGCTGAAGAAAAAGGATTAGGCATATGTTATTTGGGAACAACAACCTATAATCCGTTAGAAATTTCCCGGATTTTGAAATTACCTGATTTGGTTATGCCAGTAACAACAGTGACTGTAGGTTATCCTGCAAAAGATTCAATCGCAAAATTATCTGACAGATTGCAGCTGAAATCAATAATCCACAATGAATATTATAAAAATGTCTCTGATTCAGATCTGGCCGGTATATACCATGAAAAGGAAAACCTCGATGAAAACATTCAATTTGTGAAAATAAATGATAAAAGAAACCTTGCCCAGGTTTATTCGGAAATAAGATATAAAAAAGAAGATAATGAGTACTTCTCAGATAAGCTTATTAAGGCCCTGGTCGAGCAGGGTTTTTTGAAATGATATGCAACCCGCCAAATAGAAAAAGCTTCACTAGATCAAAAGAAAATGATATTGGTGAAGCTTTGCTTGTTTAACTGGTTGGCTATTTGCCCTGAATTATATCTTCAATCTGCTGAATGCATGATCTCATTTTTTTGTCAGTCTCTATCAGATTGCTGACAGCTTTACAGGCATGAAGTACAGTTGCATGATCCCGCTTACCTATAACCTCACCAATATTTGAATATGATTTATCAGTAAATTTTCTTGAAAGGTACATTGCAATCTGTCTTGCCTGTGCAATTTCCTGTTTTTTTGATTTTGAATGTAAAAGATCCTGTTCAATGTCAAAGTATTTGCATACTTCTTCTTCAATATATTCTACAGAAATTTGTTTTTCCTGAATTTTTATGGCATTTGAAACTACTTTCTTTGCGAGTTCAATGTCCACTTCTTTCTCATAAATTACAGAATGTGCCATAAGTGAAACTACTATTCCTTCAAGGTCTCTGACATTTTCAGTAGCATTTTTTGCAATAAACTGAATTACTTCATCTGAAAACATCAGACCATCACGTTGAAGTTTACTATGCAAAATTGATACTCTAAGTGAGTAATCCGGTTTTTCCATTTCGGCAGTTAAGCCCCATTTGAAACGCGTAAGAAGTCTTTCTTCAATACCTGAAAGATCCTTTGGAGGACGATCACATGTAATAATAAGCTGTCTTCCATTCTGATGCAGATGGTTGAATATATGGAAAAAAACATTCTGAGTACCGGTTTTTCCCGATAATTCATGTATATCATCTATCAACAAAACATCGATGCTTTGGTAAAAATGTATGAAATCGTTTACAGTATTGTTTAAATAAGCCTGTGAGTACTGAACCTGGAAAAGATGTGAAGAGACATAAAGTACTCTTAGTTCACTATTTCGATCAATAGATGCATTACCAACAGCATGTAACAAGTGCGTTTTTCCTACTCCTGATTTGCCATAAATGAACAAAGGATTAAAAATCGTCTTACCCGGTTTTTCTGAAATTGAGATACCAGCTGTTCTGGCCAGCATATTACTCTCTCCACCAATAAAATTACCGAAAGTAAGATTGCTGTTCAATTGTGAATCAAGCCTTGTATTCAGAACCTGATCAAAAGGATTTTTTGAAACCGCAGGTCTGGTAGGAACACTGTTAAATCTTGTATCTGTTTGCTGATGCTTTTCAGGTGTAATCTGTACGGCTGTATCGGAAACCATCACCTGATAAAGCAAAGAAGTATTTTCTCCGGTAATTCTTTTTAAAACTTTACCAATAAGATCAGCATACTGACTTTCAAGTTGCTCATAAAAGAAATGGCTGGGAACCTGTATCAACAAAGCCTTATTGTCATACTTTAAAGGTTTGATCGGATCGAACCACGTGGAATAGCTCAGACTAGGCACATTATCCTTAATAATGTTCAGACAGTCATTCCAGAGAGATTTATGATTCAAGGTCATTATTAATAAAAGTTTTTTTGTTGGTGGAATGCAAATTTTTGAAAAATAAATTGAATTTACAAATCGTGTTTTTGATAAAAAAAATTGAATTAACCTATTTGATTTATGCTCAATCAATTAGCGTAAATGCCAGATAATCAATATGCTAAAATAATGATAAAATGTAACATGCTTAAATATAGAGTCTTGCAAAAATGACATATGGAAAGGTAAAAATGACATGAATCTTTGTAATCTCCCTGTTAATAAAGGTTTACGAAAGTGCGTTATTTTTACGTTAATTATTTTGCAAGTGTATTTATTGAACGGTTACTTACGAATTGTAATTTTTCAGTGTCATTTTTTTGATTTTCCAAAGATAGAAAAGTGTACGTATCTTGATGGTTCTTCCTTAAGATTTAAAAGGAGCATATTTGCACTTTCTGCAGTACCGCTTAGATTATTGTATAAAGACTTATCATTTAACAACAGCCCGAGTGAATTATCCTTGCTGTTGAGTTTCAATGAAATATCTCCCATCTGATCCATGACCATGTCAAACCTGCTTAATGTACCTTTTAAATCCAGTTGGTTTATATTTCTCCCAACATTAGAAAATTCGTTTGACAAAGTATTGATGTTTCCTAATAAGACAGGTATATCCTTATCTATAGTTTTGTTTAATTTTTCTGAAATTAATTCGAGATTTTTGGATGTGTTTTCCAAAGAAGCAAGTGAACTTTCCAGATTACCATTTTCTATAGTGATTTCAATACCTGCAATCAGACTATCGGCTCTTGTGACAAGCGATTGAACACTGGTTATAAGGCCATTGCTCAACTGGTCCATAAGACCCTCTTCTTTTATGCCAGTAATAGTATCATTGCTTTCAATGAATGAATTAGTATTCTCCCCGAGTTTAAGTTCAATATTGGGAGTGCCAACCAATGCAGATGTGAGATAAACCTGACTGCCAACAGGAAGTTTTAATTTACGGTTTACATCAAGATAAACCAGTATTGCTCCGGGCTTATCATATTGATATTGGATATCACGTACCAGACCAACCTGAAATCCATCAAGCATTACCGGACTTGATTTAACCAATCCATCAATTTTTTCAAAACGTACTACATAGTCATTTCCAGGATTTAAAAGGTTAACCCCCTTTAAAAAATTTAAACCCCAGATAAAAATTGCAAATGCAAATATTACTATGATTCCTATTTTTATTTCACTTATTGTATTTTTTTTTAGCTTCATTTCCTTAATAAACAAATTTAAACTGGTATATGTGATACTTATTATCTCGTTTTAAATGATTCTGATTTAGCTTCGTTAATATCAATCCTTATTCCATTCCTGAAAGCAACAACAAAAGCATCATGAAATTTTCCGGATAATTCTCTTCTTCTTTTATTTGCATCATTAAAGTCTGAAAATTTTCCGGTTGTGTACTTGTAAATTCCTTTTTCCTTATAATATTCAACTTCGATTCCACTAAACCGTTTTTCATTATCCGGAAGTTGTTCAGGAGAACTAACCAGCTGAACCTTGAAAACTATATTACCCTTGGCATCAGCGTTTTCTTCAGATAAAACCTTTATTTTGCTAGCGGAGTCTTTACTACTTTTTTTATTACTATCAGACTGATCTGGATTTTTGTTTTCAGATATTGTATAGTTTGTTTTTTTGCTTGTTACACTGTCTGATTCTTTGGATGATGCAATAACCGGCTTCCGGTTTGATTTTCTGTCATAGTCATTTTTGAAATCTAAAAACGCATTATATAAACTCCTTGCAATTATTGTCTGACCTTCATTTGATTTAAGAAATAACTCTTCTTCTTTATTTGTGAGGAAACCGCACTCTACTAATACGGCAGGCATGCTTGTATTTCTTAAAACAAGAAAAATATCCTGTCTTACATTCCTGTTTACCCTGCCGGCTGAAGATAACTTTTGTTGTATAGTCGTAGCAAACTTGATGCTTTGATCCATAAAACTATCATGCATGAATTCAAACATTATATATGATTCAGCTGAATTAGGGTCGAAACCTTCATATTTGGTTTTGTAATCATCTTCCAGAAGTATAACAGAGTTTTCTCTTTTGGCAATCTCGAAATTCTCCCGGCTCCTGTTTTGACCCAGTGTAAAAGTAGAGGCACCCTTAACAGTGCTGCTTTTTGCCCAGTCTGAATGAATGGACACAAATAAATTAGCTTTTGCTTTGTTTGCAATTTTGGGTCTTTTTTCCAGATCAACGAAAAAATCAGCGTCTCTGGTGTAAATCACATTCACATCAGGATGGTTTCTTTTTATGTTTTCACCAAATTTTAATGCTATAGCCAGTACTACATCTTTTTCTCTTACTATCGAACCCAGAGCACCAGGATCTTTTCCGCCATGTCCCGGATCAATTACAATAGTGAAATTTTCAGCATTAATAATGCCTGTAGAAGTGACACACAGAAATAAACTTGTTAAAAACAGAGATAAAATAGCCTTTCTGAGCATATAACTATGATTATAAATGCAAAATTAAGCTATTTTTGTTGAGAAGCAAAAAGATTTAAATTCCTTTACCACTCTTTAAAAAGTTTATAATGGATGCTATTAGTATTCTTCAAAAATATTTAGAGGCTGACTCTCCTTTATTTAATTCAGTTTATTCTCATAGTTTAAAAGTCGCTGAAAAAAGTTTATTAATTGCAAATAAACACCCGGAACTGGGTGCTGATAAAAGATTTCTGGAAGAGGCTTCTTTGTTACATGATATTGGGGTTGTGTTAACAAATGCGCCTGATATTTTTTGTTTCGGGAAAAATCCATATTTGTGTCATGGTATAATTGGCAGGAAAATGCTTGAGAAAGAAGGTTTGCCAAAACATGCTCTTGTCTGTGAAAGACATATAGGTACCGGCTTGACCGTTAAGGATATAATTGAAAGAAAGCTACCTCTTCCTCAAAGAGATATGATCCCGGTAAGTGTTGAAGAACAAATAATTTGCTTTTCTGACCTTTTTTTTTCGAAGTCGCGTCCTGACACAGAGTTAAGTCTTGAAACAATTAAAAAAAATCTTGAAAAGTACGGTGAAGAAGGAGTTAAAAAGTTTGAAACCTGGAGCCAAATGTTTTTGTAATTTTTAATCACGTTAACTTATTGTCGTGGTGGTTAAATTCTTTTCACTTTTCGTTTTTCTAAATGCAAGTTGTTTTTAATACCTTTGCGCCCTAAACAAGGGTGTGGCATGACATTAAAAAACTTATTCACTAAAAGCTTTATTGCAGGAATCTTTTTGATATTCTGCAGTGCGCTCTACCCTTTAAACCCGGTCAGTTTACAAACAAAGACTGATAATGCAGCATTTGCAGCTCCACTGTCTCTGGATTCAGCTTTGATTTTAAATAAAGATAGTTCAGTTGTTTTTAGTAATGACTCTCTTACAAATATGTTAAAGGATTCATTAGCTAATGACAGTATTTCAAAAAGTGCTAAAAAGAAGCAGTTTATTACCAACATCGTTGACTATGAGGCTCAGGATTCTTTGGTTTTTAACAATGGAGGAATAGGTAAATTGTATGGAACTGGAAAAGTAAAATATGGTGATATTAAGCTTGAATCCGGTTTCATCAGGATGAATATTGACAGTACCCAGCTTTATGCTATTGGTAAAAGAGACACTGCAGGTCAGGTTACTGAAGATCCCGTTTTTTCTGATGTCAGTGGTGAGTATAAGGCTAAAACTATCAGATATAATTTCAAATCCGGTAAAGGTCTTATTACACAAGTTGTAACTAATCAGGGAGAAGGCTATGTCGTAAGCGGACTTACAAAGAAAATCGGAAACGATTTATTATGTATGGTTGACGGTAAGTATACTACCTGTGAAAATCATGATCATCCGCACTTTTATCTGGATTTGAGTAAGGCTAAGGTGAAAACAGGTAAGTATATTATATCCGGTCCTGCGCATCTTGTTATGGAAGATGTTGATTTACCTTTGATAATACCGTTTGGGTATTTTCCTTATTCGCAAACCTATTCTTCAGGTATACTTTCTCCTTCATATGGTGATGAGTTGACAAGAGGTTTCTACTTAAAGGATGGTGGTTATTATTTTGCCATTAATGATTATTTCGATCTGGCTCTGACAGGTGAGCTTTATTCCAAAGGCTCATGGGGAGTTAGTGCAAGATCATCTTACAGAGTAAAATATAAGTTTTCGGGCAGTTTGAATTTCTCTTATTTAGTGACTGTAAATAGTGAGAAAAATTTGCCGGATTACTCTAAGTCAAACAACTTAAGTCTGGCATGGAGTCATTCTCAGGATTCTAAAGCAAATCCTTATCAGTCTTTTTCTGCAAATGTAAACTTTCAAACCAGTGGTTATTCCCGTAGTAATCTTGATTCTTATTATAATCCTCAGGAATTTGCCAATAATACTAAAAGCTCGTCTGTTAATTACAGCCGTAGATTTGCTGAAAGTCCGTTTTCTTTAAATCTGAGTTCATCTATAACTCAAAGGAGTAAAGACTCTGTTTTGTCAATCAGTTTGCCGGAATTGAGGATAAGCATGTCTACAATATCTCCATTTAAAAGGAAAAATGCAGCCGGAGGTGAAAGATGGTATGAAAAAATCAGGGTAGGGTATTCAGGATCATTTTCTAATAAGATAAATGAGGTTAAAGAATACGACATATTAAAGAAATCACTGATAAAGGACTGGAAAAACGGTGCTATGCATAACATTCCGGTTTCAGCAACTTTTAATGTTTTGAATTATATCAATGTGACTCCATCCTTTAATTATAATGAAAGATGGTATTCCAGTTCAATCAAGAAAAAGCTTAATGAGAATACCGGTTTACCGGAAACTGATACTATCTGGGGATTTAACAGGGTTTGGGATTATTCTGCAAGCGTAAGTGCATCAACCAAACTATATGGTAGTATTCAGCCGAATCAAAAAATATTCGGCGATAAAGTTAATATGATAAGGCACGTTATAACTCCTTCAATTTCTTTTTCATACACTCCTGATTTCGGAAGTAAACGTTATCATTATTATGAGGATATTACCTATATGAATGAAGATGGGGAAATGGTAACTGAAAATTATAACAGATATTCGAATTCATTATATGGTGCTCCGGGTACAGGAAAATCGGGAAGCATAGGATATGATATTACGAATAATCTCGAAATGAAGATTAAGCAGGAGACTGATACAAGCGTTGTTTACAAAAAAGTCAGCCTTATTGATAATTTTTCTTTTTCAGGAGGATACAACATGGCTGCTGATAGTTTAAACTGGAGTGATATAAATGCGAATATCAGAATAAAACTTTGGTCATATACTTTAAATTTAAGTGGGTCTTTTGATCCGTATACTTATCAGCTTGATAAAAATGGCTCGCCTTACAGGGTTAATATCACGCAGTTTAAGAAATTTGGAATACCAGGGAGGCTTACAGGTACAGGTACTTCTTTTTCTTATACTATTAATAATGATACTTTCAAAAAGAAAGAGAAGAAGGACAAGGATAAAAATAGCAATTCAGGGCAGGGAGATTTGCCTGATGGAGAAAATTCTGATTTGCCGGCTGATGGTGCAGGCAATAGTAATGAAGGAACTAATAAGGCAGAAACGCCTGCTGAGATATATGACCCTGAAGCTGCATTATATCAGCCATTAAAAATGCCATGGAGCATAAATATCAGTTATTCGCTGAGATATGGCAGACTATCAGAGTTCAATAAAGAGAAAATGTACTTTAATTACGGTTTCACACAAAATCTTAGTTTAAGCGGTAATATTTCAATTGCGGATAAGTGGAGGATTAATGCATCTACCAGTTATAACTTTATTACAAAAGAATTTACAACAATGAACTGTTCAGTATCAAGAGATCTTCACTGTTGGGAAATGTCGGGTAGCTTTATACCCATCGGAAGATACAAATCATATAATTTTACTATCAGGGTTAAGGCTGCTATGTTGAAGGATCTCAAGTATGAACAGCATCAGAATCCAAATGATAATCGTATCTGGAATTAAGCTTGTTCTTAGTGCCAGTCTATTGGCTCAAGACCTTTTGAAATAAGCCACTCGTTAGTTTTACTGAATTGATGATTCCCGAAAAATCCTCTGTGCGCAGACAGAGGAGAAGGATGAACGGATTTTAAAACAAGATGCTTGGTTTCATCGATGAAACTGCCTTTTTTTTGGGCATATGAGCCCCATAAGATAAAGACGAGTCCTTGCTTGCTTTCTGCAAGCTTATGGATTACAGCATCCGTAAATGATTCCCAGCCTTTATTCTGGTGAGACCCTGCAATATGGGCTCTTACTGTAAGCGTCGAATTAAGCAATAGTACACCTTGTTCGGACCATCTCGTCAAATCTCCGCTCTTAACAGGTTCAAATCCCAAATCATTACGGATTTCTTTAAAGATATTTTGTAAAGACGGCGGAAAAGAAATGTTTTCCGGAACTGAGAAGCAAAGTCCGTGGGCCTGACCGGGTTCATGATAGGGATCCTGACCCAAAATAACAACTTTAACTTTTTCAAAAGGGCATTTATCGAACGCATTAAATATCTGGCTACCCTTTGGGTATACCGGAAAGCTGGTATATTCGTTTTTTACAAATTGAGTAAGTTTCAAAAAATATTTTTTTTCAAATTCAGGAGCAAGTAAATGTTTCCACGAATTTTCTATCTTTACGTCCATTAATTTTGTTTTTGGGTGACTCCTGCAAATCTAAAAATTCTTTTTTTATCATGCGACGTTTAAAACGGATAAGTTTAAGCTTTTTCATTCTTGGTTTTTGCACATGTATTTTGTTAACTGGTATTATTCGTTTTGTGGTCGGTTATGACTGGAAATTTGGTAAGTCGGAACAAAAGGAGTATGTACTTTCTAAAGTAGGAGAATGTGAAGACTGTAGTAAAATTGCAAATAAATTCTGGGACATTGGTAAGCTGAAGGATGGTAATGAATCTCATCTTGAATGTGCAAGAAGAATGGGAATACAGCCAATGGCTACAAACGCTGAATTTGAAGAAAGACTTAAAAAATCAGATTTCAGTAAAAAACTTATAAAATTAGAAGATAGTGAAACCTATCTTTTAAAGAATCTTACACATTCATATCCGTATCTTACAAAAGAAGCTTCAGAATTGCTTGATGAAATTGGCGAAAGATTCGAGAAGAAACTTGAAGAAACCAATATAGGGCATTACAGGATGCTAATCAGCTCTGTACTGAGAACAAACGAGAGTCAGAACGGACTTGGTAAAAGGAATGGTAATGCTACCAAATCCTTGTCCGCACATTTGTATGGTACGACATTTGACATATCATACAAGGAGTTCATTCCAATAAATGGTACACCTGCTCCGGAAGGTTATTGCCGTCATGACATGCTTAGACACCCACTGGCTGAAGTCCTTACAGAGATGAGTAAAGAAGGCAGATGTAAAGTGGTAAGAGAAGTAAAACAAGCTTGCTACCATATTACGGTAGCAAGATAAATGTTTTAAATCAAAGGCATTCCATTTTCAAGACAAGTTTGTCTCATCTCTTCAGGCCATATACTTGCCTGAATTTCTCCGATGTGACCTTTCCTTAAAAGGTACATGCAAAGACGAGACTGGCCAATGCCACCACCTATACTTAAAGGTAATTCATCATTAAGAAGTTTCTTATGGAAGTAAAGCTCAGAACGCTCCATGCAATTGCATAACTGAAGTTGTTCAAGCAATGCTTTCTTGTCTACTCTTATACCCATTGATGAAAGCTCAAATGCACAACCTAAAACCTCATTCCAAACGATCAGGTCGCCGTTTAATCCACAGAATCCATCTTCGTTTAAGGTAGTCCAGTCATCATAGTCCGGAGCACGCTCGTCGTGTTTTTTACCGTTGGATAATTCTTTACCTATGCCATAAACAAAAACAGCTTTATGCTCTTTGGCAAAAGCGTTTTCTCTTTCTTTTGGTGAAAGAGTCGGGTACATTTTAAGTAACTCCTCAGAATGTATAAATGTTATTTTGATTGGCAGATTTGGCTTAATTTGAGGATATTGCTCATATACCATAAACTCGGTTTGTCTGAGAGCTGCATAAATACGCTTAACAACGTTCTTGAGGAATTCTATGTTCCTGTCATTTTCTTTAATACATAACTCCCAGTCCCACTGGTCAACATATAATGAATGGAGATTACCTAATTCTTCATCAGCTCTTATCGCATTCATATCAGTATAAATACCATACTGATCTTCAATGCTGTATTCAGCAAGAGTCAATCTTTTCCATTTTGCAAGAGAATGAACTATTTCAGCATTCTCGCCTTTCATATCTTTAATTTTGAAACTTACAGGATTTTCTTTTCCGGATAAGTTGTCATTTATACCTTTACCTGATAACACGAATAATGGTGCTGTAACGCGTCTTAAACGAAGTTCAGATGCAAGACTTTGTTGAAAAAAATCCTTGATAAGTTTGATAGCCTGTTCAGTTTGCTTCAGATCCAGCAAAGGCTTATAGTTTTTAGGCAAGACTAGATAACTCATAATTATTCAAAATAGTTAAATATCATAATGGTGTGCAAAGATATTAAAAATTACAAAATGTAAGTCAATTTGATTAAAAGTTTGTCTATTATTTTAAATTATACACTAATTAGTTTATTTTGTTAATATAATCAAAGATGTATGCTTACATTATAATCGATGAAGAAATAGACATTAATTTTTCACGGGTGGCTTTTTTTTATAATTTTGCAGGCTCAAAATGGTCCCGTAGTTCAATGGATAGAATAGTGGATTCCGGTTCCATCGATTGGAGTTCGAATCTCCACGGGATCACGAAATGAGTTGATGTTCATGCATCAACTCATTTTTTTAGTGCACCATGCATGGTGCACTAAAAAGGAGGAAAACTATTTTATTTTTATACTACCCGATTTCTTAAGAATGAATTGAGTAAATTATCCCATTCATCAGATAATTCTTTTATACTGCCAAAAAGGAGGTCCGCTCCGGCATCCAGTAAATGACTGTCTTTTAATTTACCGGTATTTACAGCTATAGTGAAAATTCCCGCAGCTTTAGCTGATTCAACACCCAAAGGTGCATTTTCAACAACAATAGCCTCATTATTAGAAATATTTGCTTTCTGAAGTCCTTTCAGGTAGGGTTCCGGATTTGGTTTCCCAAAAACAACATCATAAGCAGTCACCATTTTACTTTTTGAAAAATGGCCGGGGAAATTATTATTGAGTTTTGTAAGAAGTTTCTTTTGTCCGGAGCCAGTTACGATTATCCTGTTAAGGTTACTCATCTTTACTTTTTCAAGTAATTCAATTGCTCCGGGCATTGGCAACGCATCTTTTGAATTATCAAATAAAGATGACTTTCTTTCGTAAATCTTTTGGATTTCTTCTTCCGTGGCATTTCTGCCAAATTCTCTTTGATAAACTATATTTATTGTACCTGAACCTGTTCTGCCCTCATGAAGATATGCTTCTTCTTCACTGAAAGTTAATCCCAGTTCCTTCAAAGTCTGAGTCCAGGCAACAGCATGGATTGGCATTGAATCATACAATACCCCATCCATGTCAAAAAGGACTGCTTTTAAATCAATACAAGTAACTTTTTTATTATCGAGATATTCCTTAATAGCTTTATCGTACATTTCAAAGCCTTTTCTTTATTTCTTCAGACTCTTTTTCGAATCCCGGTTTCTCTAAAAGTGCGAACATATTTTTCTTATATGCTTCTACTCCCGGTTGATCAAATGGATTAACTCCCAGAAGATATCCGCTGATGCCACATGCTTTTTCGAAGAAATAAATAAGCTGGCCAATATAGTATTCGTTTAGTACCGGAACATCAATTTTTATGTTAGGAACTCCTCCGTCAATGTGAGCTATCTGAGTACCAAGTTCCGCCATTTTGTTGACCTGATCTACTCTTTTACCCTGAAGATAATTCAGTCCGTCAAGATTTTCTTCGTCACCGGGTATTGACATCTCACGATTAGCATTCGCTATGCTTATCACGGTTTCAAAGATAATTCTTTCACCTTCCTGAATCCATTGACCCATTGAATGAAGATCTGTAGTGAAATCAACTGATGATGGATAAATACCCTTGTTTTCCTTTCCTTCACTTTCACCATAAAGCTGTTTCCACCATTCTGAGAAGAAATGAAGCTTTGGATGGTAGTTGACCATTATTTCAATTTTCTTTCCGCTGTTGTAAAGTTCATTTCTTGTCAGAGCATAAATTGCAGCAGGATTATTTTCCACAGGCACATCTGAATGACATTTTTTCTCCATTTCTACGGCTCCATTAATAAGCATTTTAATGTCGAAGCCTGCAACAGCTATTGGCAGCAATCCGACAGGAGTGAGTACTGAATATCTGCCGCCTACATTATCAGGAATGACAAATGTCTTGTAATTTTCCTGAGTTGACAATTTTCTTAGAGCACCTTTACTTGCATCAGTGATAGCTACTATTCTTGATTTGGCTTCTTCTTTACCTACCTGGCTTTCCAGCTTTATTTTCAAAATCCTGAATGCAAGAGCGGTTTCGGTAGTTGTGCCTGATTTTGAAATATTAATTATACCAAAAGATTTTCCATTTAAGAAATCTGACAATTCAGCAAGGTAATCTTCACTGATATTATTACCGGCGTATAATATTACAGGATTCTTGCGATCAGTCTGCAACCATTCAAAACTGTTTGAAAGAGCATCAACTACAGCTTTTGTACCAAGGTAACTACCTCCGATACCTGCAACAACGACTACATCACATTTAGCCCTCAGGTTTTCAGCTGTAACAATAATGTCTTCAACCATCTCATTTGTAATAGATGAAGGCAGATTTACCCAGCCAAGAAAATCATTTCCTTTACCTGTACCATTTTCAAGTGCTTTATTGGCATTTAAGGCTTTTTCAGAATTTGAAAATATTTTTTCAGAGGTTATGAAGCTCTTAACCTTCTCAATGTTTAAATTTATTGTATTCATATTCCTTAATATTATCTAAGTGATTCTGTGAGTAATTTTATTTCAATACCTGGTGAAACCCTTTCATAAAGAATGTTATATACGGCATCCAGTATCGGCATGTTAACATGGTAGCATTCATTGATTTCCTTAATACATTTTGTCGCATAATATCCTTCCGCTATCATTTCCATTTCAAGATGAGCAGTTCTGACCGAATAGCCTTTACCTATCATGGTCCCAAAAGTACGGTTTCGGCTAAATTTAGAATATCCTGTTACAAGAAGGTCTCCAAGATAAACAGACTCGTTTATATTTCTTACAATAGGATGTACTGTATTGATGAATCTGTTCATTTCCTGAACAGAATTGGATATCAGAACTGCCTGGAAATTGTCTCCGTATTTAAGTCCGTGACATATTCCTGCAGCTATCGCGTATACATTTTTGAGGGTCGATGAATATTCAACGCCTACGATATCATCAGAAATAGTGGTTTTTACAAAGCTACAGGTGAATTTCTGTGCAACGCACCTGGCGCGCTCCTTATTAACACAGGCTATAGTCAGATATGACAATCTTTCCAATGATACTTCTTCAGCATGACAGGGACCTGCAATTGCTGTAATATTTTCCATCGGAACGCCATAAACCTTGTTGAAATAGTCTGAAACCAGCATGTTTTCATCAGGAACGATACCTTTTATAGCAGAAACTATGATTTTACCGCTTATATCCTGATTTAATTTTTTTAAATGCTGCTTAAGAAATGGCGATGGTGTAGCAAAAACCAGTATGTCAGAGTTTTTTACTGCCAGATTGATATTGCTGTAAAAATGAATTTTTTCAAGGTCAAAGTTAATACCTGTCAGATAACTGGAATTATGCCCGGACTTTTTAAATTCATCGATCTGAGAAGGTCTTCTCATGTACCAGTTTATCTTTTCGGAAGGATTCATCGTGATGATTTTTGCTAAGGCTGTCGCCCAGCTGCCTCCTCCCATGATGCATATTTTACCCTGAATTTCCATTGATTATAAAAATTAAAGGTTAGACAACCAGGTATTTACCTGATCTAATGTCGGATTTGTCAATTGTAATTTATTCTTTTTGTTTAACCCGCAAAGTTCCTGATGAAATTTACCGGCTACAAGACCCTTCAGGTTTTCTACAAGTATGTAACCTGCTTTTTGAATAACCGGTATCCATTCTTCAGGAATACCTAAGGCAGAATATGCAGAGTCCGGATCTTTTTTGATGGTCTTTTCCGGGCGCATCTGTGGGAAGAACAAAACCTCCTGGATAGTAGTCTGACCTGTCATTAACATTACGAGCCTGTCCATTCCAATGCCCATACCAGATGTAGGCGGCATTCCATATTCAAGTGATCTTACAAAGTCCATATCAATGAACATTGCTTCATCATCTCCTTTTTCAGCAAGTTTCAGCTGCTCCTTAAATCTTTCAAGCTGATCAATAGGATCGTTAAGTTCAGAATATGCATTTGCAAGTTCCTTGCCATTTACCATAAGTTCGAATCTCTCGGTGAGTTCAGGATTTTCACGATGTCTTTTGCACAGAGGTGACATTTCGTATGGATAGTCTGTAATGAAAGTAGGTTGAATATACTTACCTTCACATTTTTCACCAAAGATTTCATCGATTAATTTTCCTTTACCCATGGTTTCATCCTGATCAACTCCAAGAGTTTTGCATACTTCTCTGAGTTGAATTTCATCCATGCCATTGATGTCGATGCCGGTGTTTTCCCTGATGGCATCAATCATCGTTATCCTCTTGTAGGGAGCTTTAAAGCTAATAACATTATCTCCGACTTTTAGTTCTGTAGTGCCATTAACTTCAAGGCTGATTTTTTCAAGCATTCTCTCGGTGAAATCCATCATCCAGTTATAATCCTTGTAGGAAACATATATTTCCATAGCAGTAAATTCAGGATTATGCGTTCTGTCCATTCCTTCATTTCTGAAATTTTTGGAAAATTCGTAAACGCCCTCGAAACCTCCGACAATTAAACGCTTCAGATATAATTCATCAGCAATTCTCAGATACAAAGGTATATCCAAAGCATTGTGATGAGTGATGAAAGGTCTTGCTGCAGCACCTCCGGGGATGGACTGAAGAATGGGAGTTTCTACTTCCATATAGCCAAAATCATTAAAAAACTGCCTCATGGAATTGAAAACCTGAGTACGTTTTCTGAAAATCTCTTTAACATTGCTGTTCACAACAAGATCAACGTATCTTTGTCTGAATCTCATCTCAGGATCAGTGAAAGCATCGAAGATTTCACCGTCTTTTTCTTTAACAATCGGAAGGGGTTTAAGAGTTTTGGATAAAACTGTAAGAGACTCGGCGTGAACAGATATTTCTCCCATCTGGGTTCTGAAAACATAACCTTTTATGCCGATAAAATCACCAATATCAAGAAGTTTCTTAAAAACTGTATTATAAAGCTCTTTGTCGTTTTCATCGGGACATATTGCATCTCTTGAGATGTAAACCTGAATTCTTCCTTTGGAATCCTGAAGTTCAAAAAAAGCAGCTTTGCCCATTATTCTGCGGCTCATCATACGTCCTGCAACACAAACGTTCACACGTTCAGTTTCCTCATCTTTGAAACCATTTATAATGTCTGTTGAAAAGGCATTCGTAGGATATTCTTCAGCAGGATATGGATTAATACCTAAATCTCTTAAAGCCTGCAGACTTTGCCTTCTGCCTATTTCCTGTTCACTCAAATCTTGTAAGTTCATGTCTGTCAATTTATATTTTTCCCTTTCAGATAATTAATCAATTCATCAGACTTGATTGTTATTTGTTCACCTGAAACCATATCTTTAATAGTAATGCTGTTTGTATTCATTTCATTTTCACCTGCAATAGCTACAAAGGGAATACTTCTTGAATTAGCATAGCCCATCTGTTTTTTTAATTTTGAAGAGTCCGGGTATATTTCAGAATAAATACCGGCTTTTCTTGAAGATTGAAGAAGAGGAAGGCAATATGAAGCTTCTTTTTCTCCAAAATTTATAAATAAAAGCTTTGTCAATTCTGTAGTATCAGGTGGAAATAAATCTAAAGCGTTAAGTACATCATAAATCCTGTCCGCTCCGAAAGATATGCCAACACCCGAAACACCTGAAAGACCAAAAACTCCGGTAAGATTGTCATACCGGCCGCCACCAGAAATACTTCCCATTTCGGCATCAAGAGCCTTGACTTCAATGATTGCACCTGTATAATAGTTTAATCCACGAGCCAGTCTCAGATCAAGCTCAATCTGAGAATCAATATTAATATTTTTAATAAGATTTAAAATAGTTTCGATTTCATCGACGCCTTTAAGACCAATTTCGGAATCTTTAAGTATACTTTTAAGATTAATTATTTTGTCTTCGTTCGTACCTTCCAATCTGAGGATTGGTTTGATTTTTTCGATGGAATCAGGTTTCAAACCATTATCAATTAATTCTTTGATTACGTTGTCTTCTCCAATCTTTTCATATTTGTCGATTGCAACAGTAATTGTAGTAAGACTATCGTTTTCGCCGATGATTTCCGCAATGCCGGCAAGAATCTTTCTGTTGTTTAATTTAACAGAGACTCTTAAATTAAACCTGCCGAATACTTCATCAATAATCTGAAGTAATTCTACTTCATTCAGCAATGAATCACTCCCGACAACATCAGCATCACATTGGAAGAACTCACGATAACGCCCTTTTTGAGGCCTGTCGGCTCTCCAGACAGGCTGTATCTGAAACCTCTTGAACGGGAACTCAATTTCGTTCCTGTGCATAACCACGTATCTGGCAAAAGGTACGGTTAAATCATACCTCAAACCTTTCTCGGAAATTTTATTAACAATCTTTGCTGAATTTCCTGAAATAAACTCATTTGATGGAATATCTCCGATAAAATCACCCGAATTAAGTATTTTAAAAAGAAGTTTATCGCCTTCTTCACCATATTTTCCCATCAATGTTGAAAGATTCTCCATTGAGGGGGTTTCTATTTGCTGGAAACCGAAAAGTCTGAATACAGAACTGATAGTATTAAAAATATAATTTCTTTTCGCCATTTCATTTGGCGAAAAATCGCGTGTACCTTTTGGAATGGATGGTTTCTGCATAAATTTAATCACGGTCACTGCCGCCAATAAAAATCAAAATGTAATATATCAACGTTGCTAATGAACTAAGAGCCGCAACAACATAAGTATATGCTGCCCATTTCAAAGCGTCAGTTGCCATTGGGTATGTCTGGTTGTTAGTAATGCCGGCATTACTCAACCATGAAACTGCTCTTTTACTTGCGTTGATTTCAACAGGCAAAGTAATGAAACTGAACAGAGTCGTAATAGCAAAAAGTATAATGCCAATCAGCATCAAAGGTTTGAATGTCTGTATTAAAAGTATACCTGCAAGTAAAACCCATTGCATCCACTGGGAAGCAAAACTTACTACAGGTACTAATTTAGACCTCATATTCAGGAACGCATAAGATTTTGCATGTTGTACTGCATGTCCGCATTCATGCGCAGCCACTGCAGCTGCAGCAATGCTGTTGCTCAGGTAAACACTTTCGCTAAGATTGACAATCTTTGTTGCAGGATTATAGTGGTCAGTTAACTGACCGGCAATATGCTGAACTTTTACATCATATATACCGTTTTCTCTTAACATCATTTCTGCAACATCCTTGCCGGTCAAACCGTTAGGCATTGCGACTTTACTGTATTTTTTGAAACGGCTTTTCAGCATACTCTGGACGACCCAGCTTAGTAACGCAAATACGATAAAAATAATGTATATCATATTTTTCTGATTTTAAAAGATAAATTAAATGTATCTCTCAATTGTTTGCTCACGGTCCGGACCCAGAGAAACGATTTTTATTCTGACTTCCAGCTCATTTTCAAGGAATGAAAGATAGTTGTTGAATTCTTCAGGGAACTCATCTTCAGATTTAATACTTGTCATATCACAGTTCCATCCCGGGATTTCTGTATAAACAGGTTTAGTCTTTTCGTTAAGTTCAAAAGGCAGTGTTTCTGTAATTTTACCATCCACATCATAAGCAACACATGCTTTAATGGTTTCAAAAGTATCCATTACATCACTTTTCATCATGATAAGATCAGTAACTCCGTCTACCATAATAGCGTATCTGAGTGCTACCAGGTCAATCCATCCACATCTTCTGGGACGACCAGTAACAGATCCATATTCATGACCTCTGTCACGCATTTCCTGCCCAATTTCATCAAAAAGCTCAGTAGGGAAAGGACCGCTACCGACTCTTGTGCAGTAAGCTTTAAAAATACCATAAACATTTCCAATTGCTTTTGGAGGAAGCCCAAGACCGGTACATGCACCGGCACAAACAGTATTTGAAGATGTTACAAAGGGGTATGAGCCAAAGTCAATATCCAGCATGGTGCCCTGAGCTCCTTCACATAAGAGTGATTTGCCCTCCTTCAGACAGTCATTCAGATATTGTTCGCTGTCGATAAAAGTAAATTTCTTAAGACATTCCAGACCTTCAAACCATTCTTTTTCTATTTCAGCCAGATTGTATTCGAAGTTCATGCTTTTCAAAATATTTTCATGTCTCGAAACAGCGGTTTTATATTTTTCATCGAAACCATCAAGGATATCGCCAACCCTCAATCCGTTTCTGCTGATTTTATCAGTATAAGTCGGACCGATACCTTTACCGGTTGTTCCGATTTTGCCGGCTCCTTTTGCCTGTTCATTCGCCATATCCAGCAATCTGTGTGTAGGCAAAATCAAATGAGCTTTTTTGGATATCAGCAATCTTTCAGTTAAAGGATGACCGCTTGCCAAAAGCTGATCAACTTCAATCTTGAACAACGCAGGATCAAGCACAACACCATTTCCAATCACGTTTATTTTATTACCCTGGAAAATACCTGATGGTATGGAACGGAGAACATATTTCTGACCGTTGAATTCAAGAGTATGTCCTGCATTCGGACCACCCTGAAACCTGCATACTACATCATAACGAGGAGTAAGTACATCTACTACTTTACCTTTTCCCTCATCACCCCACTGGAGTCCTAACAATACATCTGCTTTCATTTATTTAAGTCTAATCATAAAGACACAACCAAAAAGGCAGAAATTATTTCTACCTGACAATCTTTACCTTTTAGCGGTAAACAAAACGCAAAGATACAAAAAATACATAATAGTCTTAATGCTTGAATCCTAAAATCAAGGCATTAATAAAGATGATTAATAATTATTAAGTAAGTGAATTTAAGATTATTATCAATTGTACTGATAATAATCAACTAATCTTTTAGCATTAGTCGAAAGCTTTGTGTCTTCAGATGCTGTCAACTTCTCAACCAGTTTTAGTATTTGGTCTTTGTCAATACTCCATTTATGAGATAAAATGAGTCTGAGTAAGAGCAGGCATCCGGAGGCTTTGATGTTTACATCTTCATTTGAAATCCATGATAAAGCTTTATCATATGCAAAAGAAGTGTGTTGCAAAAGATTAAAGCATAGCTGCTCGACTAATTCGGTAGTGAAGCAATCATGAAGCCATTCGTCAGCCGTTTCAGAGTTGAACTGATCATAAGGATACAGAAGAGTGGCAAGAATTTTCCCTTCACGGGAAGATTCCTGCCAAAGTCTTTCTGCTAAAATTCTATCGGGTTCATAGCGCTTTGCAATTTCCTTAAGTGAAACCGAATCAAGACCGAAATTAATCTTGTAGTTTATACCCTTCTGCCTCATCGAAGCAGAAACTTCACCGTTCATTCTTAACCTGAACGACTTTCTTATTTCCAGTATGGTTTCTTCTGTATTCAATTGTATATCGGAAGATTGGAATATTCTTTGGCATAACGCAGATGCTGCTCTGCAAAACCCTCGTCATAACTGATTTTTACATCAGTAATCTTGCCCTTTTTGTCATATACCGGTTTGTAAACCGGATTAACGAATCCTTTATAAGGCGCTAAATTCAATTTAGCGTATCTTTCGAGAATCTCTTTGTGTACAGCAGGATCAACTTTAACGGCATAATTTTCTACAAGAGTTTTAGCCGCAGCATAATCACCTGTGGATTTTATTTGTTGGATATGAGCAAGTAAATCTCCAATCAGCTTACGTAATGATTTATAATCGTTGATTTTCAGATATGTTTTGCCATCACGTTTAATGACTTCCATAACATTGTTTTTTGAACCTTTATCAAGTACCCATCGGGCTATCAGAGCTCTGTTACGCATATGTGACTCTTCGATATTATTGCCGGGTTCAATCCTGGTTAATTGTGTCAGAAGCCCGTTCATCATATATTTATAATACTCTGCTTTGTAAGCATCAGGGTCAGGCAATAGTCCAAGTTCAACAATCTTGGGATCAGCCATATAATAAAGTCCAAATAAATCAGCTCTGGCTTCTTCAATAGTTGAACCATATGCCTTCAAAGCATCAGGATCCACACCCGGAAGTAATTTGCCTGATCCATGACCTAAACATTCGTGAAGATCAGTATGCAGATTATCAGTTGCAAATCCGAATTTTTTAACCATCTCAACTTCGTCTTTGCCAATCATGAATTCTTCGTTGAAACCAGTTCCCTGTGAAGCGATATCATAAGCGCTTGTAATGTTCTCGATAGTAACCGATTTTGATCCATGATCCCTTCTGATCCAGTTTGAATTCGGCAGGTTAATGCCTATAGCTGTAGTAGGATAACTGTCGCCGGCTAATATTACAGCTGTAATTACTTTTGCGGTAACACCTTTAACTTTTTCCTTTTTATATTCTTTAGAAACCGGAGAATTATCTTCAAACCACTGAGCATTTTCACTGATTTTTTTGGTTCTCAAAGAAGCTTCTTTATTAATAAAATTGACATTGCTTTCCCAGGCACCCTTAAATCCAAGAGGATCTCCGTAAGTTTCAGTAAAACCATTTATAAAATCAATATCAGAATCCAAATCCTCAACCCATTCGATGCAATAATCATCAAAAGATTTCAGACTACCCGTTTTGTAATACTCTATAAGCTTGTTTATAACTTTAGCCTGCTTTTCATTTTCAGCGACAGTGGAAGCCTTTTCCAGCCAATAAACAATTTTTTTAAGCGCCGGTCCGTACATGCCTTCAGTAGTCCATATCTTTTCAACCAATTTGCCGTTTGCCTTAATCAGCTTGCTGTTCAAACCAAAAGAAACAGGAGTTGTGTCATTCGGATTTTTCATTGCAGCGTAAAACTTTTCAGCTTCATCCTGTGAAACTCCCTCGTAATAATTACAAGCAGAAGTCTTGATAAGATCCTCACCTTCAGCCAGGTTTACACGTTTTGAATATAAGCCGGGCGTGAACAAAACCGGTTTTAGTTTTTCTATAAGCGCCTGAGGGGTTTCACCTTCGGCTAGTGGCAACGAATCCTTGTTTACCGACAAGACAGCATCAGTAAAAAACTTTTCGGTGAAACCGGGAACAAATTTATCAGTAGCATAATGATGATGAATACCATTCGAAGCCCATACTCTTTTTAAGTAAGTTTCAAATGCCTTCCAGTCATCACTTGATTTATCAATATTACCATATTGGTAAACTGCTTCCAGAGTCCTTTTAATACAAAGATTATATTTGAAATTCTGGTCATATAGTATATCCATTCCTTCAAGAGCTGCCTGACTCAGATAGTAAAGAAGTTCCTTTTGTTTAAGGGACAGACTTTCAAAACCAGGTACTTCATACCTTAGTATCTGAATATCGGCAAACTTGTCAACATTGTATTCAATTTGTTGATTACTGTTTTCTGTTTTACCATTTTTGTTACAGGAAGTGATTGTAAGCATAATCAGAAGTGAAAGAACAGAAATAAATATTCTTTTTTTGAAAATTACCGGAGTTCTCATATTGACAGATGATAATAAACCTGCAAATATCTTTAATACTGTTGCAGGAATTTGGTAAGTTAATTATAAGTATTTACTTTTTGCAAGGAGATACATGTCCAGAATAACCAGAGCTGCCATTGACTCCACAACAGGAACAGCCCTTGGAAGTATACAAGGATCGTGACGACCTTTGGCTTTAAAAGTTACGTCATTACCCTCTAAATTCACGCTGTTTTGTTCCATCAGGATTGTGGCAACCGGCTTAAATGCAACTCTGAAAAATATATCTTCTCCGTTAGAGATACCACCTTGTATACCACCGGAGTTATTAGTCTTTGTCCTGATTATTCCGTTATCGTTATAGAACACATCATTCATTTCAGAGCCAAAGTGAGTAACGTCAAAGCCCATACCGTATTCGAAACCTTTGACAGCATTTATTGATAACATTGCTGAACCCAACGCGGCATGTAATTTGTTAAATACAGGCTCTCCCAACCCAATAGGTGTACCTTTAATAACACAAGTCACGACTCCCCCTACAGAATCACCTTTGGCTTTAACAGTAGTGATAAGTTCGGCCATACTTTCAGCAATTACCGGGTCTGGACACCTGACCATATTTTTTTCAATGTTGCTGAAATTATATTCGCTGTATGGTTTATCAGCTTTTATTGTTCCAACCTGAGAAGTATATGCAGTAATATTTACCCCGATTGTTTTTAAGGCAATTTTGGCTATCGCTCCCGCTACTACCCGCGCTATGGTTTCTCTTGCTGAAGATCTTCCACCACCACGATTATCTCTTATGCCATACTTCATTGCATAAGTGAAGTCAGCATGAGAAGGGCGGTAGAGGTTCTTCATCGAATCATAATCCTGCGGTCTTTGCTTAGCGTTCCATACAGTAAAAGCAATAGGTGTGCCGGTAGTCTTACCTTCAAATATACCCGAACTAAATTCAACCACATCCTGTTCATCTCTGGATGTGGTTAAAATAGATTGACCTGGTCTTCTTCTGTTTAATTCGCTCTGAATAAAATCAAAGTCAAGTTCAATACCGGGAGGACAACCGTCAATTATACCTCCAACGCCTCTGCCATGAGATTCTCCAAAAGAAGTAAGTCTGAAAACATTGCCAAAAACGTTGCTCATATTAATTTTATTTAATGACTACAATCACAACTACAGTGGCTTGTTTCATCATCTGATGAAGTACCACAACCTTCACATGAGCTTTCTCCGCAATTACATCCGCCCATGAATTGTTTAAGTTCTTTTTCTGTTGCTTCGCGTACCTCTACAACTTTACCTATGAAGTGAAGATCTTCTCCGGCAAGTGGGTGATTGAAATCCATTTTAATGCTTTCATCACCAATCTTTACAATTGTTCCGTTTAGGCGGTTACCTTCCTGGTCAACCATTGGAACAGTATTGTTTTCAAAAATTATTTCTTCATCGATTTTGCCGTCAACTTCAAAAATTGATCTTGGAAGCTCGACAACATTTTCATCAATGAATTCACCATAAGCATCTTCGGCTGAAAGCGTGAAATCAAATGAATCACCTATACCAAGACCTGCAAGATTACTTTCAAAACCTTCGAGCATCATTCCTGTACCATATATAAAAGACAAAGGTCTTTCTTCAGTGGCTTTTTCCATTAATTCCTGTGCTTCACCATTTTCTCCACCGACATATAAGTCATAAGTTGCCGAAACAAACTTGTTTACTGAAATTTTCATATGTTATTTT
>CAZCPI010000009.1:0-2320 GCA_964500535.1 uncultured Bacteroidales bacterium
TAACTATAGGATCAACTGTTCGTCAATGTTTGAAATTGATGGCAGAGTATCATATTGGAGGTATCCCTGTTGTGGATAAAGATAACAAACTGCTTGGTATTGTTACCAACAGAGACCTGCGGTTTGAAAAGAATGTTCACAAGCTTGTTGATGAAATAATGACTAAAGAAAACCTAATAACAACCAATCAATCAACAAATCTTGAAGAAGCTTCAGAAATACTACAACAATATAAAATTGAAAAATTGCCGGTAATTGATAATGAAGGAAAGCTGGTGGGGCTTGTGACTTATAAAGATATTACAAAGGCAAAAGATAAACCTTCAGCTAGTAAAGATTCAAAAGGGAGACTTAGAGTTGCAGCAGGTATAGGTATAACACACGACTCACTTCAGCGTGTTAAAGCTCTGGTTGAGGCTGGTGTAGATGCAATTGTTATCGACACGGCCCATGGGCATTCAAAAAATGTTGTTGATCTTCTTAAAAAAGTTAAATCCGCTTATCAAAATATTGACGTAGTTGTAGGCAATATTGCTACAGCAGAAGCTGCAAAAATGCTGGCTGAAGCAGGTGCTGATGCAGTAAAAGTTGGTATCGGACCGGGGTCTATATGCACAACCAGAGTCATTGCAGGAGTTGGTGTACCACAGTTATCAGCAATATACGATGTTTCACAGGCATTGAAATCTTATGATGTTCCTGTTATAGCTGACGGAGGTCTGCGTTATTCAGGAGATATAGTAAAAGCACTCGCTGCAGGAGCCAATTCAGTAATGATGGGAGGTTTACTGGCAGGTGTTGAAGAGTCACCTGGTGAAACCATAATTTTTAATGGAAGGAAGTTCAAGTCATACAGGGGAATGGGTTCATTGGAAGCAATGGAAAAAGGCTCCAAAGACAGATATTTCCAGGAAGAGGTTGATGATATTAAGAAACTGGTTCCGGAAGGTATTTCTGCAAGAGTGCCTTACAAAGGTACATTGTATGAAGTTATATATCAGATGGTAGGTGGACTTCGCTCAGGTATGGGTTATTGTGGATCCGCAAATATTGATAAACTTCACTCGGCTCAGTTTACCAGGATTACTAACGCGGGAGTTGTGGAGAGTCATCCACATGATGTTGCCATAACCAGTGAAGCGCCAAATTACAGCAGAGGCGATTGATTTTTAAAACAGCACAATTTCTTTTATTATTTTACGTTTATAGGCATGCAAGCATTCCTGTATTTAATAATATAAAATTATATGAAACGAGTAGTATTATCATTTTTGTTTTTGTCCTTACTTTCTACAACTTTTATTAAAGCTTCAGATCCTGTAATAATGAAGATTGCAGGAAAAGACATTAAAAAATCCGAGTTCGAGTACATATGGAATAAAAACAATACAAACAATGCCGTGGATAAAAAGTCTCTCGAAGATTATCTGGATTTGTTTGTAAACTTTAAGCTAAAGGTCGCTGAAGCTAAATTTCAGGGGATTGATACTACTAAATCCTTCATAAACGAACTTGATGGTTATCGTAATCAGCTTACTGCACCCTATCTTACTGATAAAGAAGCTGAGGATAAATTAATTTCTCAGACATATGACAGAATCAAGGAATACGTCGAAGCCAGCCATATACTTATAAAGGTAGATCCCGATGCAACACCTGAAGATACATTAGTCGCCTGGGAAAAAATCAATAAAATATATACTAAAGCTATTTCAAAAGGAGCTGATTTCTCAAAACTTGCGAAGGAATTTTCAGAAGATGCATCAAAAGAAGATGGTGGCTACCTTGGATACGCTACCGGTTTCAGATATGTTTACACATTTGAAAATGTGATGTATACTACCCCGGTAGGTAAGGTGAGCAAACCATTCAGATCGCAGTTTGGCTATCATATTGTTAAAGTTACCGATCGCAGACCTGCCGGTGGGAAATACCGTTCAGGACACATTATGAAAATGGTACCTCAGGGTGCTGATGAATTAACAAAACAGGATGCAAAAGACTCTATTTTTAAGATATATGAAAGGATTTTAAAAGGGGAAGACTTCAAAACTTTTGCTGTAAATAATTCTGATGACAGAAACGCTGCATCTAATAATGGTGAATATGGTTTCATGTTTTGTGGTTCATTACCAATAGAATATGAAGATGCGGTTTACAAACTGAAACCTGGAGAGGTTTCACCTCCTTTCAGCTCAAAATTCGGTTGGCATATAGTTAAGGCAATTGAGTTTTTGCCATATCCAACCAAAGAAGAAATGATGGAAGATTTAAAAGGCATCATGGGAAGAGACGAAAGAAGTCTTATACCTAAATCTTC
>CAZCPI010000009.1:2420-5566 GCA_964500535.1 uncultured Bacteroidales bacterium
AAATATCCTGATTTCGGACATTTGATGCAGGAGTACAGTGATGGTATTTTATTATTTGAGGTCAGCAACAGAGAAGTTTGGGACAAGGCAACAAAAGACTCTGCAGGACTGGAAAAATATTTTACAGAACATAAAGTTGATTATAATTGGGATAAACCTCATTATAAAGGTTTTGCAATAAGTTGTGCTGACAAAAAGACTGCTGCAAAAGCTAAAAAACTGATTAAAGGATTATCTTCGGATTCTGTATCAGTCGTTCTTAAGAGAAAACTTAATAATGATAGTACGACTCTTATCAAAGTTGAAAGAGGATTGTTTATAGCCGGTGAAAATCCTTTAGTTGATTCATTGGTTTTCAAACAAAAAAACACTAAGCAGGATGCAAAATTTCCTGTAAGTTTTGTAAATGGAAAAATGCTTAAAGTTGGCCCGGAATCTTATTCTGATGTAAGAGGTCTTGTTATATCAGATTATCAGAATTATCTTGAAAAAATCTGGATTGAAGCCCTGAGAAAGAAATTTGAGGTGAAAATCTACAATGATGTGGTAAATACGGTTAATAAAGATTAAGTTGGATTTGCTTTGCAGCTTTTTCTTTATCTTTACGACCTGTAAATTTTTCATGCTGTTATGAACAAATTACTTTGGTCGGTTTTTCTGTTACCAATATTGTTTTTCTCCTGTTCCGGCAATGAGAAAAAGGAGAATGATATTGTTTTGGCTGAAGTCAACAGTCAGAAGATTTTATTAGCTGATGCTGTTAAATCAATGCCAAAAGGGCTTGAGCCAAAAGATAGCGTAAATTTTATTAAAGAATATCTTTCCAACAAGATTAAAGACATTCTTGTTTACGAACAGGCAAAAGCAAAAATTTCAGGTAGCAATGTTATTGACAGTATGGTAGAAAGTTACCGCAGGTCACTGATAGTTTTTGAGTTTCAGCAAAAGATACTGAATGAAGGGATTAATCTGAATTTTCCGGAAGATGAGATTCAAAAGTTTTATAATGACAATATAGAGAAATTTTCTTCTGACAGAAATCTTGTAAAAGGTATCTTCATGAAGGTCGACAAGAATGCATCTAATATCGAAAAACTGAAGAAATGGTACAGAAAACCTGATTCTGATGCTTTAGATAAGATTGAGTCTTTTAGTGTACAGAACGCAGTTATTTATAATTATTTCATGGATGAGTGGACCGGACTTGAGGACGTAACAGGAAATATGCCCAAAGTTAAAGACAATCCATCTTCATATTTGCAAAAAAGAAGTACAATTGAAATTGTTGATGATGAATACTGTTATCTCCTTTATATAAAGGATTTTATCCTCATTGGCAAGCCCGCCCCGTTAGAGTATATTAAGCCGCAGGTCCTGAATGTTTTGAAAAATTCAAGAAAAACAGATTTCCTTCGTAATTATGAACAGGAACTTTTAGAAACAGCTGTAAAAAACGAAAAAGTAATTTATTATTAAAAAACATATGAAGAATCGTTTATTTTTCATCATAGCTACTTGCTTCACCTTATTTATATGTCCTTTGTATTCTCAGGATAATGTAATTGATGAAATTATATGGGTAGTCGGAGATGAACCCATTTTGCGTTCAGAAGTTGAAGAACAAAGATTGAATGCTCAGTTTGAGGGCATTAAATTCAGCGGAGATCCGTATTGCATCATACCGGAAGAACTTGCGGTAAATAAGCTATATCTTCATCAGGCAGATCTTGATAGTATTGAAGTTTCAGAAAGTGATGTTGTAAATGAAGTAGATCGCAGAATGAACTGGATGATAACGAGACTGGGATCTAAAGAAAAACTGGAAGAGCATTATATTATGCCTTATGATAAAATAAGAGAAATTCAGAGAAACCGCGTAAGAGAAGAAATACTGATTGAGCAGGTAAAAGCAAAATTGCTCGAAAATATTTCAGTTACACCTTCTGAAGTAAGAAGGTTTTACAAAGATTTACCATCTGACAGTATGCCGATGATACCATCCGAAATGGAAGTTGAAATGATTTCTCTGCAACCCAGAATTGATAATCTTGAAATTGAGGCGATAAAAGATCGTTTAAGAGAGTTTACCGACAGGGTAAATAAGGGAGAAAATTTTTCTACCCTTGCAATTATGTATTCTGAAGACAGAAACTCTGCTAAAGTAGGTGGAGAGCTTGGTTTTATGGGAAAAGGGCAGCTTCTACCTGAGTTTGCGAATGTAGCATTTTCATTAAGTGATCCCAAAAAAGTATCCAAGATTGTAGAAACCGAATATGGTTACCATATAATTCAATTAATTGAAAAAAGAGGTGACCGTATAAACTGCCGTCACATACTTTTAAAGCCGAAAATTACAGCAACTCAAAGAAATCTGGCAATGGTAAAGCTTGACAGTATAGCTGATCTGATCAGGAATCAGAAGGTTTCATTTTCAGATGCTGCCATGTTTTACTCAAGTGACAAGGACACCAGGAATAACGGTGGTTTGATGGTTAATCAAACAAGCGGAACTTCAAAATTTCAACTTGAAGAACTTCCTCAGGAAATTGGCAAAGCGGTATATTCAATGAATGTCGGAGAAATATCAAAACCTTTCTCAATGACAACTGAAGATGATAAGGAACTTTGTGTAATTGTAAGAGTAAAGACAAAGTCAAAAGCTCATAAAGCAGTTATAAATGAAGATTTCCAGTTGCTGAAAAGGCAGGTACTCCAGAAAAAAAGTGAAAAGGTAGTTGAAGACTGGATTAAAGATAAACAGAAGAAAACATATGTCAGGATTAGTGATAACTGGCGCAATTGTGAATTCAAGTATCCGGGATGGATTAAAAAATAAAGATGAATTTTATTTCTTTACTAAAAAATATAATTTTGAAAATGCTGCTGCTTATCGTAGTATGCATTTTCTCTTTTTCAATGTATGCCCAACTGGCAAACAGAAAGTTTGAATTTATTCCCGAAAAATACAATCCTAAAAAATTTGAAGTTCCTGTTACTAATCCCTTTTTGTTAAATTTTCCATTGCCATCAATGGATCTTTCAAAAATGAGGAAAAATACCTTTAATCCTGAAAGCAGAATATATCTGGAAAATTGCAAAAAACTTTATTATGATCAGATATTGGCTCCTGATTATCAGGTTTTGGT
>CAZCPI010000009.1:5666-25385 GCA_964500535.1 uncultured Bacteroidales bacterium
CATGCAGATACTTTAATAACATTTAGAGATCAAAGACCTCAAAAAGAGGATTCATTGGACTCGGTAAACTCTGCTGCTAAAACTGCTAATAAGCTTAATCCGGTTTTGCCGGCTGCAAACCTGAAGACCAAAAATGACTCTGTAATTACTAATATAAAAAATGATTCAATACAGAGTTCGGGTATTGCTGATAGTGATACAACAAGATTAAAAACGCTTAAATCTTTAAATAAGTCAAAGGATAGAGATTCTTTAGCCGTTGACCCATCCTTAATGAAACCAATAAAACCTGTCAGAATGTTATCTGGTAAAGAAAAAATTGGTAGTGATTCTCTTTATTCCGGCATGATTAAAGATTCTGTTAATATTGTGCGTGATTCTTTGAGCCTGTCAAAAGATACAACAAGTATAGTGCAGGATTCTGTTTTTCATATAGTAAAAGCTTATACCGATGTCAGAATCTTCAAAAAAGATTTTCAGGCTATTTGTGATACACTTATTTATTATGAGAAAGATTCAATTATGAATTTTATCCAGCAACCGGTAATGTGGACTGAAAAGCAACAACTAACAGGTGATTTCATGAAATTAAATATTTACGATGGGGAGCCTCAGAAACTGGATGTAACAGGGGCGGCAATGGTTGTTTCTTTTGAAATAGATTCTTTATATAATCAATTTGGTGGTAAACAGCTAATAGCGTATTTTGATTCCAGCGAGGTTAGCAGAGTTGAAGTAGAGGGTAATGCTGAATCAATATTTCTTCCACGTGATGATGATAAAGAATTGATGGGTTTCAACAGGATGGAAGGTAGTTCTATGACAATATTCATGAATAAGGGTAATCTTGATAAACTAATCCTCTGGCCTCAGCCAAAGGGTAAATTCTATCCAATGGGAATGATTGATCCTTCTCAGCGATATTTAAAGAATTTTGAGTGGCTTGAAGATTTGAGACCAAAAACGCCTGATGATGTTATGTCGGATACTCCAAAAACAAGAATAATAAAATCAGTTGGAAGCCGCAAATCAACAGGGAGTAGCAGTAATTCGGAATAACATTCTATAAGACCTTAATTAAATTGTATGAATAACACGATAAATGATTTTTTCGGGCCTCTTGTTGATCAACTTGGAAAAATTTTGTTTTGGGATCCTTTTGCTGCATGTGGAATCAAACTGCAATCATCTGTACCATTTATTGTAGTCTGGCTGATAGCAGGGGGACTTTTTTTTACCATTTACCTTGGCTTTGTAAACATCAGAGGTCTCAAGCACGGATTTGATCTTGCTTTTGGCCGTGATAAAAGATGTGCCGGAGGAGGTCAGACTTCTCATTTCCAGGCTGTATCAACAGCTTTATCTTCTACTGTAGGCATGGGTAACATTGCAGGTGTTGCAGTTGCTATTTCAATGGGTGGTCCCGGTGCAACATTCTGGATGATTATAGCCGGTTTTTTAGGGATGTCTTCAAAATTTGCAGAATGTACTTTGGGGGTTAAATACAGGAAGATTGATAAAGACGGGACGGTTTCCGGTGGACCAATGTATTATTTGAGGGATGGGCTTAAAGAAAGGGGGGTTCCCCGTCTCGGCAAAGTCTTATCCTTTTTGTTTGCATTTATTATAGCATTTGCGGCTTTCGGCATAGGCAATATGTTTCAATCAAACCAGGTTTACTCACAGCTTTCAATAATGTTCCCTTCTGTTGCTCCCTATGGTTTATGGATTGGTTTGATTATGGCTGTACTTACCGGTTTGGTTATTCTGGGTGGTATAAAAAGCATTGCAAAAGTTAGTGAAAAGATATTTCCTTTTATGGCGGTACTTTATGTCGGAATGTGCCTATTAATAATATTTTCAAACATTGGTGAAATCGGGAATGCATTCGGACTTATCTGGGATGGAGCGTTTAGTCCTGATGCAGCAAAAGGCGGTTTTGTTGGAGTCCTGATAATGGGTTTCAGAAGAGCTGTTTTTTCCAATGAAGCAGGTATTGGTTCTGCACCAATTGCACACTCAACTGTAATGACTAAGAAACCGGTTACAGAAGGTTATGTGGCTTTACTGGAACCATTCCTGGATACCGTGGTTATATGCACGATGACAGCACTGACTCTTATTTTTACCGGAGTATATCAAAATCCGGGTCATCTTGAAGGAGCCCAGTTGACTTCTGCCGCATTTTCAACCTTTGCCCCATGGGCACCCTATGTTTTACTGGTTTGTATGATATTGTTTGTTTATTCAACTTTAGTCGGTTGGTCATATTATGGCGTTAAGGGATTTGATTTTGTTTTCGGAGGATTGTTTGAAAAAATAACCGGTAAAAGGATTTATGCTGAAAAATTTTATCAGGTTCTGTATCTTATAATGATAATTGTTGGCACTACAACAAGCCTGAGTGCCATTATTGATTTTTCTGATATGCTTGTTTTGTCAATGGCAGTTCCCAATATTCTGGGTTTATATATACTATCTCCTGTATTGAAAAAGGAAATGAAAGAATATGATAAACTATACAGAAACCGCGATACCAAATAACTATTTTTGTCATTTATTTATTAAAGAATGACGTATTTTTGTGCATATTTTAACTCACTTAATGGAAAACATTATAAAGATACTGCCAGACTCTGTAGCCAACCAGATAGCCGCCGGAGAAGTTATTCAAAGACCTTCTTCGGTAGTAAAAGAGCTTATGGAGAATGCTTTGGATGCAGGTGCAACAAAAATTGAGGTAAGACTAAAAGATGCCGGAAGAAGTTTGATTCAGGTAATAGATGATGGCAAAGGTATGAGCCCTGAAGATGCAAGAATTGCATTTGAAAGACATTCTACTTCAAAACTTAAAAATGCTTCAGATCTTTTCCATTTAAAGACTATGGGATTCAGAGGAGAAGCGCTTGCTTCTATTGCTTCTGTAGCACAGGTTGAACTGGTTACAAGAAGACCACAGGATGAATTATCATGGAAGGTTGAGATTGAAGGTTCTGTGATCGTAAATGAAGAACCAACCTTGTCTGCACAGGGAAGCAGGTTCTCGGTCAGAAATCTTTTTTATAATGTTCCTGCAAGAAGGAAATTTTTGGGTGATAACATAAAAGAATTCAAGTTTATTCGCGAGGAATTTATTCAAATTGCTTTAGTGAACACAGAAATTGAAATGATGCTTTTTCATAACGATGAGCCAATCTACCATTTATTTCCAGGTAATAACAAACAAAGAATTTCTACTATTTTTGGCAAGCGTTCAGGGGGGCAGTTGATTAAACAGTTATATCCTGTAAATGTAGATACTCAAATTATTAATATTACCGGATTTGTAGCTGATCCCAATGCTGCTTGTCAGAGAGATGCACTTCAGTATTTTTTTGTAAACGGAAGATTTATAAGACACAAGTTTTTCCGGAATTCAATTTTGAAAGCATATGAAAACCTTATTCCATCAGGCTTTCAGCCTGTATATTTTCTCTATTTTAATGTCGATCCCCAGGCGTTGGATGTAAATATTCATCCTACAAAAACTGAAGTGAAATTTGAACATGAACAGGCTATATGGCCGATAATTCATGCTACGGTAAGGGAAGCCCTCGGGAAATTTAATGCTGTACCTTCGATTGATTTTGATAAAGAAGATGCTCCTGATATCAGGGTATATAAAGGCGATAAAACTGTTAGTGCTCCAAAACTTAATTTTGATACATCTTATAATCCTTTTAACCAAACTAAAAAACAGAATATAACTGATTGGGAAGCCTTATATGATGGATTTCAGAAAGATAATTCACCAAATGAAAGTTCATATTTTCCGACAGATCAAACGGATGAAAAATTTTCAGAAAGTGAAGTTTTATTTGAAAATGAGTTTAGTCTGAAATCGTTTACAGATATTCTTTTCAATGTGGATGATCCAAAATTTCAGCTTTTTAAAAGGTATATCGTAATTAAAAATGAAAAATCGCTGGTCCTGATTAACCAGCACAGAGCTCATTTGAGGATACTTTATGATAAATATATCAGACAGTTTGATTTGAATAAAGGACTGTCTCAAACTTTGATGTTCCCGGCAACACTTCTTCTTGATAGTGAACAAAAATTTTTATTTTTTGATTTAGGAGATGAACTCCGTACATTAGGTTTTGGTTTTAACACAGATGGAGACGATATCCTCATAACTTCAATTCCCGTTGGCACTACATCAAAAAAACCTGAAGATCTTGTTATAGAGTTGATAAGTTTATCAAAAGATTTTAGAGATCAGTCAAAAAAAGTGCTTTCTGAGAATTTTGCTTTGAAAATTGCGAAATCTGTGTCTATTCCTGAAGGGCAGATCCTTAGTATTGATGAAATGGAGAATATTGTTACAGAATTAATGGAATGTAAGGAATTCAAATATACACCGGAAGGAAAGTTGATACTTACAATTGTTACTCCTGATGACATTCGTAAACTTTTTGAAAACTAAAATATGCAATACGGAATTTGTTATTTGCCTTTAATCCCATTAAGGTCTGAGCCTTCCGAAAAAGCAGAAATGGTGACTCAGATTTTGTTTGGTCAACTATTCAGGTTAACGGATTCAAATGAAGAATGGTCGAGAGTTGAAATTATTGATGACTCTTATTCAGGGTGGTGCACTACAAAAATGTTACAATTCCTTCCTGAAAATGAATATCTGAAAATATCGCGATTAAGATATCATATCTTAGATGAACCGTTAACTAAATGTTTTCCTTTAAGCAGTGATAATGAATTTATGTTTTTGCCTGCAGGGTCTCATTTATATATTGATGACATTTCAGGGGAGCAGTTTATGACATTTGTAATATGGAGAGCTGCCGGTGATTTGATTAAATCTGAAATATGGAGGGCCGATTATTCTCCAAAAAGAATTCAAATTCATCCTGTAAATGTTGCTCTTGAATTTCTTAATGCTCCATATCTGTGGGGTGGAAAGAGTGTTTGCGGTATAGATTGTTCCGGATTAGTTCAGGTAGCATACTCTGTGTCGGGTATCAATATTGGCAGAGATGCTTCTGATCAGGCTAAATGCGGTGATATTATAGATTCAGTTGATAATGCTATGCCTGGTGATCTGGCCTTTTTTGTAAACAGCAAAGGTTTTATAAGCCATGTAGGTATATGTATGGGACAAGGTTTAATTATACATTCTTCAGGTTCTGTTCATATCGATTGTCTTGATGAAAGAGGTATATATAATAAGTCAGGCATATATACTCATGAACTTAAATTTGTAAGGAGAATAAAAATATCCTGATTTGAGTTTAACAGATAATTCTGCATCTGTAGACCTTTTTTTGTACTTTTCACCTGAGTAATTATTGCTTATATTTCATAAAAACACTCATTGAGAATAAAAATATTCTTAATAAGAAAGATAAATTCATAAAAAGAAATAAACTTTCATAATAAGCATTGTTGCTGATGATTGTAAGAATTAAATTTGAGTTCATTAAATAAATTTGAACAATGTCCTCAGATATATCAAGAAAAGAAATCAATCAGGGAATTGGTTTGAAGTTGCTAAAGATTCGTCAAAAAACAGGTTTGTCACAGCAGAATATTGCTGATGATCTCGAATTTTCTCCAACTACATATTCTAAGCTGGAAAACGGGAAAATTGATTTTACTGCAGTTCGGATAGTCCAGTTAGCAAAGTATTTTAAAGTTTATGCTCCGGATTTTCTGGACGAACAACTGGAAACTCCCAGATTTCTGACAGAGGTGAAGTCAATTGCTGAATACAAGCAGATTGAAACCCGTTATGAAATATTGAGAGAAATGTATGGTAATTCAAACAAATAGCCGATAAATATTTTATGGGCTATTTGATTAACTTTACATGATTTTGTTCCCTGAAGTCGGGCTTAGATTTGTGTGTAATTCAAGTTTGGGTTTCAGAATGCTTTAAAACCCATTATTTCTCTGACACCTTTCATGACTTTATCAGCATTTGCCCTGGCTTTATCGGCGCCATCATTAACTACTTTACGCAAGTAATCTTCGTCGCCTGATATTTCCATATATCTTTCTCTTATTGGTGAAGTAACTGCTATGATGTCGGCCGCAAGTTGTTTTTTTAAATCTCCATAGCGGATTTCACAAGAATTCCACTTTTCGTCAAAATAATTGTATGTATCTTCTGTAGATACAACTTTCAGAATAGTAAAGAGATTTTCAATGCATTCAGGTTTTTTTGAATTCATTTCAGTCGGCCCTGCATCAGTGAGGGCTTTCATAACTTTTTTCTGAATGACCTTGGGTTCATCACATAAAAAAATACAGTTGCCTTCTGATTTGCCCATCTTTCCGCTTCCATCCAATCCGGGGATTTTTACCAGTTCGGAGCCAAAATTATATGCTTGTGGTTCTTTGAAGAAGTTTACTCCATACATATTGTTAAACCTTCTGGCAAATTTGCGGGTCATCTCAAGATGTTGTTCCTGATCTTTGCCAACAGGAACCTTATCTGCGTTATGAATCAAAATATCTGCCGCCATTAAAGTAGGATAGGTTAGAAGCCCGGCATTGACATTTTCAGGTTGCTTTCTGGCCTTTTCTTTAAATGATGTGGTCTTTGCAAGCTCACCCATATATGCATGCATATTCAGTAGTAAATAGAGCTCTGTTACCTCTTTCAAATCGCTCTGGACATATATGGTTGCTACTTCGGGATCAATTCCTGCAGCCAGATATTCGCATAGTATATCTTTTACATTCCTGTGAAGTTCCTTTGGGTCAGGATGTGTAGTTAATGAATGGTAGTCTGCAATAAAGAAATAGCAATCGTTTTCATGCTGCATCCTGATAAAATTCCTCAAGGCACCATAGTAATTGCCAAGGTGAAGGTTTCCGGTTGACCGGATACCACTTAAAACTGTATCCATAATTATATTAGTTCATAATAGCCGGATTATTCCCGGTAAATTGACGTGCAAATGTACTGCTTTAAATCAGATTTTTAAAGTAAGTAAGTCTATAAAGTCTGAAGGGGAATAACAGATTTTAGAGTCCTTCTAATATCCTTTTAATTACAGTCTGAGCTGAAATTTCTCTGTTGGCAGCTTCAGGTATTACCAAACTTCGCGGGCTTTCAATAACATCATCTGTAACAATCATGTTTCGTCTGACTGGTAAACAATGCATAAAATGTGCATCATTGGTCACTGACATCTGTTTTTGACTAACAGTCCAGGACATATCCTTACTTAATATTTTCCCGTAATGAGGATCTTTGAACACAGACCAGTTTTTCGCATAAACAAAATCTGCACCTTCAAATGCTTTCATCTGGTCATATTCAACGACTGCATTTCTGACGAATTTTTCATCCAGTTCATAACCTTCAGGATGTGTGATTATAAAATCCACATCTGCTTCGTTCATAAAATCTGCAAAGCTGTTGGGTACAGCCTGTGGAAGTTCCTTTGGATGAGGAGCCCATGTCATAACTACTTTCGGACGTTTTTTTGTTTTATATTCTTCTATTGTAATAAGATCAGCGAAACTTTGCAATGGATGTCCTGTCGCAGCTTCCATGCTAAAAACCGGCTTCCCCGAATATTGAATGAATTGATTAATTATTGTTTCATTATAATCAAACTTTTTATCCTGAAGTCCGGCAAATGAGCGAACGCCGATTATATCACAATAACTGGCCATAACCGGAATTGCTTCAAGAATATGTTCTGATTTATCGGAATTCATTATTACACCGCGTTCTGTTTCAAGTTTCCAGGCACCCTGATTTATATCAAGCACGATTGTATTCATGCCGAGATTCATACCTGCTTTTTGAGTGCTTAACCTTGTTCTCAGACTTGAATTAAAAAAAACCATTAGCAAGGTTTTATTTTCACCCAGATTTTTCCATGCATATCTGTTTTTCTTTATTTCCAGTGCTTCCTTAACTGCTTCTACAAGATTGCCAAGATCTTTTACGTTAATAAAGTTTCTCATATTCTATTTGTTTATTATTTCCTTAATCATTGCTAATGCCGATAAACTTGCCATGTTTACTACCCGCAACCGTTGTTGTCCAAGGTGAAAAAGTCTGGTAATTATCCTGTCTTTTGTGCAGGCACATATCCAGACTGTTCCTACGGGTTTTTCAGGTGTACCTCCGTCAGGACCTGCTATGCCTGAAACCGAAACAGCAACATCCACATTCATTATTTTTAAAATGCCCTGAGCCATTTCTTTAACTACAGCCTCACTAACTGCACCATTTTGAAGTAATGTTTCGTTTCTGACACCAAGTATATTTTCTTTAATTTCATTACTGTATGCTACAACAGATCCTTTGAAATACTCTGAACTCCCGGGTACGGAAGTAATCAGACGTGCGATATTACCACCTGTACAACTCTCTGCAGTTGCAAGTGACAAACCATTTTCTTTAAGTATCTTTCCGACAATGACCTCAACGGGACTGTCTTCTTCTGCAAAAATGGCTTCACCCAGTAAACTCCTTAATTTTTGAATTTGTCCGTCAATTTCCGCTTCAAGTAAAGACCTGTCCTCAAGCGAGCCGCTAAGTCTGAGCTTCACTATGCCGGGTGAGGGAAGATATGCAAGTTTGATAAATTCCGGCAGTGAATTTTCCCAATTAGAAATAGTTATGGCAAGTGATGACTCTGAGTACCCGTAGACGAGAATATTCTTGTGAATAATTGCAGGTGTTTTGTAATAATTGTTTAATCGTGGTAATATTTCGTTTTCCATTACCCATTCCATTTCATAAGGAACACCAGGCATTGAAACCAGTATTTTACCATTATACTCAAACCATGTAACAGGGGCTGATCCTCTTTTATTTTGTATTATTGTCGCGGATTCAGGCACGAAGGCCTGGGATTCTGTCAGTTCATTAAGTACATGTGGCCTGTCTTTGTAGATCTCACGGATATTGTCAAGTACAGGCTGATTAAATACCAACGGGGTTTCGAAATATTTACAAAGTGTTTGCTTAGTTAAATCGTCTTTGGTTGGTCCCAGGCCACCGGTTAACAGGATAATGTCAGCTCTTTTTTCAGCGAGTTTAATTGCTTCAATTATATGATTCTCATCGTCAGAAACCGAACTTACCTGTTTTACTTTAAAACCGGATTTGTTTAACTCTGCGGCCATCCATGCTGAGTTAGTGTCAATAATCTGACCAATCAGGATTTCATCACCAATAGTGATTATTTCAACATATACATTTCCCATAATAAATCAGGTATTTAAAATCAGGAAAAATTATGATCTGATCTGACCATTACCTTCAATTATCCACTTATAAGTGGTTATTTCTTCAAGAGCCATAGGCCCTCTAGCATGAAGTTTCTGAGTGCTTATACCAATTTCTGCTCCCAAACCAAATTGGGCACCGTCAGAGAAAGCTGTAGAAACATTACAATAAACACAGGCTGAATCAACAGATTTTATAAATAATGAACATGCCTCTTCATTTTCGCTGACTATACATTCGCTATGTTGAGAGCTGTATTTTTCTATATGAGCAAGGGCTTCATCAATAGTAGATACAGTCTTGACGGACATCTTATAATCAAGAAATTCCTGCCCGAAATGATCATCGGATGCCGGTTTCAATAATTCTGCCGGATATTTGCCGTCAAGAATATTGTATGATTTTTCATCAGCAAAGATTATAACATTACTATCAGAAAGCTTTTTGCATAATTCAGGAAGATCCTTTAATCTCTTTTCATTGATTATCAGGCAATCAAGTGCGTTGCAAACACTGACTCTCCTGGTTTTTGCATTATTGACTATATCTATACCTTTTATTAAATCCCCGTCAGTGTCAAAATAAGTATGGCACACTCCGGCTCCGGTTTCAATTACAGGAATATTTGCATTTTCTCTGACATATTGTATAAGACCAGCACTACCTCTCGGTATGATCAGATCAACAAATCCTTTTGCATTTAAAAGTTCATGAGTTGCTTCTCTCTCGGCCGGTAAAAGCGTACATATAGCTTCATCAAGAGAAACATTTCTAAGATTCTCATGAATAATATTTACAATTGCAAGATTTGAATTATGAGCATCTTTGCTTCCTTTTAAAATACAGGAACTTCCCGATTTTAAACAAAGTGAAAATACATCAAAACAGACATTAGGTCTTGATTCAAAAATGATTCCGATTGTACCAAAAGCAACAGATTTCTTTGTAAGCAACATACCATTCGGCCTTATTGTCTGTGAAAGGATTTTCCCGAGAGGAGATGGCAAAGTTGAAACATTTCTCAAATCTGATGCAATATCTTCAAGTCTTTTGTCAGTCAACTTCAAACGATCATATTTAGGATCTTTAGGATCCATAAGTTCGAGATCCTTTTTGTTTTCCACAAGAATATAATCCTTTTTCAGAATTAAGTCATCAGCCAAATTGATCAGAACCTCACTGATTATTTCATCATTTACAAAACTCAGGCTTTTACCCGCCTTTTTTGAATCCCTGAATATATTTGACAAATCCATGTTGCTAATTATTTAGTTGGTCAAGATACAGATAATCATAGTGTACCAAAGGTTTCTGACCCTTTTTCCCAATGACTTCTTTTGCACTTTCGCTACCGTATTGAGCCATTCCGACTCCGATCTGAATACCATCAAGGTCGAAAATCTTTATAATATCTCCTTTTTCAAAATTTCCTTCAATTCTTGTAATTCCGACAGGCAGGAGGCTGGTGGCTTCATTACTGAGCAAGGCTACAAGGCATCCTTCATTAATATGAATTTCTCCTTTGGCGAAGCCTTCAGAATGAGCAATCCATTTCTTTACAGCCGAAGAATTTTTAATGTCAGCAGTAAAATGTGTACAAACAACGTCCTTTTCGGTATCAAGAAGATTAATCAGTATATCCTCTTTTTTACCATTCGCTATATAAACTTCAATGCCTTCTTCAGCAACTTTTTTGGCAATATTTGTTTTTGTCAGCATCCCGCCTCTCCCGAAAGAAGACTTTGAATCTGCTATATATTGTTTGAAATCAGTATTATAGTTTACAGTTGTGATGACTTTTGAGTCAGGATCCTGCGGATTGCCATCATAAATACCATCAATATTACTCAGGATAATCAGCGCATCAACATTCATCATTGTGGCAATCAGACCGGAAAGCTCATCATTATCAGTAAACATCAACTCAGAAACAGAAATTGTGTCATTTTCGTTGACAACTGGGATTACTCCGTTTTCGAGCATCACTGTCATGCAATTTTTCTGATTCAGATAATGCTTCCTGCTCTTGAAATTCTCTTTTGTTGTAAGAACCTGACCGCAGGTTACGCCATTTTCTTTAAAAAGTTCATAATACTTACCTATCAGGATAGTTTGGCCGACAGCCGAATATAATTGCCTTTGATCGACAGAATCTAGTTTTCTCGATGGTTTAATTACATTTCTTCCTGAGGCTACAGCCCCTGAAGAAACCAAAATCACATCAAGTCCTGCTTTATTCAACTCTGAAACCTGCCTAACAATGGATTCTATTCTTTCCTCGTCAATAGTACCGTTTTCCGCTGTTAAAACATTACTTCCAACCTTTACCGCAATCCTTTTATACCTGTAATTTGTCATTCTTCAATTTTCTTGTTTTCCTGACGATTATAAGCCTTTTTACTTTTATGAATTTTTGTGGTTGCACTCCATCCCGGTTTATTAACAAGTTCAATTTCCCTGTCAGCCTTTTTTACAGCCTTGACATAATCATTACTTGAAATCTTTAAATTCTTTTTGTTTTTCCGGAAGCGCATATAGAATCATTTTAAATGGCTTGCTTTCAGTCCATTTATTACCGACGCGGTGAAACCACGGTTTTCCATTTCGTTTAGTCCTCTAATAGTAATTCCACCGGGGGTGGTTACCTTGTCAATCTCAACTTCAGGATGAGAGTCATTCTTTTCAAGCAAGGCTACTGCACCCTTTAATGTCTGTAAAACAACTTCTTTTGAAACATTCGGATATATGCCCATCTCAACACCGCCTTCCATAGCAGCTCTGATATATCTGAAAGCATATGCAATACCGCAAGAAGATAAAGACATGAAAGCATTAAGCTGACTTTCTGGCACAATCATTGCTTTACCCATTTCGTTAAAGATATCTATAACCATCTTTTCCTGCTCGTCGCTTGCATTATAAGATGAAATACAGTTAAAACTCTCAAGCACATCTATGGCAGTATTTGGAATAACCCTAAAAAGAGTCGGTAGACTGTCATTTCCCGGGAAAAAACTCTTAAGTTTATCGATAGGTATACCCGCAGCGATAGAAATTATGATTTGTCTGTCGTAATTTATCAAAGATTCGATTTCTCCCGCTACTTTTTCAACAAGCCAGGGTTTCAAAGCGATAAGAATAAAATCAGCATCCTTAATACAATCCCTGTTTGATGTATAACACTTGATCTGAGAGTTAAATTCCCTGATTATATTCAGGTTATTATCACTTACATCGCTAACTGATATTTCAGAAGATTGAAAAAACGATCCTTTGCTAAGTCCGCGTGCAATAGCACCACCCATGTTACCTGCACCAATTATGCTGATCTTCATACGTTTATATTTTTATTTTGTCGTCAAAACTTCATCAAAACTTTTAAGGAACACGTCTGCCTGTTCCTTTGTTAAAGTAAGCGGTGGTAATAATCTTATTGTATGTAAACCGCTAACACCTGTAAAGATATGCTTTTCAAAAAGAAGTTTATGCCTTATTTCCTTAATAGGTTCATCAAATTCCAGACCAATCATCAGTCCCATACCCCTTACTTCTTTTATTCCTGATCTTTTTTTGAGCTCCTTAATGAGATAATTACCAACTATCGCGGAATTCTCAACAAGATTTTCATTTTCCATGATTTCCAGAACAGCCAAAGCTGCTGTGCAGGCAAGATGGTTTCCTCCAAAAGTTGTTCCAAGCATACCATGGACTGGAGTAAATTTCGGACTAATTATCAGTCCTCCCATAGGGAAACCATTTCCAATTCCTTTAGCGACTGTAATCAGGTCTGGTTTGATTCCGTAATGCTGGTGAGCAAAGAACTTTCCGGTTCTTCCGTATCCTGACTGGATTTCATCAATAATTAAAACAGTCCCGGTTTCTTCACAAACCTTTTGCAGATCCTGCATAAAGGACTTCTCAGGTACTACGATACCTCCGATACCAAGAAGACCTTCTATTATAACTGCACAGTATTCCTCAGAAGATAGTGCCGCCTTTACAGAATTTATATCGTTAATATTCAGGAAAGTAACATCCATGCCTTCATTTACCGGAGCCTGTATTTTTGGATTGTCAGTGACCCTTACTGCTGCAGAAGTCCTTCCATGAAAGCTTTTTTTGAAAGACAGGACTTTCTTCCTGCCGGTGTGGAAAGATGCAAGCTTAAGAGCATTTTCATTAGCCTCCGCTCCTGAATTTATCAGAAACAGGCTGTAATCATCATATCCTGACTGTCTGCCAAGCTCTGAGGCCAGATCTGACTGAAGTGTATTTATAACCGAGTTTGAATAAAATCCAAGTTTGTTCAGCTGGTCAGATATTTTTTTGATGTAAACAGGGTGTGAATGTCCAACAGAGATTACTGCATGACCTCCGTATAAATCTAAATATTTATTACCATTATCATCAAAGGTGTAACATCCTTCACCTTTGACAATATTTATATTAAAAAGCGGATAAACATCGAATGGTTGCATTTTATTTATTTTTTAGAAAGCTAAAGGTTTCAGATTCAGGCCTGTCTTTTCATCAAGATTAAAAATCAGATTCATATTCTGTACAGCCTGTCCAGATGCTCCCTTTAACAGATTGTCTATAACTGATAAAATTAGAAGCTTGTTCCCATGCTTTTCAAGATGAAGAAGACATTTATTTGTATTTACAACCTGTTTAAGGTCTAAATTTTTATCAGATACAAACGTGAATGCCGCATCATTATAATAACTTCTATAAAGTTTTTCAGCATCTTCAAGTGAACCTGAAAATTCAGTATAGACACTGGCAAAAATGCCTCTTGCAAAGTCTCCTCTGAATGGTACAAAGTTAATCTCTTCCATAAATGAGGTTTGCAGTTGTCTGAGTGATTGATTTATTTCATCAAGATGCTGATGCTCAAAAGCTTTGTAGACAGAAATGTTGTCGTTCCTCCAGCTGAAATGTGTTGTTGAAGACGGTTTGACTCCAGCTCCTGTAGAACCGGTAATCGCAGAAATGTGAATTTCGGATTTCAAAAGACCACTTGCAGCTAAAGGCAACAAAGCTAATTGAATACAGGTAGCAAAACATCCGGGATTAGCAATATGTTTAGCATCCCTGATTTCTTTTAAATTCATTTCCGGAAGCCCGTAAACAAAGTCATGGTCATTCCTTTTTTCCCGGTAATCTGTTGATAAATCTATAATCCTTAGGTTTTCAGGTATTTCATGGCTTTCAATAAATTTTTTACTGTCACCATGAGCTGAGCAAAGGAATAATACATCAATTTCATCAAAAACAAGTTCGTCAGTAAATACAAGGCTGCATTCACCAATCAGTCCACTGTGGATATCGGTAATATTTTTACCTGCATTGCTGCTGCTGTTTACAAACTTAATTTCAGTTTCAGGATGGTTAATCAATAATCTGATTAACTCACCCGCTGTATAACCTGCTCCACCTATAATGCCGACTTTTATCATTCTTTACCGTTCTTTTTTTGTACTGCGTGGAATATTTTAATTGAATTGCCAAGTATTTTGGTGAAACCTTTAGCATCTTCAGCTGTGAAAGCAGTCTGGGTTTCGCCATATTCACCGAATTCGGATTTCATCAGATCAAAAGGACTGTCAACACCCACCATAACATAATTGTAAGGTCTCAGTTTTACAAAAACTCTGCCCGTAACGTTCTGCTGACTGCTTTCAAGGAAAGCCTCGCAATCACGCATCACAGGTTCAAGGTATTGTGCTTCATGCAGGAACATACCATACCAGTTACCAATCTGATCCTTCCAGTATTGCTGCCATTTGGTTAAAGTATGCTTCTCAAGCATTTTGTGAGCATTTATTATGACCATAGGTCCTGCTGCTTCAAAACCAACACGCCCTTTTATGCCTATAATGGTATCGCCAATATGCATATCACGACCAACAGCGTATTTAGAGGCTATTTCTTCGACTTTTCTGATGGCATCAATTTTATCATCAAACTTTTCTCCGTTGACACAACTTATTTCGCCTTGTTCGAAGTCGATGCTTAGCATTTCTTCACTTGTGGCTGTCATCTGAGAAGGATATGCTTCTTCAGGAAGAGTCTGATCGGACTTTAATGTCTCTTTACCTCCTATTGATGTTCCCCACAATCCCTTATTAATGGAATATTCCATTTTTTTGAAATCCGCGACGAAACCGTGTTTCTTCAGATATTCAATTTCATAGTCACGGGTAAGAATCATATCCCTTGTTGGGGTAAGTATTTTAATTCCGGGCGCAAGTACGTTAAAGGTCAGGTCAAAACGGATCTGGTCGTTGCCAGCACCGGTGGATCCATGTGCCACATATTGGGCTCCGATTTCTTTTGCATATTCGATAATGGCTATTGCCTGAAAAATCCTTTCCGAACTAACTGAGATTGGATATGTGCCATTTCTAAGCACATTACCGAACACCATATATTTGATACTCTTTTCATAATAATCTTTGGTTACATCCAGAGTAACATGTTTTACAGCACCGAGTTTATATGCGTTTTCCTCGATAGTTTTAAGATTTTCCGGTGTAAAACCTCCGGTGTTTGCAACAGCAGTGTAAACGTCATAACCTTTATCTTCAGACAGGTACTTGGCACAAAATGACGTGTCCAGACCACCGCTGAATGCTAATACAACTTTTTCCTTCATAATGAATAATTATACCTTTCGGATGTATGAATATTTATTTTTCCTTTTTTTCGTGTTCTTTAGGATCATACAGCATTGCTGTACACATACAAAATCTCCTGCCTTGTCTTTGCAGAATATCGTAATTAACGCAGCTTTGACAACCTTTCCAAAATGATTCATCATCAGTTAGTTCTGCATAAGTAACCGGTCTGTACCCCAACTCATAATTAATCTTCATAACCGCTGCACCTGTAGTAAGACCAAATATTTTTGCATCTGGAAACCGTGAACGAGAGAGGTTAAAAGCTTTTTGCTTAATTCTTTTTGCTAAACCATTTCCGCGGAATTTTTCTACAACAATTAATCCTGAATTAGCCACAAATTGCTTGTTGCCCCAGGTCTCGATATAGCAAAAACCTGCGAATTCATCTCCGCATAAAGCTATAATTGCTTTGCCTTCAAGCATTTTCTGTGTGACATATTCGGGAGTGCGTCTGGCTATACCAGTTCCTCTTACTTTTGCTGCAGCAGCTATTGTTTCAAGTATTGTTTCAACATATCTCACATGAGATTCATCGGCAACCAATACTTCAATTTCAGTATTCATCTTAAAAAAAATTACAAAATAGACTAAGTTCTGTCAATGTTAAAACCGGTATCCTTGATTAAATCATTGCTGTAATGGAAGGATATCAGATAATGCTCTGACTAATTCACCTCTTGAAACATGCTCTCTTGGAATAATCAGTATGGTATCGTCACCCGCAATAGTTCCCAGTACCTCTGCAGATGCTCTTTGATCTATATCTGCAGCAACACTGCCGGAATATCCCGGTTTTGTCTTGACTACAGCAAAAACTCCGCAAAAATCAATTGATAGAAACCCATTCAATGGGTACATAGAATGTTCTGCCGGTTTGTTCCATGTTTGACGTGAAATACCGGAATCATCAGGTAACAAATATACATAACCACCCTCGTGATCAGGCATTTTTGCAACTTTAAGTTGCTTTAGGTCTCTGGAAAGTGTAGCCTGAGTCAAATCAAAATTATTCTTTTGAAGCAGGGCAAGTAATTCTTCCTGACTTCCAATTTTGTTTTTACGAATTAAGTCCTTGATCAATAATAACCTGTTGGATTTATCTTTCATGAATTGCGGAATATCTTGATGTGTGAATAAAAATACAAATCGATGGCAAAATTAGCCATAAACTATATTTGTGCAAAACAAATCTGCATTTTTTTTCAAAATAAAGTTTATTTATGCAGTAATAAGATGTTTATCCTGATATTCCGTAAAAAAGTAAACCTTTTGCTCCAATCCGGAATCTTAATTGCAGAATGGAGTAAAAGGGAAGTAATTAGAATTGTTTCCAACCCTGAGCTATAAGGTCAAATTCATTACCATCTCTTGTAACAAGCTTCTTTCCATCTCCGGGTTTACAAATATGACCAATAATATGTATCTGATCCAGTGATGAAACCACCTCATGCATGGATAAAGGAACCGTGAAGAGTAATTCATAGTCTTCCCCACCACTTAGAGCAGCAGTAGTAAGATTCATGTTTAACTCCTCAGCCATAGCTGCTGTCTGGTAGTCAATAGGTATTTTTTCCTCATAAATCATACAACCGCAGGAACTTTCTTTGCAGATATGCAGTAATTCTGATGATATTCCGTCAGAAACATCAATCATTGAAGTAGGGACTATATTATTTTTTGCCAGTAAATCAATTATATCTTTTCTTGCTTCTGGTTTAAGCTGGCGTTCCAGTAAATACTCTTTACCCGAAAATTCAGGATTAACCTGAGCCCCGTCGCTGAATACCTTTTTTTCCCTTTCAAGAAGTTGTAATCCCATGTAAGCTGAACCCAAATCACCAGAAACACAAATCAGATCATTCTCTCGTGCTCCGTCTCTTAATACAGCTTTGCCCTTATCAACTTCTCCAATGCAGGTTATGCTTATAGTCAAACCTGTTAATGATGCTGTCGTGTCACCTCCGACTATATCTACTCCATAGTTTTCACAAGCAAGTTTAAGGCCCTCGTAAAATTCTTCAAGATCTTCAACGCAAAAACGTTTAGATATACCTAATGAAACAATAATCTGTTTTGGATGACCGTTCATAGCATATATATCGGAGAAATTTACGATTGCCGATTTATAGCCTAAGTGCTTAAAGGGAGTGTATGTCAGATCAAAATGAATTCCTTCAAGAAGCAGGTCACTGGAAACTAAAACATCTTTTTCGCCAAAAGAAAGGATTGCAGCATCATCACCAACTCCCTTAATTGAAGTGGTGTTTTTTATTTGAATGTTTTTGGTCAAATGCTCAATCAGGCCAAATTCACCATATTCACTGATTTCAGTTCTACCGGTTTTTCCCATGTTAAGATCTGTTTATCATTTCACGCATGATTCTGGTCATCTTAGGCTGAGCTAATAAAGCAGCTTTCTGAACATCTTCATGACTTACTTCAACTATCTGATTTTCTGTACCGATATCAGTTATTACCGATATTGCAAATACTTCCAGGCCTGCGTGTTTTGCAACAATAACTTCAGGAACCGTTGACATACCGACAGCATCACCTCCGATAATTTTAAAATACTTATATTCGGCAAGGGTTTCAAAAGTTGGCCCTGAAGTCCCTACATAAACACCTTTTTTCAGATTAATATTTAACTCTGAAGCAATTTCCAGTGCTTTTTTCTGTAATCTTTTAGAATAAGCATCACTCATGTCAGGGAAACGTGGCCCCAGTCTTTCATCGTTTTTACCTCTCAGAGGATGCTCCGGGAAGTGGTTTATATGGTCACTGATCATCATAAGATCTCCAATCTCGAAATCGTCATTTAATCCACCGGAAGCGTTTGAAACAAAAAGTGTCTTAATTCCGATTTCTTTCATTACTCTGACAGGAAATGTAACCCTGAGCATATCATATCCCTCATAATAATGAAAACGACCTTGCATAGCCAGTACGTCTTTTTCCCCAAGTTTCCCGAAAATCAGTTTTCCGTTATGACCTTCTACGGTTGAAACCGGGAAATTTGGTATTACATTATATGGTATTTCAAATTTATCTGTAATATCTTTTGCAAGCTCACCTAATCCTGTGCCCAGGATTATTGCAGTTTGAGGTTTATTTGGCATCCTGCTCAAAATCCACTCAGCAGTTTCTTTTATTAGTTCGTACATAATCAAGTATTTTATTTTGAAATTCTGAATTTTGGTTTTCATAAAAGGCCACACTTATTGGCAGATAGTAGATGAATTCTGTCAAATCCTTAAAAAGATTATTTTCAAGCATCCTGACACTATCTTTTTCTGTGGTTATTATCAAACCATTTTTTTCTTTTATTCTATCAAATTGCGATTTTATTTTAATGAAGTCTTTTTCCTTAAATATGTAATGATCAGAATAGATCATAGCCTGAGCAGAAGGACAATAATGTCTTATATAGTTAATAAAATGTTCCGGAGTGGCAATGCCTGCTATTATCAGGACAGGCCTCTTCTCTGTACTTAGGTAATCCGGATTTAATTTTTTTCCATCATTTCCGTTATAAACCGGATCTACGGGCAGGAGTGGTTTCAGGTTACCATAAATGTATCTGGAAAAAAAGAGTGTCTGCTGTGGATATAAATTAAACTTTTTAGAAAGAACTCTCAGTTCAATAGGTTTCAGATTATCCGGACACTTGGTGACAATTATAATATTAGCTCTTTTTGCTCCGTAAACCGGTTCACGCAAATTACCGGCAGGCAACAGGAAGTCATTGCCTATTAATCTGTTATAGTCAACAAGCAGAAC
>CAZCPI010000009.1:25485-34565 GCA_964500535.1 uncultured Bacteroidales bacterium
AATTCAGAAATAAATTCTGTATGAGGAGTTTTGCCTGTTCCGCCTACAGTTATGTTACCTACCGAAATAATTGGCAGATTATAAGATTTGGATTTTAAAATACCAATATCAAAAAGAATGTTTCGGCAAACTACTACAATACCATATACCAAAGAAAATGGTAGCAATAAAAGCCGGAATCTATCTTTGTTTGTCATGAAAATAATGTTTTAATCTATTTTAAAACCTTCCATTAAAGCCAGAACACCAGTCTGAATGTTGCTTTTCTTTAATTTGATCAGATCAGAATAATCTTCTCCAAGAAATCTTAAAGCAATTTTCATTTTAGTCTGACTCGAAAATTCTTCCATGAACATGGTCAGGAAATTTTTCTTTGAAGGATAATATACCAATCTGTAATTTTTAGCCTTTCCAAGTTTAGCTGCGGCATCTATAGCCTTATTCAATCCCCCGGTTTCATCAACAAGACCCAGTTTGACAGCTTTAGCGCCTGTCCAGACTCTGCCCTGAGCAATATCAAGAATATTTTTCCTGTCCATTTTCCTGCCCGCAGCACATCTGTCAATAAACAGGTCATAGGATCTTTCAATATATTTCTGGATTTTTGCTTTTTCCAGATTAGTCATAGGTCTTGTCAGATTACCAATGTCTGAAAGTTCGTTAGTTTTCACAACATCAAAATCAATTCCGATTTTATTGGTAAGACCATCGATTATCGGGAAAGTACCAAAAATTCCGATTGAGCCGGTTAAAGTATTATCAGATGCAATGATTTTATTTGCACAACTGGAAATGTAATATCCTCCTGAAGCAGCATAATCTCCCATGGAAACAACTAAAGGACGTGTTTTTTTGAGATCAGCCAGCGCTTTCCAGATTTGTTCAGAAGCAAAAGCACTTCCTCCCGGAGAGTTAACTCTGAGAACTACAGCCTTGATCTTATCATCTTTTTTAATATCTTCAATTTCTTTAATCAGCTTTCCGGATACTATACCCTCAGAGCCACTGTCGTAAATTTCTCCTTCAGCGTAAAGAACCGCGATTTTGTCCTGGCCATATTTCACATCCTTATCCGGCACTGTTATTAAATCAGTTACAGAAACAACCTTCAGGTCATTATAATCCTTGACACCATGTATCTTTGACAGATGATTTAATACCTCAGATTTATATAAAAGACTGTCAACTAACTTAAGAGAAACCATTTCTTTTGCTGATTCAAATAATGTATTTTTATCAGCAATTCTATTCAGGTTTTCTATGCTGATTCCCCTTGATTCAGATATCTTTGAAAGCATGTGATTCCAGATTCCGTTTAAAAATTCGCTTGTCTGCATCCTGCTTTCCTTACTCATTTCAGTACTTGTGAATGGCTCTACCGCCGATTTAAACGTGCCAACCCTGAATATTTCCATTTTTACACCGATCTTATCCATAGCCTTTTTGTAGAAAACCGGTGTAGATGCAAGTCCTCCGAAATTCATCAGGCCTTCAGGATTTAAAAAAACCTTGTCGGCTACAGTAGAAATAAAATATTCACGTTTATCAAAATTGTCACCATACGCGATAATATATTTACCTGACTTTTTAAAGTCAGTCAGCGCGTCCCTGATTTCTTCAGAAGTGACAAAACCAGCATCAAGAGTTTTGGATTCAATATAGATACCTTTGATCTGAGGGCAGTCTTTTGCTTTTTTTATGGCACATAAGATATCATCCAATCCCTGATTTTCAGTTTCAGTTTCTAAAGGTACTCCTGGTATTGAAAAATTAAAAGGATTTTCAACCGATTGCTCGACGATTTTCCCACTTAAACTTATTTTCAAAAGACTGTTATCTTCAACCTTGAATGATTTTTCAGAATCTGTTAAAGATCCTGCAACAGAAAACAGTATTATGAGTAGTATTATTAAAGTAAAAAAAAGGCCAACTATGGTGGCCAGAGTCATTTTTAAGAACTGCTTCATCTTGAAATATTTTTACAACAAATATGATTCAAAAATCCCGAATCCGCAAAAAAAAATATGAACCCTGGAAGTTTATATAAGCTTTCAAGGTTCATATTAAATATAGTATTATAAATAGTCAAATCCCACAAGCAATCAACACAGACGGATTAAATTATTTTCCAAGGGGTATTGCTAAACCAAGTTGAATATTTGTATTCATGTTATTCAAAGGAATAAACTGGGGAGTTCTTTTTAAGATCAAATAATCACATGCCAGGAACAGATTTGCAAAACCCGGCGAAATATTCATTGCTAAACCGAATGTTTTAAAATCACTGTGCATGAAGGAATAACTTGCCCCAATCTGAAACCACTTGGCAGGTCTGAATGTACCACTAAGCATAAGTTCAGAATAAGTTTCATTTTCCATCAACCTTGCACTGTAAAGCAGGCCTGCTCCAATTTTGTTGTCAAGCAATTTGTACTGCGCTCCGGCATTAATCGTTGTATAGAGTTTTTGCTTACTGTCTGTACCTGGTTTTTCATTGAATGCATACATTTTTTTAGCATCCTCCTCCAATTGGTTTAATTGATTTTCAATGTTCTTCCCTGCAACTGAATCTATGCCAATTCCATCAATTCCAGAGAAACTGACACTACCTGCAGCACCCATAATCTTAACATTTTCCTTCTTGTAAGTTATTGAACCGAGGTCGACAATACCCACAGAAACGTCAAGATTCTTGACAGGTGAATACATTACGCCTAAATCAATTGCAAAACCGGAGCCTCCTAATCCATTTGGAGTACCAAATTTACCCAGTTTTACAGTCTGATCTTCATTTTTTTCAAATGCGAAACCCTTCCCGTAAAGTTCAACTAAAGCGTCAGTGCTGACAGACCATTCCGTCTGAGACATGCTAATATCCATTTTTGAAAGACTGGCTTTAACATTTGCTATACCTCCAAGATATTTAAGTTTGGCACCTACGCTAAGGTTGTCCATAATTTTCCTTGAATATCCCAGCGCAACTTCAGCATAGCCACCGGCATTAATACTCAGGTCTCTGATATTATACTGGTTTCCCTGCCCGCTCGCCATTCCAAGTTTCATGAATGAAAAAAGTTCATATGGCAGATTCATTGACAAATTCACCCGGGAAGCCACATCAAAAGTTATAAAGCCAACTTTTGTATTTAAGCCGAGAGATAGCAGACTTGTTCTTAGTTCACCTCTGAGGTAATTTACAGGATCAAGTTTCGACAGAAATTCATCAGCCGAAACATCAGGATGCAGGAAAGTCATTAACTCCCCACCATTTGCAGATGGATAAAGGAAATTTGACAGAAGGAGGTTTGTTTCAAGCCCCATTGAAAGCTCACCTAAAACAGGAATGCTGATATAACCTTTTTCTGAAGTCAGAGCCGGATTCAGCAAATGTTTATGTGTATTATTATCCATGAAGTATCCTGTCCTTGAAACTGATTGTGCATGGACGGAACCGGCAGTCATTGATAAAACCAACGACCAAAATAATATCTTTATATATCTAAGTTTCATAGTCTTCAGGTTTATTATTTCTTAATGTTTACTCCACCTTTTAACCGAAGTCTCAGGTCAGCCTTTACAAAATTTTCAGGCTTGATAGGTGCTCCTGCAACGGTTTCGTTAGATTTTGCAGTGAAGTCAAGCTGGAACGCTTTCAGATTTTTAAGCAGACCTGAAGGATCGTTAAGTTTCAGTGAAAGATTTGACTTAACTGCACTTCCGTCTTTTGCACCTGCACTAATAATCTGATTGACAGGTGTAATATTGATTTTCTGAAGATCTTTGTCAAGTGGAGTAAGAGTTACATTTAATTCAAGAGGTATTGAATTATAGAATGAGCCCAGTACTTCCATTTCATTTCCACTCACAAGTTTGCCTATTGATTCATCAATATCCCTGATTGTATCTTTATAAGCTATATTAAGTTCTTTTCCAAAAGCCATTGGCACAGATACTTCATAATTAACTTTCATCTTGTAATCTGCATTTAAGTCAACAAAATGTTGCTCACTTGCATCCGTATTAACTTTTATTCTAAGTTCAATATTATCAGGAATAGTCTTGAATAATTTTTGAATGTCAGCCTGAACAAAAGTATAACCTTCAGGCATACCTGAGTTCTCAGGAGCAATCCAGAAACCGGTTTTTTTGTATTCTGCAGAAGAATTGGCTTTTGGCAACCTGATATTAATTTCCTGCTGCCCCTGAGTAATAATTGACCCATTCTTTATTGGAACCAGTTTGATGTTAGCGATAACCGGTATTCCAAAGTTACTCAAGCCTTCGATTGAAATTACAGGTTTTGTAATATCAAGAACTATATCATCATTCTTCATGAAACCGGGAAGGTCTTTCAAACTAATAGATTCTGTAATGGGATCAATAACCGGATTGACAGTACCATAGAATCTGTCAAGTTTCAGGTTACTGAGTTTTACAACTGCTGCAACACCAACAGGCTTGTCGACAACATCATCGCTGTTGATTGACGGATCTTCAACAGTCACCCTCATGTCAAAACCTACATCTTCATTCAGGTTCAGAGTTCCACTAATTGGTTTACCCGCCAGTTTGATACCTTTCAGACCCGCATTAATTGTCATTGCATTATTTGAAAATGCCTTTTTAACAACCAACCGGTTTTTTGAATCAACTACTCCCGGTTTAAATATTAATATGTCCGGGAATTGTAAAATAAGGTCACCAACCATCGGCTTATTCAGTGTCGGTACATCAGTAAGATTTATTGAAATCTGCAGACTTGCCTGATCTTCAAATAATACACTGTCAATTGCACTCAATTCATTAGGAATGTCTTTAATGCTAAAGTCAAATTTTGTTGTATCAGCATAACTTGCGTTTATTGTTTTCAGCTGTATAGAAGTCGATGCAATTTTCAGTTCAGGCATTGACGCCTCCACTCCCAATTGTTTATTATCCAGAGTTGTAAATTCTGAGCTGTTGACACTTCCGGACTTAAGTTTGAAACCACCTGAGACTGAAAAATTCTCTTTTATCAGTAATTTACCATTGACCAAATCACGGTTAATATTTAATGATGCCAGTTCAAGCTCAATAACATCAGGTATAGTACCATTCAAAACGTACGTATTATTTGGCAACGTTTGTTTGAAATTAAACACATCAGGGAATTTAATCATAATATTATCAGCAATTATATCAAGGGGTAAGCTTGGTTTGATTAGCTTGAAACGCAATTTCTTACCCGGTTCGATGTTAATAACATCAAGCCTTTTAACCTGATCGGATATGTTCACGTCAATGTTAAAGCTCTTTTGGAAAGAGCTGAAAGATTTTGAGATATCTTTTGTAGTTACATCAGCTGATTTGAAAGTAAGAGCAGAATTTACATCAACAGACATTTTTGGATCATTCTGAGCTGAAGGAATGTTTTCACTGTTTAGTCTTCCCGTGAAAGAAGCGGTACCATTATAAGTTACATTGCTGCTCCATACCAGTTTGTTTTGTGCATCAAGAGGTGTGCCGGAAAAGTTCATCTCCTTAATTGACAGAGAAATAGTTTTACCGGTTGCCGGATTTGCCAGTGTTTCATTAGAAATTGTATAAGTATTATTCGCTAAAGCAGGATCAAATACAATTTCCTTTGGAAATACTATTGAAAGATTATCCAGCTTAACCGTCTTGTTAATCATTGTTGGCAGATTTAAAGCCTTAAGACTGAAAGACAGAGTTGCCGGACTATTGAAGTAAATCTTTCCGACAGATTTCACTTCACCTGGTATCGTGCTGTTTACATTAATTGGTACAGTGCCGGAAATTGCCGAATTAATTTTCGGAATATTGAAGTCCATTGAGCTGACCCTGATATTCTTAACTTCAGCCTTTACAACAACATCTATTCCCGCAACAGTTTTAATATTTTCAGACATTACGGTAATTCCTGAAAGTGAAACCTTGCCTGTTGATGACATAGAGCTTGCAATATTCAAAACTCCGCCAACAGGATCTGACTTAATATTGAAAGCATCAATAGTATAAGATTTAGATTGTTTAAAGGAGTTAGCCTTGTTAAGAGGAGTGTTGCTGTCAAATTTGATTACTCCTCCTGCAGGGGCTGTTTTAAAAATGAACAAGTCTGCAGGGGTAATGCTAATATCAGGTACAATAGAACCCTTATTAAAAGTTGAACCAGCTCCCGGCAGTTCAATTGTTATAACCAAAACAGGAAGAGGAGTATTACCATCAAGTTCTATTCGGTTGATACCTGTGACACCATCAGGTACGCTTATATTATAATTTATATTGTTAACAGAGTTAAATGTCGGAAGCGTAGTATCACTTAGAGGAAGTTCTATTCCGGAAATGCCCGGATCCGGTGGTAATTTAACATCGCTCATCACATCTTCTTTACCACCACTTACCAAAATGTCGTTCAGTGTAGGTTTTGTAAATTTGTAATCAGACATCCCGGCTGAAAAACTCTCGTTTTTCGTTACACTCGGTACAGAAAAATTGTCCATCGATATAGCATTTGATGAAAGGCTGATAGCAGTATCAACCGACATCGCTGGAATTTTGAAATCATCAACACTTATATTCCCAAAACTTATGGTTTCATTTATTGAAAAAGTCTGGTCGCTAATGTTGAAATTTTTTGGTATCAGTTCTGAGAAATCCTGACTAAGAGAATCTTTCATGGATATACCGTAGCCTCCATTTGCCATCTCCTTAATCAGTTCATTGTCTTCAGGATCGAGAAAATCTCCAATCCTGATTGTGTCCGTGCTGCCCAAAGGCAAGCCTAAAGAGTCTCCTCCGATAGACATATCGGTCGAAAAACCCTTTGCAAAGTCAAAAGTTTCATCAACACATGAGGTTATCACAAGTGGGACTGCAATTCCCAAAAGAATAATAACCCGGACAAATAGTTTACTGTGTGCCATATAAATATTATTTTTAGAAGGTTACAGGATATCTAAGGATTTATGAGAAATGAAATCTTTTACAAATAGTAAAAATAAAATATTTTCCAGATAAATCATAAATTCATGTAAAAAATTTAATAGGATAATCCAATATAAGACAAATTATCCCGAATATAATCCTCGTTAACAATAGATGGTCATAGATTGTTCATATTCATATTCGAATTTTGAGTATTTTTGAATTCCGGTACAAGCATTTCACTGTTGCTCTGCGGCGGGGTTTGCGCAAAAAGCATTATTGCTTTGAATCGAAGATTCCTCGCTGCTTACTGCGAGGATATTCAGTTTTGATGAGCACAGGACACAGTGTGAAGTATTGTATTAGCAAATATGGTTTTTATCATTTTCAGAAACGATGATTCCTCTCTGTCTGTTACGGAGATATTAAACAGCTTAAATAAAATGGATAAAACTAATTTATGTCTCGACTATGAACAGGATTTGCTCTCTATTTAATATAAAATACCCGATTATACAGGGTGGAATGGTTTGGTGTAGTGGATGGAGGCTGGCCTCCGCCGTAAGTAATCAGGGAGGATTAGGCTTGCTTGGGGCTGGTTCGATGCATCCTGAAGTTTTACGTGAACATATAAGGAAATGTAAAATGGCAACAAAAAATACTTTCGGAGTCAATGTGCCCCTTTTATATCCTCAGGTAGATGAAATCATGCAAATTATTGTTGAAGAAAAGGTACCAGTGGTATTTACTTCTGCGGGTAGCCCAAAGACCTGGACTCCTTATCTACACGAGAACGGAATAAAAGTATGTCATGTGGTTTCAAATACAACATTTGCCAAAAAATGTGAAGAGGCCGGCGTGGATGCAATAGTCGCTGAAGGTTTTGAAGCTGGAGGTCATAATGGTAAAGAGGAAACTACAACTTTTTGTTTAATCCCGATGATTAAAAAGGTTACCAATTTGCCTTTAATCGCTGCAGGTGGAATTTTTTCAAAAGAAAGTTTTCATGCAGCTATCGTGCTCGGAGCGGAAGGTGTCCAAGTAGGGACCAGATTTGCTTTATGTAAGGAAAGCTCTGCACATGTAGACTTTAAAAATAAGTGCCGCAATCTTCATGAGGGTGAAACCAGACTCTTATTGAAAAAAATTTCTCCGACAAGATTGGTTATGAATGAATTTGGTCTGGCTGTTAAGAGTTCTGAAGATCAGGGTGCCGACGCAGATTATCTAAAAGATTTATTAGGTAAAGGGCGGGCAAAAAAGGGCATATTCGAAGGAGATTTAAAAGAAGGAGAGCTTGAAATTGGTCAGATTGCCGGTTTTAACAATAAAGAAGAGACAGTTGAGGAAATTTTCAATGATTTGGTTTCGGATTTATCATTCATTGATTTATAACTTTCAGAGGGCTTTTACAGGAAATCTTATGCTGCAAAAATATTATTATATGGAAGAAATATTCCCTTTGGTTGATTTAAATGGAAACGTTATTGGTAAAGCTACAAGAAAAGAATGTCACTCAGGTTCTTTTTATTTACATCCGGTAGTTCATTTACATGTTTTTAATAAAGATGGGGAGCTTTACTTGCAGAAAAGGTCAAACGATAAGGATATTCAACCCGGGAAGTGGGATACTTCTGTCGGAGGTCATGTCGATTTTGGAGAAAAACTGGAGGATGCCCTATTAAGGGAAGCTTCAGAAGAGCTTGGCATTGTACAGTGCGATCCTGCTTTTGCTTTCAGATACGATTTCAGGTCTGATAAAGAATATGAATTAGTCAACACATTTATCACTTTTTATGATGGCGCTATCATTCCTGATCAAAAAGAAATATCAGAAGGGCGGTTCTGGGAAGTGTCGGAAATACTTTCATCCATCGGAAAAAGTATATTTACACCCAATTTTGAGTATGAGATAGAAAAGGTTTTAATTTTTTTTGATGGTTTAAAACGTCGCTAATCAGTCTTTTGAGTGTTAGGTCAAAAAAAAGATGAAATTTTTTGATTAAAAAGTTTGGAGGTAGAGGAAAAAGGTTCTACTTTTGCACCCGCTTTCCAAACGAACGGAGCACGTGAGGTGTCGGTCTGGATAAGCACCAAGAGTGATCTTTGATACATTTTTCATACAACAGTAGTACAAGAAAGAAATAAATGGGTAA
>CAZCPI010000010.1:0-32859 GCA_964500535.1 uncultured Bacteroidales bacterium
GATTGCTTGTAGGCAATCTCAGATTTCTGAATCATCCTGTTATGCTCCATGGCATAACTCTTAACTTGTTCAAGTGATAGTGAAATGCCTTTTGAAGAAGGATTTACAACCGTCTCCTGAGCATTTACTGCAGAAGTAATAAAAATGCAGGCCAGAAGCCATACAAAAGTTTTTTTCATACGTTATTTTATATTTTTATTAAAATTACAGACTATTTATGGCGTCAGTCATTGAATCATGGGATTTTTTAACAAAATCCTCATACAACTTTTCATCTAAATTATTTATATCGTATTCATCATATGAGATTAAATATTTGTCTTTTATACTTTCATAATAAGCAAGCCCATCCTGATTGCACAATAACCGCAGATATACATCTGTCAGAAAATTAAAGAATTTGTGTGTTACGAACTTTGTTTTTTCAAGTTGCTTAATATTAAGTACTGTAAGGAATTGCACAGACAAAAACCGCGCCATGACATCAACGTCAATATCACTTCTGAAAAGTTTTTCTTCAATACCCTTGTTAATATTTATTTTGATTTTATTGACAATGGCATCGTTATTTCTCATAATATGCCTCTTATGTATCTCGGGATAATACTTGCTCAGATCATAAAAGAAGTTTACAAAATGATTTCCCGTTATCTGGAAATGACTTTTGGAAAAAATCAGGATACCATCAATAACGTTACCCTCAAATTTCTTTTCAGCCAGCTCAAATTGTTTAATCTTTTTGAACTTCTCATGCTTTAGTAAAACCGATTCAATCAGTTCTTCTTTCTGTGAAAAATATGTGTAGAAAGTCTTTTTGGAGATACGAAGCTCATTACAGATATCATCTATGCTGACACTTCTTAATCCGTATTTCATAAACAGCTTCGCAGCGGTCTTCTGAATATTATCCTTAATCTGATCACCCATTAAACCTAAAATTTGAATGCAAAAGTACATTCACTAAAAATATTAACAGTGATATTTGTGTTAATTTTGCTTAACATAACAAAATTAACTTATAAAACACTGATATACTTCTCATTAAAAGGAAACCCGAAAATCCTTAAAGTTTCCGGTAACCATTTAAAATATATTTAAAGGGGGTACTTTTTTAAGCTCCTCAAATAACATATGCACCGGCAATCCCATCACATTAAAGAATGAACCTGAAATCCATTCCACCCCGATGAAACCAATCCACTCCTGAATGCCGTATGAACCTGCTTTGTCAAATGGCTTGCAATTATCCACATACCACTCGATATCTTTCTCTTTCAGAGGAGCAAAACAGACATCGGTTTCGGCACAAAATTTACTATTATAATGTTCGCCGCTTATGCAGACACCGGTAAATACTTTATGGACAGATCCTGATAATGTTTTTAACATCGAGATGGCTTCTGCCCTGTCCTCAGGTTTTCCAAAAACTATTCCTTCCTTATAAACTATGGTATCAGCGGTGATTACAATGTCACCGTTTTTAAAATAGGGTTTGAATGCATCGGCTTTGCCTGCGGCAATATGCAAGGCTATTTCACTGCCGGCAAGATTTTGAGGATAGGTTTCATCACAACCTTCTACTGTTTTGACTGTAAATTCCAGTCCAAGTTGTTGCAGCAGCTCTCTCCTCCTCGGAGAATTTGATGCAAGAATTACATTATATCCCTTAAGATTTTCAAGCATAATTGATTATAAATTATTGAAACTACAGACTGTAAAATCAGATCATGCAGGTACCGGTTATTATGTCAGGCTAAAGATGAGCCGCAGATCTTAAATACTACCAGCCGAAAGCTTCAGCTCCGTCCATCCATAAACCCTTTATTTTCATAACCTGCTCTATCAAATCCCTGCCGCAGCCTTCACCTGATTTTATATGTGAGACATATCTGGAAATCGATTTGATTTCAGGAGCAGCATCAGCCGGGCAGGCAGGCAGCCCTACTCTTTGCATAACTTCGTAATCAGGTATATCATCGCCCATGTAAGCGACATTTTCAGCTTTGAGTCCTGTTTTGTCAAGGAAGTCCTGAAAATCAATTTTCTTGATTGATGAGCCCATATATATATGTTTGACTCCGAGAAGTTCAAATCTTTTCCTTACGGCCTCGGTCCTGCCACCGGTAATGATGCCTATGATCAGACCTTTTTTACAGGCAAGGTTAATGGCATAACCGTCTTTGATATTAACTGTCCTCATCGGCTCTCCGTTAATGTACATCGGGACCGTGTTTGAAGACAATACTCCATCAACGTCAAAAACAATTGCTTTTATATTTTTTATATCTACCGGGATAGTACTCATTATTTATTGCTGTTTATGTCTTTCAAAAATGCGTTTGCTGATAGTTTCATACAATTCAGCAAGTTCAGGACTGTATGAAAGCATATTTATATGTTGTTCTATTATTTTATTATCATATCGTTTGGCAGGGCCTGTCTGTGCTGAAACCGGTTTCATCTCATGTATCTTTTTAGAGGTTTCATCGATAAGTGGTATCAGGTAATCGAAATCCAGATCGCTTTTATCAAGGATGTCACCGGCCACCGTGTACATATAATTGACAAAATTACATGCAAAAACGGCAGATATATGCAATGATTTTCTTTTTTCGGAATCCAGATTTACAACCTTGTAAGACAGGTCTTTGGATATTACTTGTAAAATTTCAAGGACTTCCTGTCCGGAAGCCTCTATAAATACAGGTATATTTTTAAAATCGACCTCTTTGTCCTTGCTGAATGTCTGCAAAGGATATAAAACTCCCTACTTATCTGAAAATGAAGCCAGTACAGACATCGGCAGGCTCCCCGAAGTATGTATCAGCGGAGTACTGAATTTCAATGGCTTATCTGGTCTTCCGGCTACAAGCTGTGAAGAATCTTTGATATCTTGCTCAGGCTCTTTTGCAGAGCTGAATGGTGTGACTAAACTTAAAACTTCTTCCAGAGCATCATCCTTCAGTGCAAAGATATATAAATCAGCTCCTCCTGAAATTGATTCCGGATTAATTACAGGCTCACAATCCAGCTTATCTGCCAGAGTTCCGGCAGATTCTATTGTCCTGCTGTAAACCTGCAGAAATTTATAACCTTTGTCTTTAAGTGCTGTCCCTAATCTTGTCGCCAGATTTCCTGCACCTATTAAAGTGATGGTCATATCATTCGGTTTCGCCGTAACGATTGAGGTATATCTTTTCCCACTGCAGCTTGTCTTCATTGAATGGTTTGCCCGGTTCAACTTTGACACCTATACCTATTATGCTCAACACTCTCATTTTTTCAGGTATATCAAGCAGGCGCTTTACATATACTTCTGAATCCTCGCCTTCAGCAGTAAATCTGTTTCTGACCTGAACCCAGCATGATCCGAGTCCCAGATCTTCGGCTTCAAGTTGTAAAATAATTGAAGCTATGGATGCATCTTCTATCCAAACGTCACTTTTATCAGGATCAGCCAATACCACGACAGATAAAGATGTTCCCGCGAGCAACTGCGCTCCGGCTTTTTTACATTCTGATAATGCTTTAAGAGAAGCCGGATCATCAACAACTATAAATTGCCAGGGGTTCACTCTTTTTGAAGATGGAGACATCAGTGCAGCCTTCAACATCATTTCTACAAGCTCGGGACTAATCTGAGTTTCTTTAAAAACTCTTGTGCTTCTTCTTGTGCGAAGCAATTCCAAAAGGTTATCCATATATTTGCAATATAAAACACAAATATACGTTTTTCTTTATGTATCTTGTCCATTGAGGATGTAATCCAAACTTATAAAATGAATTTTGAAAAGCAAAAATATCTGATCTTCTTACTTTTATATTTTGTTTCGGCCGGTTTGAAAAGTCAGGAGACAGTTACAGTGTCAGGTTATATCCTTGATCAAAACAGCAGGGCGATTGAACTTGTCAATGTTTATGATTTTAAAACTCAAAAAGCTGCCATTAGCGACGAATCCGGCTTTTATTCAATGAATTTGCCCTCTACAGACACTATAAAACTCAGGTACAGCTGTCTTTCATATAAAACCACGATCAGGATTATTCCTGTTGAAATGAAAAATATAAGACTGAATGTCGTAATGAGCGTATCGGACAAAGAGCTTAAAGAAATTACAGTCAGGGGGCAGCAACGCAGGACTGATGCCATGGAAAAGCTGGATGCTTCAAAAATAAGACTGATGCCTGATGCTACAGGTGGCAGCATCGAAGGTTTGCTTGTGACTTTTGCCGGTGTTAGCTCTACAAACGAGATGAGCACACAGTATTCTGTCAGAGGCGGCAATTATGATGAAAATCTTGTTTACGTCAATGGCACTGAGGTTTATAGACCTCTTTTGATCAGAGCCGGACAGCAGGAAGGATTGAGTTTTGTAAATCCTGAAATGGTGGAGGAAGTAAAGTTTTCTGCCGGCGGTTTCGACGCGAGTTATGGTGATAAAATGTCTTCGGTACTGGATATCAGGTATAAGAAACCAAAAGAGTTTGAGGGTTTTGGAGCTGTGAGCATTTTAGGTTCCAATCTTTATGTGGGTCAGGCATCAAAGGATGGGAGGTTTACTCAGATACACGGTTTCAGATATAAGAATAATGCTTATCAGCTTCGTTCGCTTGATGCCAAAGGTCAGTACAAGCCTTCATTTATAGATTATCAGACTTACCTGACATGGAAGATTGACAACAAGACTGAGCTTGGCTTCCTGGGCAATTTTTCGAGAAACAGGTATCTTTTTGTTCCCGAAACGAGTGAAACCGAGTTCGGGACTTTCCAGAAAAAATATAGTATGAAAGTCTATTTCGACGGTATTGAAAAGGATTTGTTTCAGACTGTTTTCGGATCATTGTCAGCTACAAGAGATGTTTCAGATAAAGTCAGACTCAGCATACAGAGCTCTGCATTCCAGACAGATGAAGATGAAAACTATGATATAACCGGTCAGTACTGGCTTAGTGAAACCCCCATAAAAAACAACAGGGAGGATACTCTGAATACTGCTCTAATCGGAGTCGGGACATACCACCAGCATGCCCGCAATCATTTGAAAGCCAATGTTTTTAATATCACTCATACTGGTATTGCCAAAACAGGTCAGCACGAAATCGAATGGGGCTTAGGGTTTCAAAGAGAAATGATTGACGACGACCTTAAGGAATGGGAAATGAGGGATTCTTCAGGATACGCAATGCCCTACAGCGATAAAAAGATCAACACGGTTTATTTCATGAAATCATTGACAGGAATGTCGAGCAGCAGGGTCACATCATATTTAATGGATACATGGAAATTCAGAAAGGATGCAGGTCTGTTTGTGCTGAACGGAGGTGTAAGGCTAAACTATTGGGACTTTAACGGTGAAACTCTGGCAAGCCCGAGGTTTTCAGTCGCATTCCTGCCTGCATGGAAAAATGATTTCACATTCAGGGTTTCGACAGGAATATATTATCAGGCTCCTTTTTATAAGGAGTTACGTGATACAGCTACTATCGGCGGAGTGACTACTGTTGTTTTGAACAGAAACATCAGGGCGCAAAAAACCATACAATTTCTGACCGGTATGGATTATCATTTCATTTGGATAGACAGACCGTTTAAGTTTACTGCCGAAACTTATTATAAGGATATGAGCAATCTTATTCCATATACTGTTGACAATGTAAGGATAAGATATTACGGCAAGAATATGTCTGAAGGCTATACGGCCGGTCTTGACATGAAACTATTCGGGGAATTCGTACCGGGCACGGATTCATGGCTGAGTTTGTCACTTATGAAAAGTCGTGAAACCATAAACGGCATCACTGTACCCAGACCAAACGAACAGAGATATAATGTCTCAGTCTTTTTCCAGGATTATTTCCCGAATTATCCCAAGCTTACCATGAGTCTTAAATTAATTTGGGGAGACGGTCTGCCCTTTGGACCACCTGCAAGCGACAAGAGTTTTGCAACTTTGAGGATGCCGCCTTACAGAAGGGTTGATATCGGAATGTCGAGAGTATTTAACAGGGAAGATGAAAGATTCATGAAACAGGGACTCTTAAGTAATTTCAAAAGGATATGGCTCGGGGTGGATTGTTTTAACCTGCTTAATACCAACAATGTCAATTCGTATTATTGGGTGACCGATATTGCCAATCAGCAATACGCAGTGCCAAACTATTTAACCTCACTCCAGTTTAACATTAGACTTGCTGCAGAATTTTAAGATGATGAAAACAACCGATTTTAATTTCAGTTATGAGGATCTTGCAATAACCTTCAAAGACATGCAGGATATTTGCCCTAAGGAAACGGAAGGTCTTGAGGATTTTTATGATGTTTATACTGAAATCATTGAAGAAGGCAAAAATATAATTGAAGCAAAGGGTGGTTTCACCGTTATTGAAGATATTGAATTGCTTAAAGACAAAATCAAATTTTCAGACACTCTCTTTGAAACCGGTAAAATAATAGCAGGAAGCTTAAGGAAATCTGAGAAAATTGCGGTATTTGCCTGTACTGCCGGCCCTGGTATTAAGAAGGAGTATGAAAGACATATCAGAGAAAGGGATCCGCTTAAAGCTTTTCTTGTAGATACGCTTGGCACTGTTGCAGTAGAAAAGGCCATGGACATGATACATGAGAGCATCAAATCTGAACTTGCATCTGTTGGCTTACACTGTACTAACAGGTACAGTCCGGGCTATTGCGGCTGGGATGTATCAGAACAATTCAAATTGTGGAAATTTCTGCCTGAGGGATATTGTGGTATTAGTCTTACGGATTCAGCATTGATGCTGCCTATTAAATCAGTAAGCGGTATTATAGGTTTTGGTAAGGATGTCAGGAAACAGCCTTACAAATGTTCTGTCTGCGAACTGGACAATTGTATTTACCGAAAAATAAAAACGCATTAGAAATGCAAAAATATGTAATTTCTCTTCACATACTTTAAGTGTTTTTTTATATTTTTGCGATGCTTTTAAGAAGGTTTACAAATAAAACCGGAAATCATATAAAGCGAAAAATATCTTCGTATGAAGTTATTAATATCTGCAAGTGAATTAATAAAACAAAGACAATGAACAACTCATTCTTCAGCAAGTTCACGCCAAAAGAACCTAAGTTTTTTCCTATTCTTAAAGAAATGTCTGATGTATTAATGGTGGCATCGGATCTGATGATCGAATTAATTAAAAATTACGATCATGAAGCAGCTATAGAGTATTACAAGAAAATCAAGGAACAGGAGCAAAAAGGTGATGCCTTATCAAATAAGATTTTTGATGAGTTGAACGTTACATTTATTACTCCTTTTGACAGGGAAGACATCAATCAGCTGGCAAACAGACTTGATGATGTAACTGATTATATTAACAGTTGTGCTAAAAGGATCGTATTGTATAATCCGAAAAGTTTACCTGAAGATGCATTGGCTCTGGCTGATCAGATTAAGGAAGCTGCTGTTTATATCGGTAAAGCTATAGACGAACTTGATGTATTGAAAAAGGATTCAAAAAAAATCAAAGAATACTGTGCGAACCTTCATGATATAGAGCATAAGGCTGATGATATTTATGAACATTTCATCATTAATCTTTTTGAAAAAGAGAAAAACGGTATTGAACTGATCAAGGAAAAAGAAATCATGTACGAGCTTGAAAAAGCGACTGATGTAGCTGAGTATGTTGGCAAAATTATTAAAACTATAGTTGTCAAATACGCATAACACAAAACCATAGAAATGACATTACTAATTGCAATCATTGCATTGTGCTTTTTTTTCGACTACGTCAACGGATTTCACGATGCAGCCAATTCAATTGCTACAATAGTCTCAACAAAAGTTCTGACTCCTTTCAGAGCTGTTTTATGGGCTGCCAGTTTTAACCTGGTGGCTTTTTTTATTGCCAAATATATTATTGGAGAGTTTGGTATCGCGAATACTGTAAGCAAAACAGTAATTCCTGAGTTCGTTACTTTACCTGTAATTTTCTCGGGTGTGGTTGCTGCCATTGTATGGAACCTGGCTACATGGTGGCTGGGAATACCTTCTTCATCATCGCATACTTTGATTGGCGGATTTGCCGGTGCCGCGATAATGAGTTCGGGCACTTTCAGCGCAATTCATTTAGAAACCATTATTGTAATAGCCGCATTTATTTTCCTTGCTCCTGCTATAGGTATGGCAATTTCCACTTTATTGACGATACTTATCCAGTACATTTGTAAAAAGGCCAACCCGCACCATACTAACAGAATATTCAAGAAACTTCAGTTGGTATCATCTGCATTGTTTGCTATCGGTTTCGGACTGAATGACTCACAAAAAGTAATGGGTATTATCGGTGCAGCTTTGATAGCGGCACATGCTCAGGGTCTGCCGTTGGGTATTGAATCTTTTGATCAAATACATGACTGGGTGCCTCTGTCCTGTTTTGCTGCTATCGCTTTGGGTACTATGACCGGTGGCTGGAAAATTGTCAAGACCATGGGTTCTAAGATTACCAAGGTTACTCCGCTTGAAGGTGTAGCTGCTGAAACCGCCGGAGCAATAACATTGTATCTTACTGATATCCTGAAAATACCTGTAAGTACCACTCATACTATCACAGGTTCTATAATCGGAGTAGGTGCTGTAAAAAGAATGTCTGCAGTACGCTGGGGTGTCACCCGCAAACTTCTGGTTGCATGGATACTAACCATCCCTGTCAGCGCAGCTCTTGCAGCGTTAATCTACTTACTGGTTGGCTCGCATTTATAATTTCTGAGTGAAAATAGTTATTCACTTTTATCACTCAGCGCTCAAATCATTGGCTTATGAACCTGAGGTTTATAATATTTCTGTTAATCGGCAACCTTACAATTTCATGTAATAAATCAGGCAAGGATACTTCTGAAGCAACTAAAACCGTAAGTAATCCGGTCTTCAAAGCTCCTGTTATACCAGATATTATTACTGATCCTTCATTACGAGCTGATTATGTAATGTCACATTATTGGGATAATTATAATTTTAATGACACTGCTTTATTAAAAACACAAATGCCCGAGCAGGCTTTTGTGGATTTTATCCATATATGCAGTAACATTGAAGAAGAAAAAGCATTATCTGGCATAAATACTTTGCTTCAAAAAGTTTCTTCAAACTCTTTTACACTACACCATTTTTTAAAACTTGGAGACAAATATTTGTACGATCCTAACTCTGCTTACAGAAATGATGCCTGGTACTTATTAATCCTCAAGGTAGCTATAAATATGGGTTTCAAAAATGAGGCTGAAAATTATAAATACAAAAAAAGATTTCAGCTTTGTTCAAAAAACAATACCGGGAGTAAAGCTGAAGACTTTAAGATATCATATATTGACAACACCAGTATCAGGATGTATAGCGTAAGATCTGAATATCTCATAATCTATTTTCATAACCCTGAATGTGAAGATTGTAAAATTACCGGTAAAAAGTTGGCTGAAAGCCCGGTTATTAATAGTTTAATTTCATCTGGCAAATTAAATCTTCTCTCTGTTTATACGGATGAAGATTTATCCATTTGGGATAGACATTACGACGAACTGCCCTCAAACTGGATTAACACTTACAACAACGATGCCGAAGTCAAAAATCTTGAGATATATGACCTTAAAGCTATTCCTACCCTGTATCTTTTAGATAAAAGCAAAAAAGTAATTATGAAAGATGCGAAACCTGAGGATTTGTTGTTTTTTTTATCAAATATCTGATTATTCCTTTACACAGCGAACAGGAACGGCATTTGATCTGTTTATACGTCTAACAATAGAATTACCTGAAGGTAAATTCAGGGTATTGCCAGAATAATTATCTCCCCAGTATTTATTTGCTGTCCAGCAATATGACATAGAACCTTTACTAGTAATATTCATCGACCCGGTACTGGAGAAACTATAATCGTATTTCCCGTTCGCGACATAATTGCCTAAACCTGATAAAACCACAACACCATTTGTTAATGCTGATTGTGTAGCATTTTGCCAGGGTGTTCCACCATTTGTAAAGGGCGGAACTCTCCATCCTGCAGGACAAGGATCGTAAATAGTTTTTTTACCGGGAGTTGTCTCACTACCACCTATACCCATCCACCATTCACCACTTACTGTACTGCACCAATCGCTTCCATTTCCTGCAAAATAGTAAGTACTAGGTTTCTTTATTGAATTTGCCATTGACGATGAGGTGTTGCTAGGGTTAAAATTCCCAACAGTAGAAATCAACAAAGGATCTTTTCTGCCGAACTGATAATACAATTCATCCGAGCCAGATGAATATGTTGTACTCATTGCGCCCAGATTTCTATCCATAAAAACGTTAGTATTATTTAAATAATTTGTGAAAGTATATATCGTTCCGGTGGAATTCGGGTTATAATCAGTGATCCATATATGCCATGACCATACTATATCAATTCCATTATATGCTGCGATAACCGCATTACCGGATTGGCTGGATGCATTAATCTTTACTGTTTGGTTCACCGCATTAAAATCAGAAAGTGTCAACAGGTCATGTCCTGCTTGCCAGAAAATACTCATTGATGTAACAGTATGATTAACATTAATCCCGCTTTCAATTGTACTTGTATTACCATTCCCTTTAATATTTACAGGTATAGTTAATGATTTTCCTGGGGCAATCATATAGCAATTAGCGGTTTCAACCGATTTATTAATCCTGCCATCAACAGAATCCCAGTAATCCTGAACTGACTCGTTACCCTTCAGATTTACAATATATTCATAATACCAGTTTCTTTTTAGGTTAAAATCTTTTGTTTCATTAGTCCCAAGGAACAAATCATATGTATAATACTTGCTTGAGCTAACCTTTCTTGCCAGTATCCTGATATATGAACAGTATACAGAGCCGGATGGTGTGTGATCAATATCTTTATCAGTGTACGTAGTTATTGCGTTATTTGTGCCTCTTTTATTCTCACCGGTAAACCAAACATAAGTTCCGTTATTTAAATCAGATGGAATAATATCTGCATTAACTGGTGTTGAATTGATATTTGAAGAAGATGGAGTAGCCGGGAATATTGTTGTGCTGGAACCATTTAAATAATACATATTTACAGGCTTATTGTACATTTTTACAGATTCAAGAGTATATCCATCTATATTAAAATAAAGCTTAAGCCCAACTCTTGCAGCAATTCTTGATAAAGCAACAGTGCCCGGTGAAGAAATCTTTCCTGATGAATTTATAGTTGTCCCACCTTGGATTCTACCTAAATAAGGGATTTTGCTTTCATCTGTTATGCTTGATGCGAAGTCTGCTGAATTCTTAAAAGTAGATAATGTATATGTCGTTTTTGATATTGTACCTTCTGCAGGCCCGTTCGCAATAATGTAAATAACTTTATTTGTACCAGTTAGCAGTGTGGGATTCAATTTATCATCAGAAGTGTTAAAAGTGGCAGCATAATAAACCGCATCACATTGTAATGATGTACTGTCAAATTGAAGCACCCAAATATTACTCAGGTCGACTCCGGCTCTAAGTTTGGCTGATTTTGAATCTTTTAGCACTTCAATATTTGAATAGTCCTTAAACTCTATTTTTAATTCTACCTTAACTGGTTCACCATATTTTATATCAGACTCAGATGATTCATTACAGGAACCAAAAAATAAGCAAATCCCGGATAAAAGTAATATGTAATATTTCAGTAATTTCATTTTCTATTTTATTCTTTTACACAACGCACAGACAAGCCATTTGACCTGTTATAAACATCAGAAGGGGTTACATCATTACTATTTTTTATTTGGAAACATCGACCAAATCCAATTGTGGCTGAATAAACATTCGAAGTCCAAAAAGCACCGGAAGTTCCAACATCATAAATAGCAAACGCCGTATTGGATCTAACACCGGAAAACGGATAAAATCCCACATTATAAGGGCTTGAAAAAGTCCAGCCCTGACCTGAGCTAAATACTCCATTATCGACTGTTAGCCCAACCCATGGTGAATAAGACATCGCAGATTCAGGAAAATTTGAAAAATACGGGACCCTCCATCCTGCCGGGCATGGATCATAAATAGTCTTGGGTCCGGGAATATAATCAGTACCTCCAATTCCCCGCCACCAATCATCACTATTTGTTGAGCACCAGTCACCGGTTGTCAAAATAATCTTTGTTGGATCATTTATTACAGATGCCATCGAGAACTTAACCAAATTAGTTTTGGATGGATTCGTATACCCGGTACCCGGAATCGGATCTTTTCTTCCAAATTGATAATATAAGTCATTTTGATTTCCCTGCAGAGTAGTTGTCGTCGCTCCCAAATTTCTATCCATAAAAGTGAATGATTTACCGCATGAGTTGGTAAATGTGTACGTTGAGCCGTTCAAATTAAGGTATGGATTGTAATTAGTTACCCAAATATGCCAAGACCATAATATAACATTTGAACCATCTCTTACAGAAATCAAAGCATTACCCGGATTACTGCCTGCAGTAATAGTAAGAGTTTGATTTGAAGCATTAAAAGAGGACAATTCTATTGAACAATCCGGAGTTATCCAGGTTATTGAAGCACTAGCTGCTGTATGAGTTAAACTAATACCACTTTCAATTGTAGAATTTGAACCATTACCTTTTACGTTTACAGGAAAAGTAATTGACTGATTAGGTGCAACAATGTAGCAATTAGCAGTTTCAGAAATAAGAGATCCATTTGTGGAACCCGAATAACTATTTGCGACTAAAGTTAAGCCCAATTTCTCAATATTTATATTTATTTGATAATTACTCCCGGCAAGAAGTGACGATAAACTTGTAGAGGATAATGTACCTGTTTTTACTACTCCATCAATAGTAACTGAAAATGTAATATTACCTGTAAGGCTGGCTACAGGGACCATCAGAACAATCCCTGAGGCGTCTGAAGCACCTGATGCAATTGAAGATATATTCGGATTAAAACTAACTGAGCCTTTTGTACCAGCCGTATATGGATAACCGTCTGTATCTTCAATATTTAAAGTTGCTGTACTGATTATCTCTGAATTTGATATCGTTATATTTGAAATCGCACAATTACCGGTATAAGATGCCAGGTGTGTAAAATTAAAAGTCATACGTGCGTACGCTTGCTTAAGAGAGAGATTAAGAGGTAAATCCGTAGAAGCCACTGTCATTCTCGAATACCATAGAGCATTAGCCTGATTTGTACCAGGAACTTGAGATGTTAAAGGAATCGCTGTTGAATTCGAATATGAAGCGTTATATGGATAATAGAGATTTAATGTCGCCTGACTTTTGTTCAGATAAACAGGCGTCGAAGCAGCAGTCCAGCTGCTTACATAATTATATCTTACATTCGACTTTGCACTTGTATAGCTTGAACTAGCTAGTCGAAAAACTCCAAGACTACCATCAGTAAGGGTCGCTCTGGTTTGAATATCCTCAAATGTAAGATTTGAGAAACTCAGAGGCACACCGTCCTTTGTATCATCAAAAACTGTTTGTTCACAGGAAAATAAAACAGACAGTATTAAAACAAATAAAAAATATTTTATAAATCTGTTCATTTTCAATCTAGTATAACATCTTTATTAATAGCTGTACCCCAATCTTCTATAGTTACACTGCTTATAGTAACAGCGTTTCCGTTAACTGTTATAGTGTATGTATAATGTTTGTTTTTATCCCAGGAAGTTGCTCCAGCTACCGGTGTCGGAAAATTCATTGTATAGGTTTTACTATCAATTACTAAACTAAGACTCAAATTATAAACGTCCAGATTTGAAACCGGAGCAACAAGCAAATCCAATGTGTAGTCAGTGCCACTTACACTATTCAGGCTTTTACTTCCGGCAACGGAAATATTAGCTGTGTTCTGAAGTCCCGTCAGCGTACCATCAGATATTTTCATAGTACCGGATAGTATTGATTGAAAATAACCACCAGCCGCTCTGGTTAACACAAAACTCGTCAATGTACCTGTTCCTTCAAATGTTGAACCTCTGTTTATAATAAAAGAGACTCTTGCAAAAATATGGTTAAATGTCAGTACACTAGATGGACTGACTCTTGAAACAATTGCAGGACTTGCAGTTGCGTACATATAATCAGTCTGATCAGTACTAAAAGTTGTAAACGATGTATTTAATACAACAGGTAAAGTACTTGAGCCATCATTCGTAAGTGTTAATGTAGTCGTATAAGGGTAGAAACCATATACACTCGCTTTAGATCCTAAGTATAAAGGTGTTTGAAAAGATGTAGTATATTTTGAAACAGCAGGTGTATAACCTGTTCCATTAAGGAAAACACCTACTCCATTTGTAGTTAGCTGAGTACCAGAAGTAACTAAAGCTCTGGTAGTAACTCCCCGGGATAATCCAACTTTGATATCAAGAAATATATCTTCATCGTTTGTACAACCAGAGAAGATTATAAGTAAAAATAATATGGAATATAAATTAATTTTCATCTTTAATATCGTGATCAGTTGACTGACACATTAGTATTTACGGGAGTTGTCCAGTTATTCAAAACAACGCTCCCGACGCTTACGTTACCGGGATTAACTGTCAGAGTATACGTATAATGTGTATTTGCAGCCCATGATGTCACTGTACCGGGAGCAGGAAATACTGCCGTATATTCAATACCATCAATAACCATTTTAGCTGTAAAATTATATGTATCTATCTGATCAATAGGCAAAACCAATGCATCAACAGTAGTTGATGAACCGGTTGAAATATTAATAGCTTTATTTCCGGTAAACTTCAATGAATCTGTATTAAGCATACCTGAAAGATTACCATTGGAAATATTCATGGAGCCGGTTGTAATAGTTTTAAATTTCCCGGTTGAGGATCTTCCAAGTCTGAAATTTGTCAGTGTCCCTGTTCCGAAAAAATTAGCCCCCTTCTTAATAACAAAAGAGACCCTTGACAGAACATGGTGAAAAGTTAATATCGTCGTTGGACTTTGCTTTGAAACCACTGCAGGATTTGCGGTGGCATACATATAATCAAGCTGATAGCTATCAAAAGGAAGTTCGGATACCGGTACAGTAATCGGCATACTGGCGCTTGCACCTTTTAACGGCAACACGTTTACGTTATATGGATAAAACGAATAAACAGTAACTGGTGACGTGAGATATATTTTATATCCGAATGATCCCGTATATTGATCAAGATGTGAATAGTAATTTGAACCGTGTACAAAGAGACCAATTCCGTTACCCCACAAAGGAGCTGCATCAGATCCTTCAATGATAGATGAACGAATACTCACGCCCTGATCAAGATTTATAAGGACTTTGAGCTCGGCACTATCTATATCGTCTATACCTGTTTTATCAAAAACACAGGCAGAGAAGACAATCGAAAGAAATAATATGCACGAATATAAAAATGGTCTCATTTAAAGATTTTAAAAAAATTATTGTCGGGAAACACTTTAAATAATTTCCCGACAATTAAAGAAATTAGTATGAAATCGCCTCACTACCTCCGGTAGCCCAAGCTGTTATAGTTGCTGATGTGATCAACATTTGACCTGCGCTAATTGTTATAGTATAAGTATGATTAGATGCAGCTACCCATGATGTTACACCGGTTACAGTTGTTGTTGGTAACGTGCTACTATAGGTATTTCCGTCAACTGTTAATGAAATATTTGTGCTTGCTAAAGACGCTGTTGGTGCTACCATCGCATAGATTGTAGTATTTATCGTTGCAGTACCAGTTAATGATATTTGAGAGGGTGTTCCTCCAGTTATTACTCCATCTTTAACATACATCTCCGGCGAGCCAGTCAGTGCACCTTTTGAAAGTGTAATATTTGTCAAACTACCTGTACCCTGAAAATTTGTTCCTTTATTTATAATAAATGTAATTTTTGCCAGGGAATGTTTAAAAGTAAAACTTGCCGATGGAGTTAACTTTTTGACGTCAGTTAATGGTGCTGCCCACAAATAATCAATTTGAGTTGATGTGAAGCTGTTCGTTGCTGGTATGCTTACCGGTATTTTAGAATCTTCAGTGATTGGTGTTGTGAGAGACGAATTGTAGGGAAAGTACGCTAAAACTTTTGATGGATCTTTTAATAAGTAAAGTTCAGGAGATGCAGCCCAGGTAGTTCCATTATATGTAAATTTCACATTAGTTTCTGCTGAACCTCCGCCTATAGCGAATACACCCATTTCGTGACCACTTGAAAAAGCATCAACAAATGCTCTTAGATTACTATTACCATCACTAATCGAAGCAGTTACATTAAGTGGCGTACCTACTTCTTCAATTTTTTTCTTATCAGCGATTCCGAAAAGTTCGCTGTCATCACATACGCATCCTGACAGCAAGACTGTCAATAATGATAAAGAAAATAAAACTTTTTTCATAATCGTAAGTTGTTGGTTTATTGGTTGGTTAAAATTTTCGTTTTATTATCTGACCCAATTAATAATTAATAACTTCTCCGGCTGTTGAGTCAGTCCAATCAGAGATATCTACATTAGATACAGTCATGCCATTCACGTTGAAAATCACATGAAAAGTATAAGTAGCATTACGCTTAATATTATAGTTTTTTGTTGCATCAGCACCTAAATATAATTTGTAGACAGTATTTGTACCACCTACATTGACATAGAATTCAACATAAGTAGATTTCTCCGGAGCATAAATGCTTTTTTCATACTGCAGATTTTCATTACCTGTAGTGCCGGAAATACTTACCCTGCCTCCTCTCCTGTTTTCGTACATATAGAATGTAGAAACAAACTCCGAAGATGGAGCAGTAATAACATCGGTCGAAAACCAGTGCAAAGGATTAGAAATATCAACTGCATCATCTCCAATCTGAAGATCAATTGCTTGTGATTCCAGAATATTTGGTCTTGGCAAATAATAACTTTTAGCAGGCATATCTTTAACGGAATAACCTGTAACAACGCTGGATGCAGATGATTTCACATCCAAAACAATCTTTGCCACCATTCGGGAAACAACAAAATCTGATACATGTTGTACTGTAGATTGCTCAAGAATATTAACATTTCCCTTACTTCCTGACATTGATAAACAATCGTTTATTATTATACTATTTACAGACGTAGCTGCCGGGGTAGTAAACGATTTTAGTTTAATGCTATCACTTATATCATACCCGGTAAAAATTGCAGGATTACCGGTATTGGTTATAGCATAAATCCTGCAGTCATTACCTGATCTGGTTGTCATAGTCAGAGAGTTGCCCTGATTGTATTTATGACCGGCCAGTTTATTATTGGAATCATAAATAAATACATGCAAATCAGAAACTGCGGTTTCGCTGAAAGCCCTGGTTTCAACACCATTTAAGTCATGGCTACTCACATCAAGCTTAATTTGCACTTCCTTTCCTGTTCCTACACAGTCGCATACCTCATTATCAAAAATACATGAGGTAAATAATACCGACCACAGTAAAAGGACGAACATCCTTAAAATATTCATATCAATTTAATAAATGGGAATAGATCAGAATTCAGTTTCCTGCGAAACGACATTCCAATCGGTAATTTTAAGATTTACCTCAATATTAATTTTTCGAAAATCGATAACAACATTAAGCCTTTCTCCGGACGCTGCCCTTAAAGGATTCCCATGAGTATCGACATTAGTAGTATACAAAAGCTTCTCTCTTCTATAAATTCTGATAGTGACACAACCATTTTCTTCCGGAGGCAATAGTGTAAAAGGTTCACTAACAAATTTTTTATATGAATCAAATGCAGCTTTTGGCATATACAATGAACTGTCCCCGGAAAATTTACAAAAAGTATTAATCTGATTATAGGGTCCTGCTACTTCGTATCTGTAACCGGTAGTATCAGGTCCGAACTTAAAATCAGGTCTTATTGATGTAATTGTCATAATCATCGGGACTCTGCTTAAATAAAGTTCTATAGTATCATTTTTTATACCAGCATTTCTCAGGTTATATTCTCCGTTTTCATCCCGGTTATAACCGCTATAAAAAATTTCAGGTGGTGAAACCGTATATTTCCCTTCTTTTTTTAACAGAACCATCAAATTATCCTTGTACCAGTTTTTAACAATTGAAACAACAGATACTTTATCATTATAAATATTTCCCCAGGCAGCCAATGATAAATTTCCATCAGTAACATGACCAAATTTAAATTTCTGACTTTGATCAACTTTAAATATCCTTGAAAGGCCATCATCATCAAATAAGTAAACCTTGGTTGAGTCAAGAACTGAAAAAGGCAGCTCACTGCCATTAGTGTCTTTAACCTTGACTAAAACTGTATACAGGGTACAGTTACTTTTATCATCTCTTATACAACCGGACAATGCCAGTATAAGAGATGATAAAAAAAACAAAAAAAATATCCTGGTTCTGAAGATCATATTATGAAGTCTGCGATCTCTTTATTCAAATACTACAGTCTGATCAATAGTCAGAGCCCAGTCGGCTACATTTACTGTCAGATTAAGATCGGCAGGATCAACAACAATCAACGGATCGTCTGTTCCGTCAGCCTTAATTACAGCTTTTAACTGATAAATAGTATTTCTTGCAAGAGAACCGGTTCTAACGTCAGTTATGACAGAACCTCCTTCAGTAATTGTAGTATTTAGTTGAGTTTTATTAATTACGATCGAATAGTAAGTCTGGTGCGCAGGTTGAATACCAGCATCTCCGTCCGGATCAAACATACCACCAATAGACAGTATAGTTGGACTGGATGAATTATTATTCGCGAATGCGTAAAAATAATAAGGACTGGTAAATGAATAGCTACCCGAAGCAGCTGAGCCCACAGCAGTTTCTGTGATTTCATTCAGCAGGTAATTAACACCGGGGGTCCATGGAGAAGTATTACTGTCTGTACCACCATGAATAAAGGAAGGAGTTGCTGGCATAGTTGTACTGGCATCACCTACTTCAGCTATCGAACTTGACAAAGCATTAACCAAAAAGACTCTGTTTATCTTAAAAGTCGCATCTTTATAAATGCCTGCCGGATCAAAATCAGTTTTAATGCCGTTAATTATGATTCTTGCAACAAGTCTTGAAATTTCAACAGTCTCATTTACAACAGATCCAGATGTCAGTGTCACTGTTTTTTCGCCTGACATAGGTAATAAAGTTGAAGATTGAGCACCACCGTCATTGGTCAATTCAAGAGTAAGCAACTTACTCATAAAGTCAGCTCTGCTTGTAGATCCTGCAAAAAATCCTGCAGGTGCATTAGCTACCACTACGACTTTACAATTAGTTTCAGCTGTACATTGGATTGTAGCAGTTGTACTACCGGAAAATTCAGTAAGAGCATTTACACTACCATTACTGTTGAAAATAGCAACAGCTACCCTGTTAATCTGGTTTTCTGATGCAGGAGTACCTGCTGAACGGGTATCGGTGCCTGTTGATGTTCCATTAATAGTCAATTGGAGCATTGCGTTTTTTTCATCATTTTTATCTTCTTCCACACATGAATATAAAGAAAGAGCAATAATAACGAATGACATTAAAAATTTCAATAATCTCATTTTTGGTTGGTTTTTTAATTAGTTGATTAATTATATTTTGTTTGTTTTCTTACTTCGTATTGTTGATGTAAATATCATTCCACCTAACACTTTTTATACTCTCAAACGCCTCATCTGCACTATCATAATAGCCAATCCTGACCTTGTGATAGTTATCCTCAACCTTTATACTTGTCTTTGGGAAAATTTCAATCATTTTGTTATAAACTCTTTCAGCATTTGCTTTTTTGCGGAAAGCACCAACTTGCACAAAAAACTTTGAACCACTATCCGTGTCTGACTTAAATATGCTGATATTACCCTGTTTCAAAATAAGATCATCTTTTTCGACCGTTACCAGAGGTTTTGATAAACTGGCAGTTTTTTGGGTTTCAGTACTCTTTTTAGTCTCCACGGACCCCAATGGTATACTTTCATTAGTATTGTTAGTAGGTAAAGTAGATTTTACTTTTAAAGAATTATTTAAACTCAAAGAATCAACTTTGTTCTTTTTTAGCATTAAAAGCAAATCGACTAATTCTTTTTCATTTTTCAATCCCAGCTCTCCTGCCAGCTTCATAGTATTTTTAAATAATTCGGAGTCAACATCTAACCCCGGAATATTTCCCGTGGTTTTACCAGGTGCATACCAAATTGTATAATCGGCTCTTACAAGTTCAGGTATAAATAAGTTGCGATTGGTTTCAGTATCATTGATTTCTTTTTCAGACGAAACCGAAGGCTTAACATTAACTATACTAGCTGAAACCGTTTTCCTCAAATTCATATCATCCTCAAAAATTCTTGCAGTTTTACCGTTACATGCACACTCTTCTGTTTTTACAGAAAGATCAAAATCTTCTATTCCATTGACATAAGGCAACTCTGAAACATATGATAACTTATTTTTATATCTTTTCCTGTTTTCAAATCTGAGTACATATGAGTCGTTTATTGAATCCGGTCTAGCTTTAGTCAAAGCCCTTACCCTTTCAAAGTATTTATGTTGGCTTTTACCGTTAATCGTTATCGTTTTAAGTCCTTTTTGATATCCTGGTATTTTTAAAGAAGGAGTAATCAACAGATATTCATTATCCTTAAGCGAGATATTTTGAAAATCAATCACAAACGCAACTATATACTTACCAGCAATCTTATCAGTACGGATGTCAGATATTTTGATTTTCCCTTCGTACAGATATTGTGAAGATAGAGTTTGTGAAAAAAATGCAGAAAAAATAATAGCTGCTAAAGCAAATTTAAATATACTGTGTTTGAACATATGCTCCGGATTAAGATAAAAGGTTAATTAATTAAGTAAACCAAAGACAAGCCAACATTAGTCGGCCCAAAATAATTCTTTACTCCTTCATCAATTTTCTCTCCACACTTGATGCAGTAGAATTTTTCATACCAAATCCGCGAATAACCGGCACTAAAAGTGAATTCAAATCCCAGTCTTTTAGTAATTATCGCGTGATATCCGTATGTAAAACCCAAACCTGCATGCGTAGCTTCAACTCTGTAATCTGAAATATCCAGTTTGGTTATATCTATTCCTGAGAATTTAGAATAGCCACCTACATTAAACTGTCCGGCAAGAGCATTTATACCCCAAAAATGACCAAAAAATGTACGGCAAGGCCAGAATCTTAATTCAGGTTGCACAGACCAAAGTTTAAACTTCTGATTTTCATCAAATTGAAAAGGTCTGTATACACCTGCTATACTTAACGATTTATTGTTTTTAATATTAAATTCAAGCGAAACATTGGGTATAGTATATCCAGAATATACTAAGTTGTTTTTTATTGCAGTATTTTGACTAAAAATTATCGGTTGAAATAAAATTAAGAAAAAAATTACCAATCTAAATATTATATGATTCATTATCAGATATTTCCCTGAACATTTTAAAAGCATGCGTATTATAAAAAATAAATTGACGACAAATGTACATACTTTTTTTAAAATATAAAACTCAAATAGGAAAATATTATTAATTTTAACACCATACAAATACCTCTTTTATAATCAATACATTACGCTTTTAGAAATCTTTTTTAACATTTCATTTATTACATGTAGTAATATCACATATATAGCCTCTCAGCATATTCAATGGCCTTTTTTTTATCAAAATCCTCAACCAAAAGAAACCAGGCATTTCTTTATGAGTTTCTAATATCAAATTACTTATTATTCTTTCTTGGATTACTTTTCCTTTTATAATCTCTTTTTTATCCAATTAAGTAGCATCATTAGTATTTCTTCAGGAACCTTATTATTGGCATTCTTATCCTTAAATATATTAGTAGTATCTGTATTTAACAAAAGATGATTATAATTTACCAGAATATTTAAAGTAACATCCTTGTTCCCGTTACTTTTAATAGACTCAGATAATTTATATCCATCATTGGGAGGGACATTCTTATCTAAAGATCCATTTATAATTAAAACTGGCTGTTTAATCTTACTTGCAGTAATCAACGGATCATAATTGTAGAGATAATTAAGGTTTTTATCTGTTCTTAATAATCCCGGCAAATTATCACTGTCTATTAATCCATTTTTAACCTGATAATTAATTATATCTTTACCTTTAGAACCAGTGCCGGATAACAAGATAATTAACTTTATTGAAGAATCATTAAAGGCTATCATATGTGCAATTGAAGCCCCTTCACTTAATCCGATCAATCCAATTCTTGTACTATCAATTTCTATCCTTGCCTTTAGAAATTTAAGACACTCCCTTATGTCATTAGCTCTCTCGTTAGTTGCCATTTTACGAATGTTTCCTCCTTTTGAAGCACCAATACCTCTATCATCTATTCTTAAAACAGCTATCCCATTTGAAGAAAATTTATCAGCTATTTGTCGAAAGGGTCTGTAAGCAGAAACAGGTTTATTTGGACTTGAATTATCTCTATCATGAGCAGAACTACCTGTAATCAAAATTACAGCTGGAAATTTCTTATTTTTAACTTTGGGAATTGTCAACGTACCTGCAAGATTATCCCCACATGACAAATGAATATTTACATTTTCTCCATAATAAGAGGCACTTGCAGAAGGCAGATAATTTATATCATTACTTCTTTTGCAGCTACACAATGCAACTCCGAATATCAAAAAGAGAAAACTTAATCTTTTAAACACTGTCGTTTCATTTAATAGTGTATATCCGGAAATATATGGTTTCAATCATTAAAAAAAAACAATTTGCTTTACAAACATAACCACAAGTTCTTTTTTATGGTTTTAATATATTTTGCGGGAACATCTGCTTTTTTTGCATAATCATCCCAGCTGGCAACCACATCGTTAACTTTCTCAATAATCCTTTGTGGTTCAGGTATCTCCATTTTTTGACCGACTAAAAGCAGATCTTCAACGGTGAAACCATCCCGCTTCCCGTTAAGACTCATCTGATGCACACTTATCCAATGGCTGCTAGCTGAATAGTTATAACATAAATCATAAGCAGGAGCAAGATGCCACTCTCCACTTTTATTCATTATAAACGAATGATTCTTTGTATGATCATCATTATTACGGGCAATCACATTAAAAACCATTCTGGTATAAAACTCCTTTTGTTCTTTTATGCTTAACCCCATCAGACGCATTACCGAGAATGCTTCTTCATAAGAATGAGGCAAGTCCCTGTCAAAATGAGCTAATGCCGCCAAAGTTTGAGTATGAAGTTTCTCGCCGGTTGTAGTCCTGTCAAATCTACGGGTCATAAAATGTCGGTATTCGCCATCATTCATTAAACGGGATTCAGACATTGATATATCGCAATCAAGTGCCATAAGATAATAGGCATATTCAATGGAACCTATCCCTTTGGGATTTTCTCTAATCTTTTGTTTTTCTGCGACCCCATCAAATTTAACCAACCAGTATCCATATCCTTCGAGAGTATCGACCTGACCACTACGAATATCTCCTGCCTTCTCATTATATGCTATGATAGCTTTTGGTTTGGCTCCACCCGCTGAAGTTCCAATCTTCAACAGCTCTCTGACACCGGTATCCGCTTCTTTTATTTTAGTCTGAAACCCTTCCCTGTCATTTAACACCTGTCTTGCAAGCTCCGTCAGTTCGCTTATATACAATTTATCAGAGATTGTATTTTCATCTATTTTTGTCGAAGGCTTAAACTCAAGTGCGCCCATACCACGTTTACCAACGTAACAAAGCCTGTCCAAAGGAGTCGGACGACCATTTTCGCTGTGGACAGCATACCATTCATCAATCAAACGGCTTCCGAAATCATCCGGAAGACTGTCTGCCATTAATCCGGGCAGCCCTTTGAAGCAATTACCTTTATTTGTTGTGAAATAATACTTCCGATCTTGCGACAGAGGCATCATTATCGGTGAAACCTCTATACCCGACCCGGAAAAAGTAGTATTGTATTCAAAAACTGCGATCTCCAGCTCGTTGTTCCATGAAAGCAGACCGATTGGCTTCCCCCACATCAATACTTCGACAACCGGAGTTTTCATTCAAAATAGTTTTTGGGTAATGTAGTCTTTTTCCTTCCGGCTTTCTGACGTTTAAGCCCTCCGTCTCTTAGCAAATCTGAAGGCCCCGCAACTTCCTGGGGAACCAGATTTTCCAGTCCATCCAAAAGTTTCAGAGCACGCAGATAAGAAATCAAAATATACATACTGACCGGTTCTCCTTTTTCAATCTTGTTAACAGAAGACACTCCTATACCGGTTTTTTCCGCTACATCCCGCTGCGAAATGTTCGCTTTAAGACGAAAATCTCTGAGCCGGTTTCCCAGCATATTCAGAATTTCACCATTTGTCATTGCCTGTAGTAACATTTTGTCTTATTTTGTTACTACAAATATAAATATTCCTTTGCATATACAAAGCATAACAGCCTTTTTTAATTATATCCTTTGCATTTGCAAAGCATATCATACTACATTATCATGATTTGAACCCCACTTTGAAAGCAGCAAATAATCAAACATTCTTCGATACTTTTGATCAAAATGTTCGAAAAAATCAGAATATTTTGATTTATTTGAACGTTTTGGTAGATATGTGCTTAATTAACATTAAAATTTTCTGATAATTAATTATGGCGAATTCGCCATAATTAAAGAGTATTTATTTTGTAACGTGTATGAGTTTTATTTATTAGAATGCGATCACCGGAATTCAATCACTTCCATGATGTCTTTTACGAATATCACCTACCACATAATCAACCGGATAATTCTTCATAAAATAGGCCCTCAAACCCTTCATGAAGCCAACCAAACCTTTGCCGGCTTTTAAAACATTGCTTGTTTCAATCTGTAGTTTGTGATCCATATTGTACTCGTTTAAAAGAATTTACATTTACAACTACTTGACTCATTATGCAAAAAAAGAACCTCCATGACTGTATTTGCCGGGTGGTCATCAGCCATTTTTCCAGCCGGGTACCGTCTATTTTCTATCCTGAAACCTGATTATCAAAATATCAGTTTTCTTCTCTTCACCAATCATCTTAATCCCACATTCTTTATCAAAATACGTAATCATATGGCTGAGACTATCCCCGGGTACCGTCAGTCGATATTTATTAGAATCAACCGATTTACAATCAATCAAGAGTTGTGTTGAATTCTCAATCTCACTGCATATATAGTTTAGAGTACTTCCATAAAACTCTATCGTCTTATTTGGTTTTATAGATCTTGCCCTGTTAATCAAGTCAATATGTTTATACAATTTTGAGGTATCAGCAATCGAAAAATCGTAAACCCTCTTGTTCTTTAATTCATTTATCATCGTAAACTTTATCCTGTCAGCTAACCTTTGAAGCAGAGTATCATTATTGACACGCATGCCATGATTATTTTTTGGATAATAATTGATATCCAGCTTAACGCCCTTCTGAAAAGTCATATTGATGAATTCTACCCGGCTTGCAGTTCTATCAGTCAATAAACAAATGACCTCGGTCAAAAAACCGTTTTTGATTATAACACTATCCGGTGAAACCCAATAAGATGACTGAGGGCATCCACCGGATAAATTCAACTTCACATCCAAATCATATCGTTCGTTGCCGGATTTGATCAATGTCTTTTTCCAGTTCTTCGTCGTAGTCGCAACCAACAATTTGCATCCTGCGAATGAAACCGCAATAATCAGCAAAACGATAATATTTCTAATTGTTTTCAAAATATCAGATATTAACGAAAAGTGAGCATTATTTCAGTCCTAACTATGGAGAAGTTTACACTAAGATACACAAATTATCAAAACTAAAAATGATTGCAAGTTTTGATAATATCCTTTTTTTGAGTGAAACCACATCAATATATATCATTATTAGGAATTACAATTGATCATGGAGTCAACATCGCAGGAATATGCAATATAGAACATATTTATGCGATGCTAACTTCCCGAGAATATGATATTTCCTGCCAATGTATAATTAATTTTTAAACAGACTACTCTCAGACACCCACTACAAGCCTTCAATTGCAGTTTGTTAAAAACCAAACCTAAAACTGCAAAGACTGAGTCAAAAATCATCAGGGTGTTTTTGGGAGAAGATCAAGTACTTTGGAGCAAAACATCAACATGTTCGGGTAAAGGCATCATGTACTTTCCACCAAAACATCAACCTGATTTTTTTAGCAAATTTTCACCCACCCTTAAAACAGCTAAATAATGTATATTAATACAAATATTAGCGTTTCTGGATTTGATCAATAGCCCAACGAAATAATCATATTTAAATTTTAGTATTTGATATCATATTTTTTGCCGTATGCAGTGGTTCATAAGAATTTCTTACTAACTGAATCTTAGTTTAATTTGTCTTCAGCAAAAGTGCTTTTTATATGTTGTGTTATAAGCTTTATACGCATAAGTGCCGCTGTACTTCCCCTTCTTAACAATAATTCCAACTACATTTATTTTTTCTATCCACTCAGAAACACTCAACACAAAGTGCTGTATACATGCTTGGGTTTTAAAGTGGTCAAATTTCACCACTTTATAATCAGGAACATCATTGGCTGCACCAGAGCTAATTAAGACCATTTTGCTGACGTCAACAAAATGGTCTGATAGTTTACATTTCCATATTAGGTTTGGGTCAATGGGTTGAATCCTTTTAGTATGATTACATCAAGATTGTAATAATTGGTGGGGTTGGAAGAAAAATTACTCCGAATTCGGTGTAATTAAAATCAATGAATCAACAGATGTAGTTATTTTCGTAATTGATCTATTGAAATATCCAAAAGGTACCAAAGGTAGAATGTCAAATTCCAATTTATAGAACTAATTGTTTTTAAGATATTTCAATCCCGGATCTTTGAACTTCTTCCAAAAAATTGGCTTCGTCAAAATCCTTTTCAATCAAAATAGGCTCAATACGGTCATCAACTTGCCTGCGTAACTTCCATAGTAGAGGATTTACAGAAAAATAATCACCATCAATGTGATTTACAACAACAGCAACATCAATGTCGCTATCTTCCCGATAATTACCTTTAGCATAAGAACCAAAAAGATAGACTTTTTCCAGTTTGAAATACTCATTCAACAAAAGCCTGTATGCCTTAACTTTTTTTATAGCCTCTCTTTTATCCATTGTTGTAATTCTTTTGTCTTATAAATAATTTCAATGCATTTAGAATCAGTCAAGCTTTTCAATAGTCTTTCTTTATGAGATGGATAACGAGCTTCAATATTTAATGGTTCAACTTGGTCAATGAATTCTTTTTGTTCTTCTGAAAATGAGTCATAAAAATCACCTCTTTTTGCAAGAAATGACAAGCTGTGTGTAAACGGAGCAGTTTCTGATTTTATTTTAGTAAAATATGCCTTAAAAGCTTTCTCAATTGTTTGATGACACATAAAACCTACATATAGATATCTCTTGCTATAAAGCATGGCTTCAGCTGTTTCTAAATCATAATCAGAAAGTTCAATCCAATATTTTATGCTACCATCCATAGTAATATTTTGATTCAAAGATACAAAAAGATTGAATCGTTGTATTGACCTATATTTAAAAAGGTTTACTGTCGGTCTTATACTCCATACCTGAATTACAAAACTTACAAAGAGACGCCATCGAATATCGAGGGTTCTCCACATACAGCGCTTCTACTGTTTGGTGCCGGATTTTTTTCTAATTTGAATCCGGAACTCTTTCTCGGCAAGGTTGATCATGGTCTCCAAAGCATCATTTTTCATCCTGGAATAGGCCAAAGATCCTTTCAATTGACTGATCTGCTTCTGAAGTTCAGCAACCATCTGGGATTCTTCTTTCTTTTTTGACATAAACCTATTGGAATTAAGTAATTATCAGGATCTTCAATACCAAAGATACTCATCTAAACTATATATTCCTATAACACCATTACTACCATAAACAGAATATTTGCCACCTGATGTTGGAATAGAATTTCCTGTTCCACATTGAAACTTGTAAACCTCCCCCGGCGTTTTCCACTGCACTTCTGTGCCTTGCAGGAGTTTTTCTATATATTGTAGTGTATTATTCATTGTTGTCAGGATAGGATGAGTTGAAAGAATTTAGTTCGTTTGCCAACATAGCCTGCAATTGGTCTTTTGGCAATAAAAGCTGGTATTCAGCCACTCCAATAGGTTTGTTGATGTCTTGGAGGGCTATTTCCACGTCCAGATGGTCTTTATCGGCACAAAGAATGATTCCGATAGATTGGTTTTCGGTTTCGCCCCGTTCCAATTTGTCGAGCAAAGAAAGATAGGCATTCATTTTGCCTACATATTCGGGCTTAAAACTTCCAATTTTTAATTCTATAGCAATCAAGCTCCGCAAACCCCGATGGAAAAAAAGCATATCAACAAAATATTCTTTGTTATTATATTCCAATCGGTATTGGTTACCGATGAACGTAAACCCTTTTCCCAGTTCCAAAATGAACGATTTAATTTTTTCAACCAATCGTTTTTCCAGCTCCATTTCCTTCACTTTTTCGGTAATACCCAAAAAGCCAAAATTGTAGCGGTCTTTAAACACTTGGTTGGCATAGTCGGCATCAAAGGCAGGTAGCGTTTCGTTAAAATTGTGCGTTTTAATTTGCTTTTGAGCATGAGCAAAGCTATCCATTTTTATGGCATTGAGCAGCCAATCCCTGCTCCAGCCTTTGGCAACTGCTTCGTTGGCGTAAAACCACACAGCTTCGAGCGATTGTACTTTATTTATTAATAGCAAATTGTGACCCCACGGCAAAACTGCGACAGCCTGTCGCAGTTTTATATCGGCCAAATGGTATCGTTCATAAAACCGTTTCATATCCCACAAATTGCGTGGCGAAACTCCCATGTCAGGAAATTCTTTTTTTAGGTCAACAGAAAGCTGATTGACAACAGCACTTCCATAACCTTCGGCTAACTGCTTTTCAAAAAGCAATTTACCCAGAATCCAATAAACCGATTGAGTGGCACTGTTTATTTGTTTGGCAACAATTATTCGAGCACTTCTTATCTGCTCCACCGCTTGTTTTAAAATACTTCCGTATTCGCTACTGTTGATTTGTAATTGTGCACTCATTGGGGTTCAAATTATTGGTGTTTTCCATTGCACTTCTGTGCCTTGTAGGAGTTTATCGATATTATTCATTGTTTATCTCTTCAAACATTTTCTCGAAATCACTTTTGTAGTTGTGGTCTTGTATGGAGCGAAATTTTGAATATTCGTTCAAGGCTTTTTCATCGGCTTGTTCTTTACTCACTTTGCCCAATCCTTGCAATACAGGGTAGGCGTTCATATCGAGATATTGGCTCATGAAACCAATCCAATCTTGCATGGTGGTTGGCAATTGCCTTTCGGCACGCATTTGTGCCAAATCTAAAAATGCACTTACAGCCAATCGTAACTGCTGTAATTCTTTTTGAGTCAGATAGTTTTTTGCTACGGTAACATCGGTTTTGTATATTTTCCCTTCGGGCGAATGTGCCCAAGAGGTTAATCCCATGTGTGGCTTTGTTGCATCTACCCGGCTGTGAATTATTTCGGCAGCAGTTCCTCCGGCTATTGCGTAATGCAGTTGGTTTTGTATAAAAGCAAAAAACTCTTTGGCAATGGGGTTGTTCTTGTCGTAATCGGATGCAAGAGCAAATATATCTGTAATTTGAAGATACAACCGACGCTCGCTCAAACGAATATCTCTAATGCGTTCGAGCATCTCTTTGAAGTACTCATCGTCAAATTTTCGTCCCTGCTTAAATCGGTCGTCATTCAACACATACCCCTTTTGAATATATTCATGTAGTACCCGGGTTGCAAACTTCCTAAACTGGGTTGCCTTAATAGAATTAACACGGTAGCCAACAGAAATAACCATATCAAGATTGTAAAACTGAATTTCACGGTTTACTTGCCGTTTGCCTTCGCTTCGAACTACTCGAATTTTTCGAGTAGTTGCATTGTCGTCAAGTTCTCCACTTTTATATATTTCCTGAATGTGATAGGTTATAGTGTGTTCTTCAACCCCAAAAAGCTGACTCATTATCTGCTGGCTCATCCACATATTGTCATCAGCCATATAAACCTCTATATCAACCTCTCCTTTATCGTTTGTATAAAAAGCTAGTCCAACACGCTCGGGAATCTCCTTGTTGAACAGTTTTTTCCAGTCGGTTAGTTGTTTATCAAAACTTTCTATTTCCTTCTTTTTACTCATAACTATCGGTTTCCTTCAATCTCCATTACTATCGCATCAATATCGTCACGCAGTTTATTGATTTTCTCTACGGTTAGGGAAATTTCTTCGTTCAATTCAGCTATGTTTATTATCTCACGGTTGTCTTTGGCATCCACATAGGAACTCACAGAGAGGTTATAATCGTTCTCGGCAATTGTGCTATTGTCTATTGATTTTGCCACATAGTCCACATCTTCTTTGTGGTCAAAGATTTTCATAATCCGGTCAATGTGTTTGTTTTCCAACACATTGTTATTAGTGGCTTTCTTGAAGAAATCCTCGCCACTGGCATCGATAAACTGGGTTTTGGTATCTGGTTTGTGTTTTGATAGAACCAGAATATTTACGGCGATGGAAGTACCATAAAAAAGATTCGGTGCTAAAGAAATAACAGCCTCCACAAAGTTGTTATCTACCAGGTACTTTCTGATTTTTTGTTCAGCGCCGCCACGGTAAAAAATACCCGGGAAACAAACAATAGCTGCCCTACCTTTACCCGAAAGATAATTTAACGCGTGAAGTACAAAGGCAAAATCGGCTTTCGATTTAGGAGCCAATACGCCGGCAGGGGCAAAACGATCGTCATTGATGAGTGTTGGGTCGTCGCTACCTATCCAATTGATGGAATAGGGAGGATTTGAAACAATGGCATCGAATGGTTTTTCATCACCAAAATGTGGGTTGCGAAGCGTATCGCCAAGGGCAATATTGAACTTGTCGTAGTTGATGTTGTGCAAAAACATGTTCATACGTGCAAGGTTATAAGTGGTGTGGTTTACCTCTTGCCCATAGAAGCCTTCTTCAATTATATGACTCTCAAAGTGCTTTTTTGCCTGCAAAAGCAAAGAACCCGATCCTGCTGCAGGGTCATAGATCTTATTTACAGTGGTTTGCTTATGCATGGCGAGCTGTGCGATAAGCTTTGATACATGCTGTGGCGTAAAAAACTCACCTCCGGATTTTCCTGCATTGGCGGCATAATTGGAAATTAAAAATTCATAAGCATCGCCAAACAGGTCTATTTGATTGTTCTCGAAATTCCCAAAACTCAGTTCTTCAACGCCTTTCAAAACAGCTGCCAAACGGGTGTTTTTGCTTTCAACGGTATTGCCAAGACGTGTGCTTGTTGTGTCAAAATCGGCAAACAAACCATTTATATCCGGTTCAGATGGATAACCATTTGCTGAACTTTCAATAGCGTCAAAAATAGCCTTTAAGTCGGTGTTCAGATTGGGATTGGTATTGGCTGTTTTGGCAACGTTCACAAAAAGCTGACTGGGATAGATAAAATACCCTTTTGTTTTAACGGCATCATCTTTTATTTCCGGCGTGATTTTATCATCAGGGTAATTAGCATAGTCAACGCTATCATCACCTCCCTCAATGTAATTGGTGAAGTTTTCACTAATAAACCGGTAGAAAAGGGTTCCTAGGACAAACTGTTTAAAATCCCAACCATCGACTGAGCCACGAACTTCGTTAGCAATTTTCCATATTTTAGCTTGCAATTCTTGTCTTTGTGCTATGCTTGTCATTTTGTTTCTTTTATTAAGTCCTTTGGATTAACTCCTAAAATCTGTGCAATTTCAAATAGAATTTTTCGTGCCTAAAATTATTAAATAATTTGATTTATAAGTAATTATTTGGTTTATTTTTTAAATATGTAGTTTTAATGTGTTGAGACATTATTAATATTGGCAAAGAAAACCTCAGACTTCTATCGAGATCCGTACTTTACCTCCAAGACCTTTTTCAACAATGTCAAAAAGTGTGCTCAAAGTGATATTGCTGCCATCATTTTCAACACGAGAAATATATTCTCTCTTTTTGTCTATGATTTTTCCTAATTCTTCTTGGGTCATGTTTCGAGACTCTCTAGCCTTCTTTAATAAAAGACCAACTTTAAATGACTCAGTTTCTCTTTCAAGATTATCTCGCCTTTCTGTCCCTTTTTCTCCGTAAACACGGTCTTTTATCTCTATCCAGGACTTAACGTTTTTATTGCTGCTTTTTGTTTCCATAATATTCGTTCATTAAAGCTATTGCCTTTTCAATTTCACCCTTAGGTGTTTTCTGCGTCTTTTTTTGAAAACCATTCAATAAAATCACCAACCTTCCATCGTCAAAGAAACAGAAAATACGCCAAATATCAGTCGCCAATTGAATCCGTGCCTTATAAAGTCCATTTGTCCCAACTACATATTTTAAAAAATTTGTCGGGATTCTTTCTAAAGTCTCAATTGCTTCAAGTATTTTGAATATTTTGTCCTGAACCTTAACAGGTTGTTTGGTCAAAAAATCTTCAAAATAATCCTTATATGCAACAATTTCACGAATTTTTTTCATCAATCATTTCAAATTCAAAGGTAACTTATAAGTTACATATATCAAAAACTTTGTCTGCAAATTAAAAGCGTTTATTATGTACAATAGCAAATTAACTACACTAAAACGGTTTGTATGCAAAGTGCTGAGGTATTACTTTATTCGTGCATAAAGATATAAACATCTCGTTAATATAATATTCATTTATTTCTTTTTTAATATATCGTTTATATACAAAAACCTTATAAATATGGATTATG
>CAZCPI010000011.1:0-32558 GCA_964500535.1 uncultured Bacteroidales bacterium
ATGCCATGGAGCATAACAGGATGATTCAGAAATCTGAGATTGCCTACAAGCAATCTGAAAAAGCAAAATGGGCAGCAATCGCAAATTATATGCCTTCAGCAACAGCTTCAGCTTCATATAACAACTATATGGGAACCAAGCTGGAAATTATGGGACAGGTCATTCCTATGGCGCCTTCAAGTACAATGACAATACAGGTAGCTCAGCCTATCCTTAATATGAACATTATTGTCGGCACTCAGCTTGCCGAGATTGCAAGGCAAATGTCCTTAAATGCAATTCAACAAACTGAGCTTTCAATTAAGCAAAGTGTAAGTTCCACATATTACTCAATACTGGTTTTGGAATATAGCAGGGACATTCTTAATAAGAACCTTGAAAATCTGAAAGTTCTGGCTAATGCCACCAATATGAAAGTTAAGGTTGGTATCGGTCAGCAGACTGATGCAGACCAGATGGATATCACTGTGGCAAATCTTCAGAACACGCTTCAGTCTACAGACAGAAATATCGAGATGGCTTACAATTCATTAAGGTTGTTGATTGGTGCTGAAGCCGGTGATCAGATAACTCTTACAAGCAAACTTGAGGACCTGACAAATAAAACAAATTCGTATGATTTATTGCTTAAACCATTTGATGTAACCAACAATATTGACATGAAAACAACTTTGTTGAATGTTGATTTGAATGAGAAGCAACTTAAATCAGCGAAATACGCGATTCTTCCCACGCTGACCGGTGTATTTCAACACAATGAGTTGCTGATGAAGAGTGGTTTTGACTTCACGATGAAAAATGCTGTTGTTGTATCAGCAAGTCTTCCATTGTTTGCAAGCGGCAAAAATTATGTAAATATCAAAAAGGCCAAACTTGCTCTCGAATCATCAAAACTTGATAAAGAACAGGCTGAAGATCAGTTGTTGATACAGGAAAAGCAGTTGAAATACAATCTTAAAAGTGCTCAGGAAAGCTTTGAACTTCAGAAAAAAAATATTGAGGTTTCACAAAGAGTGTTTGAAAACATCACTAAAAAATATGATCAGGGATTGTCTTCAAGTGTTGAACTTATAACAGCCAACAACAATCTTCTACAAGCACAAAGTAATTATGTGAATTCAGTAATGACATTGCTAAGCTCTCAGGATGCTTTGCAGAAATTACTGGGAACATTATAAAAAATATTAATAATCAATCAGACAAGGATATTACAACAGACCTTGGTGTTAAAAATAAATATTTACAAATGAAACAACTAAATGTAGTTTTGATTGCCCTTATGGCAGGTGCGACGGTTTTCACTTCTTGTTCCGGTGGGAAAAAACAGGATATTACTAAAAGCGAAGACCAACTTGAAAATGTAAGGGTAATGACTCTTGCATCAAAGCAAATCGACAGAGAGCTGGATTTTTCAGCTAATCTTATGGCTGTCGAAGAAGTAAATCTTGTTCCGGTTTCACCGGGAAGGATTGAGAAAATCAAAGTTGAAGTAGGTGCAAGGGTAAGCAAAGGTCAGGTACTTGTCGTTATGGACCAGACAAGCTTGCAACAGGCAAAAATACAGATTGAAAATCTTGAAAATGATTTCAAACGTTATGAAGCTTTGAAGAATACAGGTGCTATATCACAGCAGGTTTATGACCAGACGCTGGCTCAGCTTAATGTTCAGAAAAAGAGTTTGTCATATCTTCAGTCTAATACAACTATCAAAGCTCCTTTTTCAGGTGTGATTTCAGCTAAGAACTATGAAGACGGCGAGATGTATACTGGTGCACAGCCTATTTTGACTTTGGTTCAGATGAATACATTGAAGACTTTTATTAACGTGCCTGAATCATATTACCCTTTAATCAAAAAAGGTATGAAAGCCACAGTTAAATCAGATATTTATGCTGACAAGACATTTACGGCTACTGTTTACAATATTGCTCCAACCATCAATCCTTCTACACGTGCTTTTGAAGTTGAATTAAGGATTCCTAATGCCGGTGAAACCCTTAAGCCGGGTATGTTCGGCAATGTAACTCTCTCTATGGGTCATGCAAATGCTGTGGTTGTGCCTTATCAGTCAGTACTGAAACTTCAGGGTTCAAGCCAGAGATATGTTTTCATAAACAGAGATGGTGTAGCTGACAGATATGATGTTAAGTTGGGTCAGCGTTTTGATGACCAGGTTGAGATAATCTGTGATTCGATCAGCACCGGTGATCAACTGGTTGTTGCCGGTCAGGCAAGACTTGTGGACGGAGATAAGTTAAACATAGTCAAATAAATAAAAATGGCTAAACCACGTATCTCTGATACGTGGGTGTCAGAATAATAACCATAATAATGAGTATTTATAAAAGTTCGATAAACAAACCGATTACAACCATAATGATTTTTGTGGCCATTCTTGTGGCAGGGTTGTATTCCGTTTCGCTGTTGCCGATTGACCAGTATCCTGAAATGGAGCCACCCTATGTGACTGTCATGACGACTTATTCAGGAGCAAATGCTGAGGAAATAGAAACTAATGTGACTAAGAGGCTCGAGGATGCTTTCAACAGTGTTCAGGGCATGAAAGAGATAACATCTACATCCAAGGACAATATGTCTATGGTAATGATGGAATTTGATTGGGGTACTCCGCTGGACGAAGCCGTTAATGATGTACGCGATGCGATAGATATGATTTACGATTATCTGCCTGACGGATGTAGCAGACCTGCGATTTTCAAGCTGAGCACAAGTATGATGCCTATCATGATGTACTCTGTAACTGCAAAAGAGAGTTATCCGGGTCTTGATAAATTGCTTGAAGAAAAAGTTGCTAATCCTTTGAAGCGTGTAAACGGTATAGGATCTATATCTGTGGTGGGTGCACCTGAAAGATATGTTTACGTTAATATTGACCCGAAGAAACTTGACGCTACAGGCATGACTCTGGAGCAGGTATCAAGCGCTATTGCTGCCAATAATATGAATATGCCTTCAGGCTCAATGAAGATTGGCAAGGAAAGTTATCAGGTACGTGTAGAAGGCGAGTTCAATGAAAGTGATGAAATAAAAGATATTGTAATCGGGACTGTTAACGGTGCATCTGTCTTTGTAAAAGACGTTGCTCAGGTTAACGATACTATTAAAGATGTTTCACTTATAGAGCGTGCCAACAGGGATAATGCTGTAAGATTGATGGTTACACGTCAGTCTGGTGCCAATTCTGTTAATGTTTGTAAGGAAGTAAAGAAAAATCTTGAAGAACTCCAGAAGGGTTTACCTTCAGATGTGAAGTTTAATATGATCTATGACTCCTCCGAATTTATCGGAAGTGCTATTGGTAACTTGTCAGAAACTCTTTTGCTGGCATTGATATTTGTTGTTATTGTCGTATTATTCTTTATTGGCCGCTGGCGGGCGACTGCGATTGTTGCATTGACAATACCGGTTTCGTTGCTGGTAGCTGCAATTTATCTGCTTGCTACTGACAGTACTCTGAATATCATTTCTCTATCATCACTTTCTATTGCAATCGGGCTTGTTGTGGATGATGCGATTGTGGTGCTTGAGAATATAACCAAGCACATCAAGCGGGGTAGTAGTCCACGAGAGGCTGCAATTTATGCAACGAATGAGGTTTGGGTTTCTGTTTTGGTTTCGACTCTGGTTATCGTAGCTGTGTTCCTGCCATTGACCATGATTCAGGGTATGATGGGTGTGATGTTCAAGGAACTTGGATGGATCGTTACGATTACTGTTGTAACATCAATGGCTGCAGCTATTTCTCTTACTCCTATGCTTTCATCTAAATTGCTTAAGGCTAAGGAAGATGAAAAGGATACCTGGTATGACCGTACAATCGGTAAAATGCTTGAAGGTTTCGAAAACTGGTATGAACGTATTCTGCGCTGGGCTTTGAAACATAAAAAAACTGTAATCCTGGTTTCGACCGCGATATTTATTTCATCGATGTTCCTGTTCAAATTTATCGGAACCGACTTTATGCCAAGCTCTGACCAAAGCAGATTAAGTGCTGCAATTCAGGTTCAGTCAGGTACCAGGGTGGAAGAAACCATGAAAACGACCAGAATGATTGAGGAATACATTTTTGCCAATGTGCCCGAAGTTACTTTGCTTTCAAGCTCGACAGGTTCAAATGATGAATCAAGTATTGCTGCTATGTTCACTGAATCAGGAACAAACCTGATTAACCTGAATATGAGTCTGAAACCACTGGAAGAAAGAAAAAGGACAGATGTTGAAATATCTGAACAGATACGTAAATATATTATCAGCCTGCCGGAAGTTATCAATTCATCAGTTACGACCGGTGGTAACGGCATGATGGGCGGAACCAGCACTGTGGATGTCGAGATTTATGGTTATGATTTTGACAAAACCAATGCTCTTGCATCCATTATTAAGCAGAAGGTATCAGGTATACCCGGAGCAAGAGACGTTGCTGTAAGCCGTAAAGATGATAAAGCTGAGCTTAAGATTGTTTTGAATAAACAAAAGCTTGCGTTGCACAATCTGAATTCATCTACGGTTTCAACATATGTCAGAAACAGGATTAATGGTGCGACTGTTGGTTATTTTAAAGAAAGCGGTGATGAGTTTGATATCGTTGTCAGAAATTCCGAAAACTTCAGAAATTCAATTTCTGACGTCGAAGATATCACGATTCCGACACCTGCAGGCAAAGTAAAACTGAAAGAGTTGGGTGAAGTCAAGGAGTTATGGACTCCGCCGAATATCGAGCATAAACGTCGTGAACGTCTTGTGAAAATATCCATAACCCCGGTCGGTGTACCTCTCGGAACTATGGCTGAAAACATTAAGGCTGAACTCAAAGACGTTGATATACCTTCAGGAGTAATGATGCATATTGGTGGTACCTACGAAGATCAGCAGGAATCATTTGCCAATATCGGTTTGTTATTGCTTGCTGTTATCGTATTGGTTTATATCGTTATGGCTTCACAGTTTGAATCTTATTCAAAACCGTTTGTCATCATGTTCTCGATACCGTTCGCGTTTACCGGTGTTGCTCTGGGATTGTTCCTGACCGGAACCAGTCTGAGTATGATTGCTGCTATCGGTGTTGTTATGCTTGTAGGTATAGTTGTTAAAAACGGTGTCGTGCTCGTGGACTTTATAAATCTTATGCGTGACCGAGGCTATGAAGTCAATGATGCCGTTGCACTTGCAGGAAAATCCCGTTTGAAACCGGTTATTATGACTGCTTTGACAGCTATCCTTGGTATGTTGCCTCTGGCACTTGGTATTGGTGAAGGTTCTGAAACCTGGGCTCCTCTTGGAGTAACCATAGTTGGTGGTCTAACGGTTTCGACAATTGTGACTATGATACTGATACCTGTATTGTACTCAATTTTTGCGAGACACGGAGAGAGAGATAAACAGAAGGAAGTGCGCAAACATTTTATTTTCATGGATAAATAAGTAAAACCTATAACATATGAAACGAGCATGCTTAAACAAAACGTCCGAGCTTATGATATTTTTGGCATGCGGCGTTCCATATGGCCTTAATGTAAAAAAATAAAAATAACATATGAAAGCAGTATTTATTGTTTACAACCAGACAAATTCCGAACGTATCGATTATTTGTTTGACAGATTGAATATACGTGGTTTTACTACATGGGAACAGGTAAACGGCAGAGGTTCAGTCGAAGGAGAACCCCGCATGGGTACACACACATGGCCTGAAATGAATTCAGCCACGATTACGATGGTGGAGGATGATCGTGTGGAAGAGTTACTGAAATATGTTAAAAAGCTCGATCAGAGAAACCCGGAAGCCGGTGTGAGAGCATTTGTATGGAATATTGAAACAATGGTTTAAGGAAACAGGAGTTTTTTGATCATTTAATCAATTTTTTGATAAGGGCGTCATTGAGTTTTATCTCATTTGACGCCCTTATTGTATATCTGATTCTAAAACATATGCCAAATTTCAAATATCTAATGCCAAATTTTATAGCATTAAAAAATCTGTAAGCAATTACATTTGTATTAATTAAATTAATCCTGAGAAGCCATAAGTATCTGTTACAAAATTGGAATAAAGAGAAATGCAGATAATTCACAAATCAAACGACTATTTTTTTTCTTATCTTATTGGAAGTTATTGTTTTTATAATTGAATAGATTAATTTTTGGTGCAATATTATTGTACCCTTTATTGTCATATAATGACTATTTTAATATTTAACTCTAGTATAAACCTTAAATCAAAATGCTGATGAAAAAAATTCTGATTTTTTTGTTGGGTTTCATGTTGCCGTTGGCAATGTTTGCCCAGGTAAAAGTATCCGGAACCGTCAGGGATGCAGCAGGTGGTCCACTGCCTGGTGCTTCTGTCATTCAGAAAGGTACTTCAAAAGGTACCGCGGCTGATCAGGACGGAAAATTTAATCTTGAAGTTTCCAACGAAAATTCGGTTCTACAGGTTACATTCCTTGGTTTCGAAACACAGGAAGTAAAAGTGGGTACTCAACGCACATTCTCTTTTGTACTTAAAGAAGGTGCCAGCGCAATGGACGAAGTAGTTGTAATCGGTTATGGTACTCAGAAGAAGAGTGATGTAACTGGTGCATTAATTAATGTTTCTGCTGAAAAATTAACAACAAGACCTGTAAACAATGCATTTGAGGCATTACAGGGTAAAGCTGCCGGTGTAGATATAACATCTAACGAACGACCGGGAGAAGTTGGTAAGATTTACATCAGAGGTAAACGTTCATTAAATGCCGGGAATGATCCGTTGTACGTAGTTGACGGTATTCCATTGGCTTCAGGAGGTATTGAGACCCTGAATCCAAGAGATATTGAGTCAATTGATATTTTGAAAGATGCATCTGCTACAGCTATCTATGGTTCCAGAGGTGCAAATGGAGTAATTATTGTTACAACGAAGTCTGGTAAAAGTGGTGCTTTCAGCTTAAATTACGCTGGAACTGTTACTTTTGAAAATATTCAGGATTTGGCTCCTCAAATGAGTGCAAGTGATTACATAACCTGGAGGCGTTGGGCATATTATAACTCAAATACTACAAAATATGCACCGGGAAACCAGCCTACTGAGGCTAATGACAGGATTATTTTTGCGAATGCACTTGATGATACCAAGACCTTGGATAATGTTTTAAGTGGCTGGAGTAACGGTCAATGGGATGGATCAAAAGTCATTAATACAGACTGGACTCAATTTGCTAAACAAACTGGTATTACTCAGGAACATACTTTGAGCGCTAGCGGAGGTACACAGAATATGAAATCATACATTTCTTTTGGATATCTCAATAATCAGGGTACTCAGATTGGCCAGAATTATGAACGTTATAATGCCAAGATGTCTGTTGATATTACTCCAAAACCATGGTTTAATATGGGTGGATCAATTACTGCTTCTCTGAGTCAGCAGGATTATGGCTTTTCAAGAACCGGACAATCTTCTAACTCAGGACCGACATCAATATATGATGCAGCGAAACAAATATTAAATATTGCTCAACCATACAATGATAATGGAAGTGTTATTATGTATCCTGGTAGTAATTCAGGTATATATACGGTTATTGACGAGGTCGGTAAATCAAACGATAGTCGTCAGTTTTTACGTATTCTTGGAAGCTTTTACGCTGGAGTAGATTTTGGGAAAATGACAAAAGCTTTGGATGGTCTTAAATATCGCATGAATTTTGGCCCTGATTTTAGCAATCGTCGTCAGGGAATTTATATTGACAAAAGTTCTGCTGTAAGATTGGGTAGTACCAGTTATGCAAGTTTGGCTTTAAACAGAAGACTAAGCTGGACACTTGATAATATTGTAACTTATGACAAGAAATTTGGAGATCATAAAATCGGTTTGACTTTACTACAGAGTGCTTCAAGTTATAACGCTGAGTCCGCAAGTATGAGCGAGGAAAATGTACCTAAAGCCAGTTACCTTTGGAATAATATGGGCGCTGTAGATATCACTGCAGCCAATTCGAAGGCTTCTATGGGTTCTGGATTAACTGAATCAACTATGGCTTCATATATGGGCCGTGTTAATTATTCATTAAAGGACAGATATCTATTGACATTATCAGGTCGTTATGATGGTTCTTCAGTGTTGGCTCCAAATCATAAGTGGTCATTCTTCCCAAGTGCGGCATTAGGTTGGAGGATAGATCAGGAAAGTTTCATGCAGGATCAAAATATTTTTGATCAATTGAAACTGCGTTTGGGAGTCGGAACTACTGGTAATTCATCTGTGTCACCTTATCAAACAATAGGTCAGGTTCAGTCTTTTTATATTCCGTTCGGAGGCGTCGCTAATGCTCTGGCATATGCAACAAATGAACCATATTATACATCTTCACAAGTTTCACTTGCTAATCCAAATCTGGGATGGGAATCAACAACTCAATATAATCTTGGATTAGATTTCAGTATATTAAAAGGAAGGATTAGTGGAACAATTGATGTTTACAAATCCCGAACTACTGATTTGTTGATGGATATGGTAATTCCAACATTGACAGGTTATCCACGTACAATGGCTAACGTAGGTGAAAGTAAAAACCATGGTATTGATATTTCAATGGATATTTTGCCAATCAAGACAAAAGATTTTTCATGGAATATCAATGTAAACACTGCTTATCAAAAGGATGAGATTGTTATGTTGGCTAATGGTAAACAGGATATGATAGACAATACATGGTTTATTGGTCAGTCAATAAGTGTTTATTATGGTTTACAAAGCGATGGACTTTGGCAGGAATCTGATAAAGAAGAAATGGATAAGTTTAATGCCAATGGTCATACATTCTCGGTTGGTATGGTTAAACCTGTTGATGTAAAGCAAGACTATAAGATTAATTCAGAAGATCGTGTAATATTAGGAAATCAGTTGCCATCCTGGACTTTAGGATTGAACAATACTTTTACATTTAAAAATCTTGAACTTGCGTTCACGCTTTATGGTCGTTTTGGTTATATGATTTCGACCGGAGGTGAAGGTCAGTTAGGTATGTATCAACAACGTCAAATTGATTATTGGACACCGGAAAATACTGATGCTGAATGGCAGAAGCCAATTTACAGTCAATCAGGCGGTGATCCGTATTCTGGCTTACTTGGATTCAGGGACGCATCATTCCTGAAACTTAGAAATGTTTCTTTAGGCTATTATCTGCCTTCAAGAATTTGTAAAACTATTGGTGTGAATAATCTGAAGGTATATGCTCAGGCAAAGAACTTCGGTACTATATATTCTTCAATTGACTGGATCGATTTGGATCTTGGAGGTTCAACATTTAATCGCGGTTGGGTTGTTGGTCTTGAACTTGGATTCTAATAATGTCTCAAAAAAACGATTAATTATGAATAACATTAAAAATTATATTATAGGTGCTCTTGTCATCTTTATTATGACAAGTATAACCTCATGTGGAGATGAATTTCTTGATGAGGAATTAACAACTTCATATAATACGCAATATTTTAAAACTGACGAAGGCATACAATCATTAGCTACAGCTCTTTATGCTAATCCTCGTTGGCTATATGGATATGAATGGGCTTATGCAACCACACAATATGGTTGCGATGAGTTTACTAATGGTAGTGACTTGACAAGTGAGCCCTGGAATAAGTACGATGCGCGTTTTGGTGCTTCTGCTATTACAACAGCGATGGGAGCTGCAAATAAAAACTGTCCTAACGTAAGTCAATTATGGGATCAGATGTATTATGGCATTGGTACGGCAAATCTTGTAATAAAAAATGCAGATTATGTGAAAACAGAAGATGTTAAGAATAAATGCCTTGGTGAAGCTTACTTCCTCCGTGGATATAACTATTACAGATTATTTGCTCAATACGGTGGTGTTGTATTGCAACTTGAGCCTGTAGAAGGTGTAGTACGAAATTTTAAAAGATCTAGCGATGAAGAAACCTTAAACCAGGTCATTGCGGATCTTGAAAAAGCATATGAACTTCTTCCTGAAGCTGAATGGAGAGGAGAAGGAACATGGACGAAACCGCTTGGAGCACATATGTTGGCGAAGGCACTATTATTCCGTTGTTCTGAAAGATGTGATACGTGGAACTCAAAATACAAAACTGCTGATTTGGAGAGAATAATTACTTTATGCGATTATACCATTTCAAAGCGTCCGTTAGCTGCAAATTTCCGTGACCTTTGGGCATGGACTGGAGTTGATTGTGCTGCAGAAAAGAATCCGGAAATATTAATGTCTTGCCAGCACAATGCCGATAAGACTACTGTAGGGCGATTTGGTAATCGTATTTATTCATATTTTACTCCTCAATTTTCTAATTTTAGCGGATGGGTTAAACGTGGTGCATTTGTAGGTTTGGATTTCCAACGTTGTAGACCTACAGAGTATAATTATTCAACATATGATAATGTTAATGACTCAAGACTCTGGAAGTCCTTTAAAACGATTTACAATGCTAATCAGACGAATGCTACAAAGAATCCCGGAACCAATGCAGCTTATAATACTGCTGTAGGAGATGTCGCAATTTTGTTTATTCTCAATAAACCCACAGATGCTCGTTTTGATAACAACGCAAAAGGTAAGTTTGGTAAGAATGGTGTAAGTACATTTGTTAATCCGGAAACCGGAAAAGACGTTCCAAATGCTTTTGCACTGTATGAAAACGGTAAGTACACTATGGATACTTACAATCTAACCAAAACAACAACTAATGTTTTTTGTGGATTGAGTAAAGCAGAAGATGGATCTCGTTCAGCTGAAAAAGGTGATTCTTACCGTGATGTTATTATGGCTCGCACTGGTGAGACGTATTTGATTAAGGCTGAAGCTTTGGTACGCCAGGCAAAATATAACGAGGCTATTAGTGTGATTAATATTTTGCGTAACAGGGCTGCGTGGAAGGCTGGTGAGGATCGTGAGGACTATACGGATGGTACTGCTGCGTTTGAAAGTAATGCTCTTTTTGCTGATGCTGCAAATAAAACTTATTATAAAGGTTTTAGTAAGAAAAGTAGTTATTATCTGTCAACTGGTATACCAAAAACTATTGATGCTTCAAATATGAGTGTTTCCAGTTACACTAGTTTACCTGCTGAGGATGAAGCAATTCTTACAAAACTTGGTGTATCAGGAGATAAAGATCGTATGATTAACTTTATTCTAAATGAACGCACACGAGAATTGAATGGCGAGTTTGTTAGATGGGAAGACCTTAGTAGAACAAAAACTCTGGTTACGCGTGCAAAAGCCTTTAATGAAGTGGCTGCTCCTTTCATTCAGGAAAAACATCTTCTTAGAGCGATACCACAATCGTTTATTGATGGATTAGTAAATGAAGATGGCTCGATTCTCACTGATGAACAAAAGGCTGCCTGGCAGAATCCAGGGTATTAATACCGGAGTTTTTTGTTGCAATACTCATTTTAATTAAATAAAGAGCATCCCAAAGGTGAAAACCGGAGAGATGCTCTTTTGTTATTATGGGATTTTGTAAACCCTTTTTAGTAATAATCATTTGAAGCGTAAACCTGACTTAGGAATAAGGCCTGAAACTGTCAACTTTTTTAGTAATAAGCACAGCAAACGTCAACGTTATTATCAGGTTAAGTAACTGTCGTGGGTCTTTTGGTAAATTATCGTGTGACTTTTGGTGAATTGTCGTGGGTCTTTTGACAAACTGTCGTGGGTCTTTTTATTAATTCAGCGTGCTGAACTGATCAACTCCTGCGATTAATTGATCCACTCCTGTGATTATTTTACAAAATGTCCGGCTTCTGTATTAAAATTTACGGGCTTATTATGTACTTTCGTGAAACCATTTAATCCCGGCAAATGAATATAGTAATTGACAAAGGCAACACATTGTGCAAGCTTGCTGTTTTTGGTAAGGATCTGGAGCCTGTAGAGCTCCTGGTTTCACCGGCAGGAGATAAGGAATGTCTTGACAGAGTGCTTAATAAGTACAAACCCGAAGCATGCATCATTTCGTCGGTTACAACTTTTGATGAAGAGATATTGACAATCCTGAAAGCCAAAATACCTTATATTCTGGAGTTAAACTCCGGTACACCGTTACCCATTAAAAATGCTTATGAAACCCCTGAAACCCTGGGCATGGACAGAATAGCCGCAGCAGTGGGAGCATGGTGCATTCAGCCGGGCAAAGACTGTCTGGTTATTGACATGGGTACTGCGATTACTTATGATATAGTCAGTAAAGAAGGGGTTTACGAAGGTGGCAATATTGCTCCCGGACTCAATCTCAGACTTAAGGCTTTGCATGAATTTACCGGCAGATTGCCTGAGGTTTCTGCAAAAGCAGATTTTGAAACCTTTGGCAGAAACACTGAAAAAGCGATAAGGGCAGGAGTGATGCAGGGGATTGTACATGAGGTAAATGGTTATTTTGACCAATATAAAGAAAAGTTTACCGGTCTTTTCGCTTTTTTAACAGGCGGTGACCTGATTTATTTTGCAGAGAAACTAAAAAATGGCATCTTTGTGTCCGGAAATTTGGTACTTATCGGTTTGAACAAGATCCTGAATTACAATGTCGATCAAAAATAAAATTCTGGCAGCGGTAACTTTACTGCTTATTTCTTCAACAATATTGGTGGCTCAAAACACGAATTCACCTTACAGCCGTAATGGTTTCGGCTTGTTGGAAAATCCTTCAATCGGTAAAAACAGATCAATGGGAGGCATTGGTATAGGGCTAAGAGAGAGGAACATGATTAATTATTCCAATCCTGCTTCATTTTCCTCACTGGATACCATGACTATGTTGTTTGACTTCGGTGTATCGGGTCAGTTTTCGACTTTTAAAGAAAACACAAACATTCAGGTGAATCCCAACGGTTACCTTGATTATGTTGCCATGAAAGTTCCTCTCAAGAAATACTGGGGTCTGGCTTTCGGACTTGTGCCTTATTCAAAAGTCGGTTATTCATACAGCACAGACAGAGAGCTTTCAAACGGTATTGGCTATACTGAAGCGTATGCCGGCTCAGGTGGTCTGAATACAGCTTTTATCGGTACTTCTGTTGCTTTATGGAATAAACTTTCTTTAGGTGTCAGTTATAAATATACTTATGGTACTATTACTCAGGCAAGTACAGTAGTTTTTGATGACGATGCTTTCAAGTCAAAGAATCCTACTGAATACTGGTATTTAAATAACAGTTCGCTTGAATTCGGACTTCAGTATGAACAAATGATAGGCAAAAAGAACCGTTTTTCAATAGGAGCGGTCTTTTCAGAAAAATCTCCTGTAAACAATGAAGTTTACAAATATGATATCACTACTGATACTATCGCGAGATCAACTTCCTCGAAATTTGAGTTTCCCCGTACACTTGGTGCAGGTTTATCGTGGACTTATGACAACAGACTGACAATAGGAATAGATTACAAACAGCAGTTGTGGAGTGATGCTTTATTCTACGGGTCAAGTGATACACTTAATAATGATACCCGTATATCTGTTGGTGCCGAGTATCTGCCTAAACTACTTTCAAATCATTATTATCAGGCTATTAAATACCGCTTTGGTATGTATTATTCTGACTCATATATGAAATATTCTCAGGGTGACCTGAAAAATATTGGTGTAACTTTAGGAGTCGGTCTGCCTTTGAGAGGTCTGAGATCTTCATTGAATATAGCATTTGAAGCCGGTAAAGTGCTGGTCCCTGCAGCTTCATTCATTGATGAAAACTATTACAAACTTTCTGTTGGCGTATCTTTCAGTGAATTATGGTTCTTTAAACGTAAACTTTGATGAACCGCATATTTTTTTGAGTTGAAGAATTTCTATTTACATATTAATCCCGGTCTGAGAGCTGCATTTATTGTGACTCTCTTGCTTTTTTTGACAGCTGCCTGCTCAAAGGAGGATAAAACTTTTGTCAAATCCTTTGAGGACAGAAGCAAGGTTTCAGGCATGTTTACGGATTCCACTACTACACTGATTTCTGATTCGGGTAAGATTCGTTACAAGATATATACAAAAAAATGGATTATTTACGATAAGGCTAAAGAGCCGTATTGGTATTTTCCGCAAAAGTTTCATTTTGAGATGTTTAATGACAGCATGTTAGTTGCATCTTCCATGGATTGCGATACTGCCAGATACGATATCTACAAAAAGCTATGGGTGTTTAAAAAGAACGTCAGATTCATTAATTTAAAGGGTGATTTGTTTGAAACTCAGTTGCTTTACTGGGATCAGAGATCTCAAAAGATGTATTCTGACTCATTTATCAGGATTGAACAAAAGGATTATATTTTGTCCGGCTATGGTTTCGAATCTAATCAGACATTTACTAAATACCATATAATGAAACCGAGCGGACCTATTGATCTTGATGCTGAAAGACCTGACTCCATTAGTATGGATCCGTCTGCTCAGCAAGCTTCGAATCCAAATGGTTTAAAGGTTGTAATGTAGTTTATAAAAACACACTTTATTTAACTAATTAAACAAATTTTTGTATATTCGCAGGCTGAAATTTTATCTGTTTACAAATTAAAACTTTAACATAAATCTTTCTATGGCAACCTTACAGAAAATTAGAAACAAAGCTGTACTACTTACTGTAATAATTGGTCTGGCTTTGTTTGCGTTCATCATTGGAGACTTCCTGAACTCAGGATCTTCACTATTCCGTCAGTCTCAACAGAAAATAGCTGAAATCGGTGGCTCATCCCTTGATTACAAGGAGTACGAAGCCAGAATCCTTGAATTACAGGAAGTTTACAAGATTCAGACTGGTCAGACTAACATTGATGATGCCATGGCCGGACAATTACGTGAATCAGTATTCGAAACTATAGTTCGTGAACGTCTGCTTGATGAACAAGCAGAAAAGCTGGGCGTAGCAGTAACAGGAAAAGAAGTTTTCAATATGATTAATGGTGAAAACATTCACCCTATCATACAACAGCTTCCAATATTTAAAAATCCTCAGACAGGTGTTTTTGACAGGACTGTTATGATGAATTTCCTTCAGACGATTCAAAGTGATGATCTTTCAAAATATCCTCAGGAATCACAGGATCAGATCAAACAACTTAAATCATACTGGTTATTCTGGGAAAACAATCTGAAATATACCCGTCTTGAAGAAAAAATCAACGCATTGCTTACAAACGCTGTAAGAGCAAACTCTGTAGATGCTGAATGCAGTTTCAATGACAGAAGTGAAAATGTTGATTTCGCATATGTTGTGAAACCATATTCTTCAGAACCTGATTCATTGTTTGAAGTAAGCAGCAGAGATTTGAAAAACAAATATTCTGCCGAAATCGAAAGGTTTAAACAAAAACCTTATCGTTCTGCAAAATATGTTGTTGTTGACGTTAAAGCAAGTCAGGAAGACTACAAGGCTGTAGAAGAAAAGATTATGTCGCTGAAGGCTGATTTTGAAACTTCAACTGATCCGGGTGCATTTGCAAACGCTAATTCAGATGACGCTTATACTGATTGCTACATTGCAAACAGTCTGTATCCTGCAGAAGTTAAGGACTTTCTTAACAGCAATGGTGCCGGCGCTTTCATGCAACCTGCTTTTAAAGATGATGTTTACAGAATGGCAAAAATAATTTCTACCACAGTTGCTCCTGACTCTGTAAAGGCTCGTCAGATTGTGGTTGAAAATCAGGCTAAAGCTGACAGTATCATCAATGTACTTAAAGGTGGCGCTGATTTTGCTGCTGTAGCTGCTAAACATTCTCTTAATTCTAACGGTACAGATATGGGTTGGTTCCGTGAACTCGATGCAATGCAGATGGGTAAGGATTTTGTAAGAGCTTGTTTTAATGCTTCCGTGAATTCTGTATTTTCTGTAAAGACTAAATATGGTGTTTCAGTTATAGAAGTTACAGCTAAGAGCCAGCCGGTCAAAAAATCAAACCTTGCTTTGATTTCTCTTAAGGTTACTCCAAGTTCAAAAACTTATGGTGATACATACAATGCTTTGAATAAGATTGTTGCTGAAAATCAGAATGCTGAAGATTTCTTTGCTAAGGCAGCAAAAGAAAATTATGAGGTGCTGACAGCTCAGTATGTTCGTAAGAATGACCTTACTTTAGGAGAAATTCCTCAGATGCGTCAGGCTGTCCGTTTCGTTTATGAAAATGATAAAAACACAATTTCAAGTGTCCTTGAAAACACTGAAAACCAATTGGTGGTTGTAGGTGTTACAGGCATCAGTGATGGTGACTATCAGACTGTGGAAGAAGTTAAACCTTTACTTATGGCTGAACTTATCAATGAAAAGAAAGCTGAAAAGATTATCAGCAAACTGTCATCAAAAAACATTACATCTTTGCAGGAACTTGCTGCTTCTGAAGGAGCTAAAGTTGACACAGCAAAATATGTCAATTTCTCATTGCAGAGGATAACAGGACTTGGTGACGAACCTGCTTTGCTTGCTGCTTTGGTAAAATCAGAACCCGGCAAGATTTCAAAACCTTTGAAAGGTAAAAATGGTGTTTATGTTTACAACATCGTAAACAAGACCAGAAGTCAGGAGAAATTTGATCCTAAGGCTGAAATGGCAGGTCTCAACTCAAACAACATGTACAGGTTGATGTATCAGTCTTTTGAAGCTGTGAAAGATGCTTCCAAGGTTGTTGATAACAGAATAAGATTCTATTGATTAATCCCGGGGAAACCGGCACTTATTAATATAACAATTTAAACGGGATGGTTTCATCCCGTTTTTTGTCTTTAAAAAATATGGAGAAGTACCAAATAATCGGTAAGAAACCAAGTGAACTGAAGGAATGGGTCTCGGCTAATGGATTGCCTTCTTTTGTTGCTAAACAGATGCTTGACTGGATCTACGACAAAAGGGTTTTTGATTTTGACCAGATGCTTAATTTATCAAAGACCTCTAGGTCATTTCTGAAAGAAAACGCGGTTATTTATAAGTCTGATCCTGTACAGGTCTCTGAGTCATCTGACGGTACAAAAAAATATCTATTCAGGACTGAGGGTGGCTTCCTCATCGAAACTGTAATGATTCCTGATAATGACAGGGTAACACTTTGTGTTTCTTCGCAGTCAGGTTGTAAGATGGGTTGTGAGTTTTGCATGACAGGACGTATGGGTTTCTTCACTAGTCTTAAGTCATGGGAGATACTTAATCAGATTTTTTCTGTATCTGAATCAAAAGATATTTCAAATGTTGTTTTTATGGGCATGGGTGAGCCAATGGATAATATTGATGAAGTCCTCTGCGCGCTTGATGTTCTGACTTCCGATTATGGTCTTGCCTGGAGTCCTAAAAGAATTACTGTTTCTACTATAGGTCATATTCCAAATATGAAAAGGTTTCTTGATGAAAGTAAGTGCCACCTTGCTGTCAGTCTTCATACTGCGATTTCTTCTCAAAGGCAATCCTGGATGCCTTCAGAAAAAGCCTGGCCTGCCGATAAGATTATTCAGCTTCTGAAAACTTATGATTTTAGCGGGCAGAGACGTCTTTCTTTTGAGTATATCATGTTTAAGGGTTTGAATGATTCCAAATTGCACGCTGACAAGCTGATTTCTCTGTTGAAAGGTCTTGAATGCAGGGTAAATCTGATCAGGTTTCATACTATTCCCGACTCTCAGTTTGTTAGTCCTGATGAAAAAGTTTTAATTGATTTTGCAAACTATCTGAACAGTAGGGGATTAAACACTACTATAAGAAAATCAAGAGGAGAAGATATTCAGGCTGCTTGTGGTTTGTTATCTGCTAAGGTTTCAAAATTGTAATTAAAATTTGCTATTTTGTCAGGCTATACCTATTTTTTATGTATCTTGCGGTAATATTGTCATGCTTTGTACTAAGTGGATTTTGTCGATGCATGATTTAAATAAATAATGTATATTATTCAAAAATGGAAGATAATTTCTTAAAAGTGGGTGTTACCCAGGGAGATATAAATGGTATTGGTTATGAGGTGATTTTAAAGGCCTTTTCCGATCCAAGAGTTTACGAAGATCAGGCTGTAGTAATTTATGGTTCACCAAAAGTTGCTGCATATCACAAGAAAGCACTGGAGCTTAATACAATAGGATTAAATATTATAAACTCAGCCAAAGAAGCTGCAGTCGGTAAAATAGGGATTATAAATTGTAATGATGATGATGTAAGGGTTGAGCTGTCGCATTCAACAGAGATAGCAGGTAAAGCGTCATATCAGGCTTTGGAAAGAGCTGTTAAAGATTTGAAGGAAGGTCTTATTGATGTTCTGGTCACTGCTCCTATAAACAAATACAATATTCAGTCTGAAGAGTTTCATTTCCCGGGACATACTGAGTATCTTCAGTCCAGTGTCGGTAACGGTAAAGAAGCTCTTATGATTATGGCAAGCCCTGTCTTAAGAGTTGCAATAGCAACAGGACATATACCTGTATCGCAGATTGCTTCATCTCTGGATGTACAGAGTCTTTATAATAAGATTAAGATTTTCAATAAGTCTTTGATGACAGATTTCAGAATCCAGAATCCGAGAATTGCTGTATTAGGTCTCAATCCTCATGCAGGAGATAATGGTCTGATTGGTAAAGAAGATATTGATATTATAGCAGAAGCCGTTAAAAGGGCTCAGGATAACAGGATTACCTGCTTCGGACCTATTCCTGCAGATGGTCTTTTTGGCTCTTCTGAATATTTAAAATATCATGGCATATTGGCTATGTATCATGATCAGGGCATGATACCTTTTAAAACGTTAAGTATGGAAAGTGGCGTTAATTATACCGCAGGCCTTCCGGTTATAAGGACTTCTCCTGCTCACGGCACAGCTTACTCTCTGGCCGGACAGAATGTTGCTTGTGAAGAATCCTTCAGAAATGCATTTTATATGGCTTGTGATATTTATAAAAACAGGCAGATGTATGACGAAATGATAAAGAATCCGCTTAGAAAACAAAACATTGTTCAGAATGGCGATTTATCTGATTTACCCGAATTTGCTGAAGAATAATTAGAATAAATGGATTTACAATCAGTTAAACAAAGGTTTTCCATTATTGGTAATGCTCCTGATCTCAACAGGGCTATCGATATTGCTGTACAGGTTGCTCCGACTGATTTATCAGTATTGATAACCGGAGAAAGCGGAGTAGGAAAGGAGAGCTTTCCCCAGATCATTCATCAGTTCAGTCACAGGAAACACGGACAGTACATCGCTGTCAATTGTGGTGCAATACCTGAAGGTACAATTGATTCTGAACTGTTTGGTCATGAAAAGGGTAGTTTTACAGGTGCTTTAGCAGACAGAAAAGGGTATTTTGAGGTTGCTGATGGTGGTACTATATTTCTGGACGAAGTGGGTGAGCTTCCTATGTCAACTCAGGCAAGATTGCTAAGGGTACTTGAATCGGGTGAGTTTATTCGTGTGGGTTCATCAAAGATTATGAAGACTAATGTCCGTATTGTTGCTGCAACAAATATGAATATAATCGAAGCTATAAACAATAATCATTTCAGGGAAGACCTTTACTACAGGTTAAATACTGTTCCTATTGTTGTACCTCCTTTGAGAGACAGGGCTGATGATATATTGAGGCTTTTCAGGAAATTTGCCACGGACTTTGCAGCGAAATACCGTATGCCTGTGATTCAATTGACAGAGGATGCCAAATCAATGCTGGTTTCATACAGATGGCCCGGTAATGTAAGGCAACTGAAAAATATTACTGAGCAAATTTCTATTATCGAACAGCAAAGAGAAATCACTTCAGCTGTCCTGCAGAACTATCTTCCGGATTATAATTTCGAAAAATATCCTATGCTTTATCGAGGCAACAATGCAGCTGAAAGCAAGTCTTTCTCCAGTGAAAGAGAAATATTGTATCAGGTATTGTTTGATATGAAAAAGGATATGAATGAACTGAAATTGCTTGTTAATGACATTATGAAGAAAAACGGGGAGAAACCTGTAGTTCATGATAGTGATTTCAGCAGTCTGACTAATATTTATACTCCTGATATACCTCAAAGAGATATCAGACCTGTAAATACTCACAATATTCAGGATACTGAAGAATATGTAGAGGAGTCATTCTCACTCGAAGAAATGGAAAAAGAAGCTATCAAAAAAGCTCTTGAAAGAAATGGCGGTAAACGTAAGAATGCAGCTTCTGATCTCAATATATCAGAGAGGACGCTTTACCGTAAAATAAAGGAATATAATCTTGAATGATATATGTACAGGAAAATCTTTTTTTTATTATCAGGCCTTATTTTAATTTTTTCAGGATGTTCTATCCAGTACAAATTGAATGGTGCATCTATTGATTACAACAAGATTAAGACTCTTACTGTTATAGACTTTCCCAATCAGGCTAGTCTGGTTTATCCTCCTCTTTCACAGAAATTTACAGAAGGACTTAAGGATTATTACATAAGAAACACCAAGCTAAAACTCCTGACCAGGGATGGCGATCTGAACCTTGAGGGAGAAATTGTTGGTTATGATCTTACTCCTATGGCTACTCAGGCAGATGGTTATGCTTCTGAAACCAAACTGACCATTACTATAAATGTAAGGTATTCAAACAATGTAAATCCTGAAGAAAATTTTGAGGAAAAGTTTTCTGCTTTCAGGGTTTTTGACTCTTCGCAAATGCTTGAAAGTGTTCAGGATGGTATCATTGATGAGGTGGTCAAAGAAATTTCAGACATAATTTTTAATAAAACTGTTGCTAACTGGTAAAGTATGAGTCCGGCTTCTCTTATAGACTGGATAAACGAACCTAAACATCTCGATGCAGAGAGTCTGGTTCAGTTACGTAAAATCGTGAGTGATTACCCATGCTTTGTTCAGGCCAGGATCTTGTATCTGAAGAATCTGAAAATTATGAATGATCTCAGATTTTCAAGTGAGCTTAATCTGGCTGCTATCTCTGTTTCTGACCGCAAATTACTGTACGAATTTATCGAAGACAGAAGCAGAAAAAAGGTTTTGGTCGAAAAAGAAAAGGTTGATGTTAATGAGAAACCTTTTTCGATAATTGATCATTATCTGGGCAATGCTGATGGTATTGTCGTTGAAAAGGATGAACCTGAATCAGTTGTTAAACCGGTTAAAGAGAATATTCCTGAACGGACAGAAGTTAAAACTATAGCTCAGTCGGTTTATTCAGATACCATTTCAGGTGATGTAAGTGATGCCTTTACATTTGATTACTTTAGTTATATCTCGATATATCCCGGATCTGAGCGTAAACGATCTGTTAATACAACTGATTTACAGTTAAAGAGTTCTGAGGAAAATAAACTTCAGGGACACGAGCTTATAGATGCTTTTATTGAAAAACAATCTGCAGGTTTACAAATAAATAAAGAATCTGAAATTATTCATGATGAAAGTATTCCTGCTTCTGAAACCTCTGAAGAAGCAATTTCTGAGTCAACTTTTACTGAAACCCTCGCAAGGATATACATAAAACAAAAAAGATATGACCGTGCACTTGAAATAATAAGGTCATTAAACTTGAAATATCCAGAAAAAAATATTTACTTTGCAGACCAAATAAAATTTTTGGAAAAATTAATCGCTAATACAAAAAAATAATTCATATGTATCTTTTCCTGACCATTTTAATCCTGCTCGCAGCTTTACTGCTAATTTTCATAGTATTGGTTCAAAATTCAAAAGGCGGTGGACTTGCTTCAGGTTTCTCTGCTTCGAACCAGGTAATGGGTGTTAGAAAAACTACTGACTTTCTTGAGAAAGCCACATGGGCATTAGCCGGTATAATTATCGTTTTAAGTGTTGCGACTGTCGCATTTGTTTCTGATAACAAAGATGCTGAAAAGAAATCAATCATTAAGGAAGAGGTTCAAAATGCAGTTCCTGTAGATCCTAATCTGGTTTCACCTAATTTTAATGAAGAAGCTGCTTCAGCTGCTCAACAACAGGCACCTGCTCAGGAAGCTCCTGCTGCACCTGCTCAGCAAGCTCCTGCAAAGAAATAATTTTACCCGGCGGTTTCGCTGAGTAACAGGCTTTACTGATAAACCCCGGTGATTAATATTTATAGTCGGGTTAAAATATAAAACGGACATCTGAAGTTTCAATAATTTCAGATGTTTGTTTTTTTAAATGTGGCACCAGGTCAGTACAAAATCTTCTTCGAGTAAATAATTCACGACAAAACTGGTTTCATCTCTTGTGAAAAATGCATTGAATCTTCCTTTATTGCCGGTGTTAATCAAGTTGTTTACGATGAGTTCTTTAGCGAAGTCAACATTTTCGTCATGGATAGCTTTAAACAAAGATTCCTTTGCACACCAGTGAATCAGCAAGCCAGTTACTTCATCAAACCCTGATGATTTGAGAGCGGTTTCTTCCTGATCACTCATGAATTTTCTTCTGATCTTTAAAACACGTTCGGATCTGGTTTCAATGTCTATTGCAGGCATGTTGTTCTTTCCTGTAATGACAGCTGCATAATTTTTAGTGTGTGAAATGCTTATGGCCTTATCACAATTATTAAGATAGGGCTTACCTGATGGTAAATAATCGATAGTTGAAGGGTTAATTCCAATATGTTTTGCACAACATCTTACAGCAAGATATTCTTTAACTCTTGTCTGATTGGTAAATTTATCAGGGACAGAACAACCTGATATTTCAATTAAAGTTTCAGTACTTTCTGTGATATTCCAGATAACTATACTTAAACTGTCATCGGTTATTGTTCTGTAAATGCTCATTTTGATCTGAATGATTCAACAATATGTTTAATATCTCTTTTCATGCCAACAATGATATCAGATATTGAATCTGTCACCGGTACATAATCAAAGTAAATATAACCCTGATAAAAGAATTTATTCTTGTCGCTGATATAAAAAGCCAGAGGTAATGCAGGGGTGCCTTTTATTTCGTATATGGTTGCAATGTAATCCTGATAATTATTTTCAACTGAAGTCTCACTGATTTCAGAATATTCAGAAAGCCTTTCAATAAGCATAGAGTTAAAAATTAATTTTTTTTCTGCAAATCCGGATTTATTATCAATTCCAAGAAAAGTTGTATATAATGAAGCTCTGAATTTTTCGAATCTTAAATCAAGCCAGAAAACACCGGGTTTTTTTGTTTCCGGCACTGATAATGTCGAATATAAAGGATATTCGAATGAGTAAGGATATGAGTCGTTATCTGTAGTCTTGTAATTTGCTTCGGGATAATCAATTCTGTGATAAACGTATTCTCTGGGATATTCGTTTTTTTTGCAGGATGTTAATAACAGTCCTGAGGTAATTATAATAATAACCAGATAAATGGCATCCCTTTTATTAATGTATAAAGGGATGCCATGATTATCATCTCTTATCATTTCGTTTATTTTTATCAGAATGGCAGGTCGTCAGCCGGATCGTTATCTTCAGGAGTTATCTTTTCTGCCTGAGTTGATTTCTTTTCAGTAACGTTTTCACCTGTGAGAGGAGTTATGTCAGTTCTTTTCGCTCCTAAAAGCTGAATAGTATCAGCGATAATCTCGGTAGTATACCTGGTTACACCATCTCTTTCCCAGCTTCTGGTTGAAATTTTACCTTCCACATATATTTGCGAGCCTTTTCTTATATATTTTTCTGCAAGTTCTGCAAGACCTCTCCATGCAACAATGTTATGCCATTCAGTCCTGTCAGGCACCTGAGTGCCATTAGCTAAAGTATAACCTCTTTCGGTAGTTGCCAAAGTAAAAGATGCAACTGAATTTTTCTTGTCATTGTCTTTCTCGTAATATCGGATATCGGGATCTTTTCCCACATTACCAATCAGGATAGCTTTGTTCACAGACATATTTTTAATAGGTATTAAATTGTTAATAATTTTATTTTCAGGTACCGTCCGGACTGGTAGCCTGAATGACTTTTGTTGCCAAATGTATATATAAAAACGTATGAATCAAAATAAAAGGTTAAGAAATAATGTTAAAAAGTTATTAATACAAATAAAATATAATATAAATTATTGAAAATAGGCAAGTTATTCATGAAATTTTTTTTGCAATCTTCTTTGATTTCCTTCAAATATCAATCTGCAGGTTGAAGGCAATTATACAAAAATGGTTTTTTTTGAAAATTATCTGATAAATGCTTTTTTTATAATTGGGAAACGCATATATTTGCAAACCGAAAAAGTAGAATATCAATCGATTATAAAAATATATTTGTATAAACCATTAATTTTTTTATCAAGATGACTAAAGCTGACATTGTAAACGAAATCTCCAAAAGAACCGGAGTTGATAAAGTAACTGTGTTGTCGAGTGTTGAATCATTCATGGACGTAGTAAAAGAATCATTAGTCAAGGAAGAAAATGTATATCTGAGAGGATTTGGTAGCTTTATCATTAAGAAAAGAGCTAAAAAGACAGCACGCAACATCTCAAAGAACACAACAATTATCATCCCTGAACATAATATTCCTTCATTCAAGCCTGCGAAGTCTTTTGTTGGTGAAGTGAAAAAGTAATTCATTAGTAAAATTTTTTAAGATGCCAAGCGGAAAAAAACGTAAAGCCCATAAGATGGCTACGCACAAGCGTAAAAAACGTCTGAAGAAAAACAGACATAAGCATAAGAAATAATTCTGACGCTATAAAAAAAACTCAAAGAACAGAAGAACAAACTCAAAGTCCGGAAAAAGTCTATGAGTTTGTTCTTTGTTTGTTAAACAGTTATCTTTTGAAAAGATTTTGCAAAAATTGGTTTCCCCGACTGATTAATGCATTTTTTAAGGAAGATGACAAAACAATGTAACTTATCGAAAACAAAACGAACGTGACAACTGAAATTGTCATAGATGTTCAACCTAAAGAGGTTTCTATCGCGATTCTTGAGGATAAGAGTTTGGTTGAATTCCAAAAGGAATCCAACAGTATCTCATTCTCAGTAGGTGACATCTATCTTGGACGGGTTCATAAGCTTATGCCCGGACTGAATGCCGCTTTCGTTGATGTTGGTTATGATAAGGATGCATTTCTTCATTATCTGGATTTGGGAATGCAGTTCAATTCCCTTAATGCTTACGTAAAAAATGTTGTTGCCAATAAAAATAAACAGCATCAGTTAAGCAAGTTCCATCTTTTACCTGACATACCAAAAGAAGGAACTATAGCCGATATTATCAAACCGGGTCAGGAAATACTGGTGCAGATTGCAAAGGAACCTATATCTACAAAGGGTCCACGTCTGACTTCTGAGATTTCCATTGCGGGAAGATATCTTGTGCTCATACCATTTTCAGATAAGATTTCGGTTTCGACAAAGATTAAATCTGCCGAAGAAAGAGTTCGGTTAAAACAATTGCTTCAAAGTATTACACCTAAAAACTTTGGTGTGATTGTGAGAACAGTTGCTGAAGGTAAGAAAGTTGCGGAACTTGACAGTGAACTGAAAGTATTGCTTAAAAGATGGGACGAAGTTTTGTCAAAACTGGTGAAAGCAAAAGCGCCTTCACTTATTTTTGAGGAAACCAGTCGCACCGTAGTGATTTTGCGTGATATTCTAAATTCCTCTTTTGAACATATTCATGTTAATTCTCCGCAGGCTTTTGAGGAGATAAGGGATTATGTCCGGATAATAATGCCTGAGAAGGCTGATATTGTTAAGTTATTTAAGGAGAACCTTCCGATTTTTGATCATTTCGGTATAACTAAACAAATCAAGTCTGCATTTGGCAAGACCGTTTCGTTCAAAAGTGGTGCCTATCTGATTATTGAACATACTGAAGCCTTGCATGTTATAGATGTTAACAGCGGCAACCGTTCAAAATCTGATAAAGGCCAGGAAGATAATGCTCTTGAAGTTAATCTGTTTGCTGCTGATGAAGTAGCAAGACAACTAAGACTTCGGGATATGGGAGGTATTATAGTCGTTGATTTCATAGATATGCAGGAAGGCGAAAATCGTCAGAAAGTCTATGACCGACTCAGAGATCGGATGCAAGGTGACAGAGCTAAACACAATATTCTGCCACTTTCAAAGTTCGGATTGATGCAAATCACTCGTCAGCGGGTCAGGCCGCAGACATATATTGTTACAAGTGAAACTTGTCCTACTTGTTTTGGTAAGGGTGAAATTCAACCATCTTTACTGTTTACAGACAAACTGGAAAGCAAGTTGACTTATCTTAACGCGAAGCTTAAAGTGAAGAAGTGCACTCTACAGGTGCATCCTTATGTATCGGCCTACATCAAAAAGGGAGGATTACTTTCCCTTGAGAAAAAGTGGCAAATGAAATACGGTTTTGGAATTAAGGTCGTACCTATCCAAAATCTGACCTATTTGGAATATCACTTCATTGATCCTAACGGTGAAGAAATCGATATGAAAGAGGAACAGGAAATCAAGTAGGAAACGATGTTTCCGAAAGTCTGATATAAAAAACCCTGAGAAGCCGTTGGGGACGGTAGCTCAGGGTTTTTATATTTAAAAAGCCTGCTGGTGAAGTTTTTATACGATTTTATTTAATCAATATATTATTTTTATATTTTTGCATTGGCAGTATGTTAAGAATGATTTCAATAAAATTAACCTTAAAGATGAAAAAGACATTAAACCTTATTGCCATTATCGGTGTTATTTCACTGATGGGCCGTATAACTTGTCAGAAAAAATCTGTTAGGAATACTGATATAAGCAGTAAAAATATCCAACAAAGTTCTGTAAAGTTAGATTCAGTATCCAAACCAAAGGCTCTGAAATCTGATGAGATTTATATATTAAACGAAAACTTGAGTGAGAATATCGGCAAACTTAAATATGATCCAAATACTGAAAAATCAGAGTTCAAGTATTTATACGATACTTCAGGGCTGGAAGCCAGAGTAGTATTGTATTATGTTAAAGAACGAGTTGTAAAAGTTGAAAAACGTATCTATGGCAAAGACAACAATGAGATTAGTCATAGCATGTATAATTTTGATGAAACCAACGAATGCTTCTCGAATACGCAGTGGACACGTAAAGATAGAGAATCTTATACTTTATTATCATATAATAATGATTTGATTTATTATGACAGCAGAAGCAATGTAATTAACCTTGATTCCGGTCAAAAGCAAGAACTTGTAAAATCCATCAACGATTCATTGGTTTCGCTAATGAAATACGTCCCCAAATTCAAATACTCATCTGGTTTAAAATGATTATTTAAGCAATGGCAAAAAAACTAATGTTTTTGTTATTTATTACTGCTTTACTTTCTCAGTTGTCATTTTCACAGACTGTCGGTTTTCCGATATTGAATTTGGCCAACAATAGTTTTTTCCAAAGCAAAGTAACAAAGGTTGAGAACCTTCCTTTTTATTTAGATAACATAAATGAGAGACCTCCCCGAATTTCTGATAAAGATTATGGTGATACACCATTAGGTCTTTCAATAACAAACACAGTCCCTACGATATGTAATGATGATTTTCGGGATGGCTTTAAATTTGAAAATTCAAATGGTGAAGATGGTTTTGGCTTTTTGTCGGTTTTGTATTGGTTACCGTCGAACGGAGACTATATGTTGCTATTATGCGGACTTGAAAACGGTATGGATTATTATAGGGAATTCTTAGTAACAACAACGCCAGAAGGACAGTGTATAGATTATTTGCTTGTCCATGATGGATTTTATGAAGAGCCTCATGACGTGAATTTTGTTCAGTGCGCTTTGAATAATGATATGACAATTTCTCGCACTGAAATAAAGATGTTCTCATCAACATATGTGAGTTGCTCAGAAATCAATACATTTCAAGGTCAACGTGTTGATCAGATTTATAATGTGAACTCAAACGGAAATTTTGTTTTGACATCTACAAATCCTTTTGCTGTCAGAAGTTTCAATGTATCAGAATTGAAAGGTATGTTGAATAATATTATTAAAAGTAAACTATGAAAAAAATACTTGTATTAATAATAATCAGTTTGGTTTATGCTTGTGCATTCGGACAGACTGATGAAGCAATTTATTCTATATCAGAGGATACAATAGTTCAAAAAAGTAAATTTGTTGATCCTTTTTATATTGATAATTCAACGATAATTACTCCATATAAATATGTAAGTTCTATAACAGCAGTTCTTATGTCAGATTCATGTGGGTGGTCCATGGCACTACATAAATTTAACGGATATGAAAATGAACCTGGTATGTGTAATAGAATAGAACTTCTTAAAAATGGAACATATTATTTAAGTATACAAAGTTCAAATGGATTTGAGCCAATATCTTCATATGTTAATACTGAAACCGGTAACTTTACTTTAGTAACTCTTGACGCAAATAACTATGCTTTAATATTTACCGAATATATTTACGCAAATGATCCTTCGATGGTTTCAATTATCCTTATCCATAAAGGGCAGGCAAAGTTGGTTTTTAATAAACGAATGGTAATAAATTCCATTACAAAACAGACAGGAAGTTTGAATATGAAATTTCAATCGAATATAATGGAAGATAATGATCCTAATAATTCACCTGACGTACATACTTTATGGTGGGATGGAAGTATTTTAAGATTCCGATAAATTAGTAAACCGGAGATTATTAGCGGGAGTAGCTAAAAATATCCGGTTTACTTAATTTTCAGAAAGAGACTCTCTTTACGGATCAGGCAAACAGCTGATCGATTTTGTCTTTATACATTTTTTCGATTACATTCCTTTTGACTTTGAGAGTAGGAGTGAGCACGCCATTTTGTACAGACCATTCATCAGTTACAAGTTCAAAAGACTTAATCTGTTCATGATGAGCAAACATAGCATTGTATTTCTTGAGCTCTCTCGTATAGATTTCCTGAACTTTGGGATTTTTAACCAAAGAATCATTATCAGTAAAAGTGATTTCATGCCTTGAGCAAAAATCTTTCAGATAAGTCAGATCAGGATTAATCAATGCAGCAGCATACTTTTGATTTTCACCAAGTACAACCATATTTTCGATAAACGGAGATTTGCAGAACTGTTCTTCAATAAGGAATGGATTGATATATTTTCCAAATGAAGTCTTGAAGATATTTTTTAGGCGTCCTGTTATAATCAAAAGACCTTCAGGAGTAAATTTGCCTGTATCACCGGTGTGAAACCAACCATCTTTATCAATAACTTCAGCAGTAAGCTCAGGATCTTTATAGTAACCCATCATTACGTTTGGACCACGACAAATAATTTCGTTATTATCTGAAATCTTAACTTCTACGCCAGGCTGCGGAGGACCAACGGTACCGGCAACTCTGTTGCCTTTTCCACGTTGACTAACAGCTATTACGGGAGAGGTTTCACTAAGACCATAACCTTCGAAAACGGGCATTTTTATTGCATTAAAGAATGCTGCCTGATGTTTCTGAATAGCTGCCCCACCAGAAACCACGATGTCAAAGTTACCGCCAATTGCTTCACGCCATTTGCTGTATATAAGTTTATCTGCAATCTTATGTTTTAAATTGTACCACAAAGAGTTTTCTCCTGTCTTATATTCTTTGGCCAGATTGAAAGCCCAGTAATAAAGATTCTTCTTGAAACCTTTCTGCTTTTTACCTGCCAGATAAAGCTTGTCATACATTTTTTCCAGAACTCTTGGCACCGCTGACATCATCGTAGGATGGACTTCCTTGATGTTTTCAGCAATTGTACCCAGGTTTTCTGCGTAATATGTGGAGAAACCCAGATAATGATAAAGATATACGAGGATTCTTTCATATGCATGACACAGAGGCAGAAAGCTTAATGCTATCTTGCTCCATGCTGATGGCGTAGGTTTTAAAGCTTCCAACTGACTGATAAGATTGTTATGAGATAACATAACTCCTTTTGGCAGACCTGTCGTACCTGATGTATAGATTATTGTAGCCAGATCCATTGTGCCAATCTGCGATTGTCTTTTTGCCAGCTCTTCAGGGGCCGGATTCGCAGCTCCATATTCATAAAAATCTTTGGCAAGTATCACATTATCAGTTTTGTCAAGACAAATGATTTCCTTGAAATGCGGAACATGCTGAAGTATTGGTTGTAGTTTTCTTGCCAGCTCTTTTGTATCAACAAAGAGGTATTCAATTTCAGCATGATTCAGGATATGTATATAGTCAGCTTCACTAATTGTAGGATAAATCGGAACGCTGATACATCCCATTTTCATTACGGCAAAATCAAAGAAATTCCATTCAGGTCTGTTTGAACTGATTACTCCGATCCTGTCTCCGAACTTAACACCTTTGGCTATGAAGGCATAACAGATTTTATCAACTATGTCAATATATTCATGAATATCGTATTTAACCCATTCATGGTTGACTTTACCAGCAAGTACTATCTTGTTGTCCGGGTATTTTTCCCGGTAATTATCCAAAAGATCAAAAATACGTGTAATTGCCATTTGAAATTGTTATTAGTTTATGTTTATTCATTACCCCGGCTGCAAGCAGCGTGGAATCTAATATTCCGTAAAGTATAACCTTTTTGTACTAATCCCGCTACATTGCAGCTGAAATCCAGCGCTACGGAATTAGGGCACGATTAAACAAATTTAGTTAAATATTTCAATTTGAAAGCGTAACCGCCCAAATTTTAAAGAAGTGTACTGATCAGAAAGGTAAATCGTCTTTTTCATCAGTTTGTGTAAAATCCGTAGCTCTGACTCCAAAATCAGTTTTGGCTTCATTTGCTTTGCCTGCAGAGTTAGGATCTCCTCCTGATTTGTCAATTCTCCAGGCTTTGACATCAGTGTAATATTTACCGTTAAACTCACGGCTTTCAACATCAAAGAATACTGTAACATTTTCACCTTCACTTAAAGGAAACTGATCAATTTTGTCTCCCCATAGGTTGAAACACAGCATTTTTGGATACTGGTCTCCGTATTGTAGCACGTAGTCCTGTTTTTTCCATACACCGTTTTTGCCCTGACCTGTTTGCAGCGGCAGTATTTTGCTGATTGTACCTGATAATTCCATTTGAAAAATTATAATTTTATTTAGTTGTTGTTGTATCTGTCTTCATATATGAGTCATTCATTATTCTGACAAAATTGGACATTTGGTCAGGATTTCTGAGTTTAATACGCTGACCTGAAACTGGTTTGTCACCGGTGTTCATTTCGTTCAGCTTGTATAATGCCTTGAGCTGCAGTGCGTATTGTTGCGCAATCATAAGCATTGTTTCACCTTGTTTTACAATATGATAAGGCTTTTCGCCGTCCCACCATGTATTCTTCTTGTCAAGGTAAACGATTTCGCCCGGAGTCAGTTTGTAATCTTCAGGGAAATCATTGCATTTACGTATAGTTCTGGTACTTATGCCGAATTCTTCAGACAATGAGCCGAAGCTGTCGCCAAATTTGGCAGTAACACACGGAGTTGTTGCGACATAATTTATCACATGAGTTGCCACAGGATTGATGGCTGACCCTTCATTTCTTAAAACTATGCCGTGATAATCCTTGGCATTGCGCAAAAGATCTTCAGTAAATAGTGGTTCTTTTGTTGTTGTATCACGTCTTTCCTTAACGTCCTTTACACGTACTTTTCTTTCGCGCTGTTTCTTCTGCTTTTTAGGCTCTTTTTCTTCAGCAGGAACATGCTTTCTGAGAGTTTTTGCAGTGATTTTATCAAGTTCGTATGTCTCAATTATTTTAATCAGCTTTTCAGCATAGTTTGGATCTGTGGCATATCCCGCTTTCTGAAGCCCTTTTGCCCAGCCTTTATAATCGTTTGGTTCAAGCATAAAAAGCCCCCTGTATCTTGCCCCGTTTACAAGAAATTTTGAATGATCTTCGTATGATTCCTCTACTTTTTTATATTTTCTGAAACAAGAGTTCACTCCGTCGTCAAAATAAGTCACGGTTTCACCATCCCAGTTGTTATGACATTTTATACCGAAGTGATTGTTGGATTCCAGCGCCATTTCGCTTTTACCTGCACCTGATTCAAGTAATCCCTGTGCAAGAGTAATGCTTGCCGGAATGCCATATTTTTTTTGTTGTTCGAGAGCTGTTTCACCATATTGTAAAATGTAATCATCATAAGGTTTCAAACGGTTTGCAGCAAAAGTCTGAATTGTAAAAAGCAGTGAGAAAACTGACATCAATGCGATATGTTTCATTCTTTGTGGAATTTTATCTTATTTTTGTAAAAAACAATAAGGTTATGATTGAAAAACAAATCTGCGCAAAGATACTATTTTGCACGTTCGATGAACTGCCTGATGATGAAAAAAAACTAGTTGAATATGCAAAAGACGCTGCGTCAAAGGCTTATGCTCCTTATTCCAATTTCAAAGTAGGTGCTGCGCTATATTTAAAAAATGGTGAAACCGTGACTGGAAGTAATCAGGAAAATGCTGCATATCCTTCTGGTTTATGCGCTGAAAGAGTGGCAATGTTTTACGCAAACGCTAAAAATCCTGATGAGCCTGTTGTTAAAATGGCAGTAGTAGCCATGAATAACGGAGGTTTCACTGATAAACCGATAACTCCCTGCGGCTCATGCAGACAAGCTTTGCTGGAATGTCAGAACAGATATGGTGAAAATAT
>CAZCPI010000012.1:0-31905 GCA_964500535.1 uncultured Bacteroidales bacterium
TTTGTTTGGTGGGTATGGTTTTGAAGGTACAGTCGGAGGATTTGTATCAATGGGGTTGCCTGCTTTGGTTGCAGTACTTGTAATACTTGCTGAATTCGCAGGAAGTATTGGAGTTATACTCGGTTTAGGTACAAGATTCATGTCACTTTCAATACTTATGACAATGACAGGAGCAATGGTACTTGGCGGTCATGTTAAAAACGGATTCTTTATGAACTGGTTTGGAAACCAGGCCGGTGAAGGAATGGAATATTTTATTTTAATTATCGGTCTGGCGATTGCAGTGTTGATAGGTGGAGCAGGAAGGTTCGGTTTAGATAACCTGATTTCTTCAAAGCTTGAAAAGTGTTGCAAAAAAGGCTGATTTAAAGTCAAGTTCTTTTGTTATAAGAGAATAATTGAATCTCCCCGCCACAAGCAGTGCTGAATGTTCGCTTACGTCCAGGAATAAATCATTTTTCGCTAATTCCACCTCATGGGAGCGGGGTATGCGCTCACCGGAATTCAATAAATATTTAAAGTAAACCTAAAAGCTCTTGATTGACTTTTAGGGTTTACTTTATTTTGAAACACCATTTCGGTTATTTCGATAATATCTCTCCGTTAAAATTAATACTTTGTCTGTTAGGATCATTTACAGTCATAGTGGCATTCCCGTTTTCCCAGCAATCGATTAAAATGTCGAAAGCCCTCTCTGTGTCAAGAGTTTTGATATTTATTAACCAATTCCCATTACGCTTTCCACTTTTAACAGAGTAATCAAATTTGGTACTTGTAAAGTTTATCCCACCTTCGTTAGAGTTATAAGATGCAATATATGCCCGCCCAAAATATGGCAGATTAGCCTTAATCGTATCATTATGAACTTTAAAATCATAATAAGACGTTAGATTTACGCTCTTAAACTCCAGTGAGGATGCAAAAGTTGCAACAAAAGTAAAATTCCCTGACTCAACTTTCTGTTGTATCAACCGGGCAACATCAGCTTTATCTGACAGGTTTCTGGTTGAATTACAACCATTAAACAAAAATAATGCTGTAAATGCCAACAAAATAAATCTCATGCGTTTCATATGATATTATATATTTTTTTAATTTGGTCATATGGAACACCGCATACCAAACATACTACTTATATGGTAGCTTTATCTAAGTATGCTCGTTTCATACTCCGAAATTTTAGTTATTTAAATTGTAATACGAGACTTTCAGCACATCTTTCTCCGTCAATGGCAGCGCTTACTATTCCTCCGGCATAACCAGCACCTTCTCCACATGGGTATAAGCCATCAATTTCAATATGTGATAATGTCTGAGGATCTCTTACGATTCTGACCGGTGAAGAAGTCCTGGTTTCAACACCCAGAAGCAGGGCTTCATTTGTAAGAAAACCGCGATTGCCTTTATCAAAAATGGTGAAACCGGTCTGAAGTCTGCCGGAAATAAATCCGGGAAGCCATTCATGCAAAGGAGAGCTGACTATTCCGGGAGTATATGATGAAACCGGAAGCTGACCGGATGTCTTTTTATTTACAAAGTCTGACATTCTTTGAACAGGAGCTGTTTGTTTACAACCTCCATGCTTGTAGCAAAGTGCCTCAAGTTGCTCCTGAAACTGCAAAATTCCAAGAACGTCATCTTTTGTCTCCTCAGAATCGATACCAGCTATCTTCAACTTTTGAGAAAGCTCTTTGTTAAATTTATAATCTATATCTTCAGGATGAATCTCGACGACCAATCCTGCATTAGCCCATTTGGAGCCTCTGTTTGAAGGAGACATTCCGTTTACCACCACCTGCTCAGGACCACTGGCAGAAGGGACCACAAAACCTCCGGGGCACATACAGAATGAGTAAACGCCTCTGCCTTCAACTTGTGTAACCAAACTGTATTCTGCAGCAGGAAGAAACTCTCCTCTACCCTTTTCAGAATGGTACATAATCTTGTCAATAAGCTGTTGAGGATGTTCAAGCCTTACACCCACAGCAAAGCCTTTTGACTCAAGTCTGATAGATTTTTTTCTAAGCAATCTGTAAACATCGCGGGCCGAGTGTCCTGTTGCAAGTATAACAGGTCCTAAAAATTCTTTTCCGGAAGATGTTCTTACACCGGCGACTTTACCATTTTTAATTATTAAATCATCCATTCTGGTATTAAAATGGACATAACCTCCGCATTTTATGATCTGGTTTCTCATATTTTCGATTACAGCTGGAAGTTTATCTGTACCAATATGGGGATGGGCATCAACAAGAATGGATGAACTGGCTCCAAACTGACAAAATACTTTAAGAATTTTTTCTACGTTTCCACGTTTTTTACTTCTTGTATAAAGCTTTCCATCAGAGAATGCACCGGCTCCACCCTCACCAAAACAATAATTAGACTCAGGATTTACCTGATGCTCACGGGAAATCAATGCAATGTCTGACTTTCTTTCTCTTACTGATTTACCTCTTTCGATTATTATTGGTTTTATACCAAGCTCAATTAGTCTTAAAGCTGCAAAAAGTCCTCCGGGGCCTGCACCTACGACTATAGCCTGTGGAGCTCCTGATACATCAGGATAAAAAACAGGTTCAAAAAGTTCTGTTTCAGGCTCTTCATTTATAAAAAACCTTACTCTCAGATTTATAATAATATTTTTTTGACGGGCATCTATTGATCGTCTTATAACCTGTAGTCCTTTGATTTCACCAGTATTCAAAGATTTTTCCTTTACAATATAAGCCTTTATACTCTGCTCATTAGCAGCAATATAAGGAGCAACTCTTATGTCAAATTCCTGAATCATGCGAATAACAGTCTGAAAGCATCCTCAACTTTTGTAACCTGATGTATCTCAATATCAAATCTTTTCAGGTTAACAGATGATGATGCAAATTTCGGAATAATAATCTTGTTGAAACCTAATTTCTGCGCTTCAAAAAGCCTTTGCTCAATACGGTTGACTGGTCTGATTTCACCTGACAAACCGACCTCACCAGCCAGACAAATACTTTTATCTATGACTATATCAAGACTGGAAGATAATATAGAGCACATTACAGCCAGATCTATGGCAGTATCATCTACTTTGATGCCACCGGCAATATTCAGGAAAACATCTTTTTGAGCCAGTTTGAAACCGGCTCTTTTTTCAAGAACAGCAAGCAACATATTAAGACGTCTGGAATCAAAACCAGTGGTTGCTCTTTGTGGTGTCCCGTAAGCCGCAGTACTCACAAGACCCTGAACCTCGATAAGAAAAGGCCTGATACCTTCTATTGCGGCGGCTATCGACACACCGCTTAATCCTGTATGGTTTTGTGATAATAAAAGCTCGGAAGGATTAACAACTTCCCTCAAACCATCCTGCAGCATTTCATAAATCCCTATTTCAGATGTACTTCCAAAACGGTTTTTGATAGATCTCAGTATTCTGTACATATATTGCTGATCTCCTTCAAAAAGTAATACCGTGTCAACTATGTGTTCAAGAACTTTAGGTCCTGCTATACTGCCTTCTTTGTTTATATGCCCGATTAAAATGACAGGAGTACCGCTTTCTTTAGCAAATCTGAGCAAGGAGGCAGCAGATTCCCTTACCTGCGTAACACTTCCCGGTGAAGATTCAGCAAGCTCAGTAGATACTGTCTGGATAGAATCAATAATTAGCAGGTCAGGCTTGATATTTGAAGTATGAATAAAAATTTCTTCAAGAGAAGTTTCACTGACAAACCAGGCGTTTTGATTGTCGCCTTTTATACGTTCAGCTCTTAATTTGAGTTGTTGTACACTCTCTTCACCGGACACATAAAGGACTTTATTTTTGTCCATTTTCAGAACGGTTTGCAAAACAAGAGTTGATTTGCCGATACCGGGCTCGCCTCCTATCAATATTAAAGATCCCGGCACTATACCTCCACCAAGTACTCTGTTTAATTCCATGCAACCGGTATCAATCCTTGGCTGTGAAGCAAGTTCAACCTCTGACAAAAGTACAGGTTTCGACTTTGGAGCATGAAATCCGGATACTGTAGGCCTTTTACTACCTGAATCCACCCTTATAATTTCTTCATGGTAAGTATTCCATTCACCACATGCCGGACATTTCCCAATCCATTTTGGTGAATCGGCGCCACAATTATTACATACATAAAGACTTTTAGCTTTAGCCATGAACTTTGATATTGATTAGTTCAAAGGTATAAAACAAAAAGGCTTTACGAAAGGCTTTCAATTTTAAAATTAAAGCCGAAGAAATTGTTGTTTCAGCACGCTGAACTGAACAATTAATCGCAGAAGTTGATAAATTGTTCCACGAGAGTTTACAAGTTAATCCACGAGAGTTTTTTACTAGTCCTGATGACTCCTCTGCTCGCCAATCCCAAATAGTGCAAAATCATATTTAACGGGATCTTCCGGACAAAGGTCTTTCAATATAGAGGTAAGTTGTTCTACTGATTTTCTGTCATTTTGCTTGCGTTCCAACAATTTCAGCTCACGTGAAACCCTGCCCACATGGACATCAAGTGGTATAAACAATTCCTTTGGAGAAATAGTATTCCAAACTCCCAAATCTACAATACCGTCATTTCTGACCAACCAGCGTAATGCAAGATGCAGCCTTTTACATGCGGACCCTGACTCAGGATTTGATATATGCCTGGAGTCCTGATTATTATTTGCATCAGCAATTATTTTTCTGAATTTTCTTATGCCTTCCCAAAGATTGATTTCCCCGATGAAGACGTCCTGAATACTATTGTATTGCTTATACAAAAAGTTCAAACCCCGACATATATAAGCCATATCAGGTTCGAAAAATGTTCTGTGAATATTCTTTGTACCAAGACTGAGATACCCTTCAGACATGATATAATCAGTGGGACTGACGCCCATTATTCCGAGCATTCTGTCAGCTGATTTCAAAATCATTTTACGGTTTCCCCAGGTTATAGTTGAAACCAGAAAGGTAACGATCTCAATATCGCTAAGATTTTTATATTTCCGGGGAAATTGGACGGGATCATTTTCGATGAAACCGGGAATATTTATCTTTTCAGACCATTCTTCCAGAAAAGCCTTAAGGTCAGAATGGTTTTCAGGAAAACTTAAATCCATCTTCATCTACAAAATCATCAGAATCAGATAATTCATCTTCTGAACCGGTATCATCTTTAATGTTCAGGGATCTGTGAGTCAATGTAACTACCCGGTTTTTCTCATCATTGAGCTCAAACCATAGTTTATCTTTCAGATTGGACAAACCCTGACCGGTTATAGAAGAAATAAAAATTACTGAGATACCCGGTAATGAAGCCTCGATTTCTTCCATTAACTCTTCATCCAGCATATCAGATTTACTGACAGCTACAATTTTTTGTTTATCAAGCAATTCAGGATTGAACTTACCCAACTCACTAAGTAAAATTTCATATTCCTTACCAATATCATTGCTGTCTGCAGGAATCATAAAAAGCAAAACAGCGTTTCTCTCAATATGTCTCAGAAACCTTAGACCAATACCTTTACCTTCTGATGCACCTTCAATAATACCGGGAATGTCTGCCATAACAAAAGACTGACTATCCCTGTAAGAGACTATTCCCAGGTGTGGTTCAAGAGTAGTGAAAGGATAATCAGCTATTTTAGGTTTCGCCGCTGATAAGACAGACAATAATGTTGATTTGCCGGCATTTGGAAATCCAACCAGACCTACATCTGCAAGAAGTTTTAATTCGAGTATCACATTTCTTTCTTCAAGAGGCTCACCTGGTTGTGAAAACCTTGGAGTCTGATTGGTTGCAGTGCGGAAGTTCCAGTTACCAAGACCTCCACGGCCACCCTTCAACAAAATAACTTCCTGACCATCTTCATTAACATCGCACAGAAATTCACCGCTGTCTGCATCATATGCTACTGTTCCTACAGGTACATCTATATAAATATCTTCACCATCTTTACCGGTACTGCAATTACCGCTTCCACTTCCACCATGTTCAGCAAATACATGTCTCGCATATCTCAAATGGATTAGCGTCCAGTAATTTGATTTAGCTCTCAAAATAACATGGCCTCCCCTTCCGCCGTTTCCTCCGTCAGGTCCGCCTTTAGCTATATATTTCTCACGGTGATAATGCGTAGACCCTCTACCCCCGTTGCCTGAACGGCAAAAAATCTTTACATAATCAACAAAGTTGCTTTCAGCCATGTATTTTATTTTTTAAGTTTAAAACAGAAAAAGTAATTATATACGAGATTCTATGGATTTGCAAATCCTTTCAAAAATCATGTCAACTTCTCCCGTACCATCAATTTCAGCCTCAAGTCCTTCTGCTTTATAAAAGTTTTTAACCGGAGCTGTTTTAGAATTATAAACCTGGATTCTGTGCTTAATGGTTTCATAATTATCATCGGTACGACCCGAAGTCTGTCCTCTGTATAAAAGTCTTTTGATCAGTTCTTCTTCATCCACAGCCAAATCAATTACAACAGATATTTTCATATCTCTGTCATTTAACATAGATTTTAGTGCAACTGCCTGATCTGTAGTTCTTGGGAAACCATCAAAAATAAAACCTGTCTTTTTAACATCCTTATCAAGAACATCTGCCAGCATATCAATCATAAGTTCATCGGGAACAAGGTTACCCTGGCTTATAAAAGATTCTATTTTTTTACCGATTTCGCTACCGCTTTCAACTTCATTTCTAAGCAAATCCCCAGTTGAAAGATGTCTGAAACCGTACTTTTTTGCTATAAAAGCACTCTGTGTCCCTTTTCCGGAACCCGGAGCTCCAAAAATTACAACATTACAAATCATTGAGAAACTATTTAATTAGGGTGTAAACTTCACTAAGATTTCTTCCGTATCCATCATAATCAAGTCCAAAACCGACTACAAATTCATTCGGAATTTCAAGGGCAATGTAATCAGGATTAACATCACAAACCAGAGCATCAGGTTTAAAAAGAAAAGTGGCAATTCTGATATCAGCTGGATTTCTGGTTAACAAAGAATCCATTAACTGGCGCATCGTCCTGCCTGAATCAACTATATCCTCAACTATTACGATGGTTCTGCCTTCAATATTTTCAGTAAGTCCGAAAACCTCCCTGACTTTTCCTCCACTCTCCATACCCTGATATGAGGCAAGTTTAACAAAACTTATCTCACAATCAATAGATATTTCCTTCATCAAATCTGAGGCAAACATGAAAGATCCGTTGAGTACAGCAAGAAAAAGAGGCCTTTTACCCTCAAGATCTTTATTAATCTTTTCAGCAGCCTTTTTAATTGAATCGCTTATCATTTTCTCTGATAACAGAAGGCTGAAATCCTTGTCTTTAACTCTTACAGTTTTCATATATTATTATTTATTTTTTACACTAAGGCTATATGTAACGCCGCATGCCATAATTATTACTAGTTTGGACGTTTTGTTTAAGCATGCTCGCTTCATATATTATTATTTATTTTTTACACTATGGCAATGTGGAACACAAGATGCCATACTTACCTGAATTTAGTATATTCTGTATTAAGGTGCGAAATTACAAAAAAATCAAAAACGATTCTTCAACTATACTTTTTATTTATAGATTTGTATTATATACTGCGTTAGTTCGCCATTTTATAATTTTATTCTTAACAATTCTATTTATGAATAAAAAGACCGGATATTTATTATTGATTCTTTTTTTGTCAGTTTCAAAATTTATTTCTGCGAAACCAATAGATCATAACAGAGCAATTGAGATTGCTAAAAGTTTTGATATAAGCATATCCGGAAATATGTTAAGAAGCTCTGTTGACTATAATCTGGTTATGACTGATACTTCTGAAATCAAAGACTCAAAATCAAATCTGATTAATTACTTTGTTTATAATATTGGGGATAATCAGGGTTTCATAATAATTTCCGGGGATGATGCGGCTAAGGAAGTCATTGCTTATTCTGATCAGGGGTCTTTTCAAAAAGACAAAATACCTGACAATTTGAAATACTGGTTAAATGGATACAGCAGACAAATGCAATATTTGTTTTCACTATCTGAATCTGAAAAAGAAAAGATTGCTTATTCTGATGCCGGTTTAAGATCTGCAAATGCTGTCGTTAATCCATTACTTGGAAATATAACCTGGGATCAGGGTTCACCTTATAATATCCTGTGCCCGTACAGTGAAAAAGATAAAAAGCGTACTGTAGTTGGTTGCGTTGCGACTGCAATGGCTCAAATTATGAAATTCTACAGATGGCCGGATAAAGGTGCCGGATCAAAAACTTATGCATATGACCCGGATACCACAATAAAAAAACTTACTGTAAATTTCGGTGAAACCACTTACGATTGGGATAATATGCTCAATTCATACAAGCAAACAACCACACCTTCGCAAGATACTGCAGCTGCTTTATTATCATATCATTGCGGTGTAGCTGTAGAAATGAAATATAAATCTTCAGGTAGTGCTGCAGGACTGGATGATGCAGCCAAGGCATTTTCTGAATATTTCAGATACGACCCTGATATTCAGTTATATTTAAGAGAATTTTTTACAAATGCCACATGGTCTGAAAAAATTATCAGTGAATTAAATGCCGGTAGACCTGTTTTATATGGAGGAAGCTCTGATGAAGCAGGACATGCATTTGTTTGTGACGGTTATGATGCGAGTGGTCTATTTCATTTCAACTGGGGCTGGAGTGGTAACGGTAACGGATATTTTGCATTAAGTATACTGGATCCTGAATATGCAGGCATTGGATCTTCACCCGGGGGATACTCTCAAAATCAACATATTGTAACAGGCATTCAAAAAGATGACGGTGTAACCAAAAATGAGTATCTGATGTGTTTATATTCAAGTGGTTTGAGCAGTAATAAAGCTACAATAAGTGACATTACCTCTACAACTTTTACACTAAGTGCAGGTTTTGGAAATTTCGGGGTTAACACTTTCTCCGGAAATGTTGGAATTGCATTATTCAAAAATGATGTGTTTTATAAGGTTATTAAGGATTATTCATTGGATAAACTCGAGACTTACCATGGATTTACTTCATACGATTTTGAGAATCTGTCTCTGAATGGTACCCCTGACGGAAATTATCAGATTTGTCTTTATTTCAAGGCAGGTAATTCAAATGAGTACAAAAAGATGTATTCAAGTCCTTCACTTAATAACTATGTAAATCTTACTGTTACAGGTAAGACTGCCACTATAACCAGGCCTGTAACTAATCCTGATCTGGTATTGACCTCAGAAATATCAACTGAAGGTAAGGTTTATCAGAATAAAGCCGGTCGTTTTAATATCTCAATAAAGAACAATGGCGCGGAGTTTTATTCTTATGTTAATGTGTATCTTGTTTCCACGATGAATACATCTATTTCTCAATATCTTGGAAAGTCTTTGGTTTTAATAGGCAGTGGTGAAACCAAATCTGTACAATTAATCGGAGATCTTACATTAACACCGGGCAATTATAATGTTTACTGCGTATTTGACAGCACAAACAATTATTCTGGTGAAAAGTATAAAAGGGTAAGCCAGTCTGGTTTCAACGTCAAACAAGTAACTATTTATACGACCCCAATTGATCCTGTACTTGCTTTAACCAAAGGTATCAGTATTGACGGGGGAAGCACCATATATGCTAATACACCATTCACTCTGAATGTACCGCTTACCAATACCGGAGGATATTTTGATGACCAGATACTTGCATTTATATTCAGGTCTACCGGAGGTACATCAGTAGGATACATAGGTCCTCAAACAATATATCTTGATAAAAATGAATCGAAAACATTTAAACTGACAGGATCATGCAATCTTACTCCCGGTAGTTATAAAATTGCTGCTTATACATATATTTCAAATGCGACTAATCCACTTACTCCTTCCGGTTATTACGTGATGAATTTTACTTTAAAAGAACAAATAGTTGGTATAGAAAATCCCGAAACTCAGGGTATTAAACTGAGCTCTAATCCGGTTGGTGATAAATTCAGGATTATAAGTGATGAAAGAGTACTAAGCGCAGAAGTATTCGACATAAACGGTATTAAAATCCTGACTGTTACCGATACGGAGGAAATATCCTCTGACTGTCTGAAGAAGGGTTTATACATTCTGAGGGTTAAAACTGAGAACAATAATTATAGTTTAAAATTCATAAAATGAAGAATATAACCATAATATCGATGATATTTGTTTTTTCATGCCTGATACCTGGTTGCAAATGCAAAGAAAAAACAGCAGTTAAAGCTGATAGTGAGCAGATTAGCATAGCGGGTTCAAAAATGAATTCTGAAATAATTTCTTCTGAAGCTTTGCCTCATATAATTATTTATAAAACCAAAAAGGATTATTCAAAGCAGGTACCTGTACTAATGAATAAAGATAAAAATGATATTGTCAGCTACCCTGCTCCTTCAGATTTAAAAAATGGTGGTGCTTATTCAATGCCGACCCCTCTTTCTGACGGATATTTACTTGACAACAGAGGCATAGGTCCTGATGTCGTTTTTCTGGATTTGACTTATGAACAATATTCTGAATTTAAAGATGTACCGGCTAAAGAATACCTAATATCCAAAATAATTGACAGGAATCCTTTGACTGAAATGTGGGACTGCGGACAAAGGGCAGAAACCAATCCTGACATAAATAAGCTTAACGGGCTGATTAAAAACAAATTTCCCAACTGCAAGAAGATTGCTATTACTTTAGAAGAGTATCTGGAACCTTAACATAGGAAAATGAAGATTTTTCTGACAGAAAAAATTCGTCAGCTTGATTCTGAAACGATCAGGATGGAAGGAATCGGGTCTTATGAGCTTATGGACAGAGCCGCTGATGCGATCTACAAAAAGCTCAGGTTATCTTTTACTAAAAATGACAGAATTCTGGTAATTGCAGGACCAGGGAATAACGGTGGAGATGCACTGGCAGTAGCAAGACTGCTTATTTCGTCCGGGCATAAAGTTTGTACACTTCTTTGCCATTTTAAAAAAGAATTGTCTGAAGATGCTGTTCTGCAATATGAGAGATTAAAGAAAACTACCGGAGCTGTCATAATCCATCCTCCATCTGTAAATGAATTAAATCTGACAGAAACTTTTGATTTTATCTTAGATGGCCTGTTTGGATCAGGATTAAACAGACAGCTTGAAGGGGAATATGCAGAATTGGTAAAATGGATTAACAATCAGCAAAAATCCGTGATTTCGATTGATATTCCTTCAGGCCTTTTTGGAGAAAACAATACTGAAAACCATGGACCTGTAGTAATATCTGATTATGTTATAGGTCTTCAGTTTCCGAAACTGGCATTCCTGATGCCTGAAAACCAGAAATATATTAAGAAATGGGATATCGCTGATATAGGTCTGAATCCTGAAGCCATAGAGGAATGTGAAACCGGTTTCTATATAACAAGTACTGGTTATGTTAATTCTATTCTTCGAAGCAGAAATAAATTTTCGCATAAAGGCGATTTTGGCAGAGGTCTTTTGATAGCAGGCAGTAAAGGAATGGCCGGAGCTGCTGTCCTTGCAGCAAAAGGTGCTTTGAGATCCGGGATCGGACTGCTTACATTAAGAGTGCCGGATGACATTTATACTGTAGTACAGACTTCTGTACCCGAAGCTATGGCTTCAACATACAATGACGATATGTTTTGGGATGAAACCACATCAGATAAAACATGGACTGCGATTGGTATCGGACCCGGACTCGGGTTGAGCGATAATAAAAAAGACTCGCTTAAAAAGTTACTTTGTTCCGGGATAGAAAAAGTTGTTATAGATGCAGACGCCATTAACATTTTAGCTGAGGACAGGACGCTGCTTGTACTATTACATAAAGGATGCATACTTACTCCTCATCCCGGAGAATTTGACAAACTTACAGGTAAAAAAAATGCATCCGGCTATGACAGAATAGAAGAAGCAGTTAAATTTGCAATCAAATATAATGTAAACATAGTGCTTAAAGGTGCTTATACAGCATGTATTAACCCTGAAGGCATTTGCAGGTTTAACAGTACAGGAAATCCCGGCATGGCAACCGGAGGCTGTGGAGATGTACTGACCGGCATAATATTAGCTTTATTATGTCAGGGATATTCCTGTGAAGAATCAGGTATTCTTGGATCATATCTGCATGGCTTAAGCGCCGATTTAACTCTTCAAAAACAGTCATATGAAAGTCTGGTTGCCGGAGATATCCCTAATCATTTAGGAAAGGCCTTCAACACAGTCAGAAATTACGAAATTAAGTTACATAAAATATGAAACAATTACTTTGTACGCTTCTTTGCGCTATACTGGCATTAAATGCCTTTTCTGTTCTGAAAACTATACCAATTAACTCTGTAAGCAAACAGGTAGATGGCTATGTATACACTTTACCTAAAACAAGGATTATTGTTGAAGTAACCACAACAAGCACAAAAGAAATCCCGGGCAAATATTTCGCTTATTCAGAAAGGTTCTTAGGTTTGACAAATGTATGTCAACAGGAAAAATCCAGTTGTGAGATAACTTCCATTATAGTAAAAACAGAAGCAATCCCTGATTCCAAAAACGCATTTCTGATTTATGAAATGCCTGTTGTTAAAGGCGATGCTAACGTTATGCTTACAAAAGATGGCTTTCTCAAATCTATTAATGGTTCAGCAGGATGTATCACTGAACAGAAAAAGGAAATCGTCAAGAAAAAAATGATTGAAAAGCCTGATAATTATCAGATAATGGAATCTTCCATTATAACGAGAGAAATGCAACAATCAAACTCAACTTCCCGTATTGCTGAATTGGCCGCGAATGAAATTTTCAATATCCGTGAGAACAGAAAAAACATTATCACACAAGATGTTGACAAAACTCCATCTGACGGAAAATCTTATGAGATTGTTTTGAGCGAGCTAAACAGGATGGAAAATTATTATATGGAGCTGTTTACCGGTAAAAAAGATCAGGTTATTAACAATTATACCTTTGTATATGAGCCTGATAATAATATTGAATCCATTCTTTTCAGATTTTCGAAAACCCAGGGTGTTGTTGATAAGGCAGACTTGTCAGGAAATCCTGTGTATATCAATATTTCAAAAATTCAGGGTGTTGAAAAACCTGTAGTAAATAAAGGAAAATCCCAAAAAAAGGATGCTGATGTCGGTTTATATTACAGGATACCGGGCAAGGCAACAATTAAAATCACCGATGGTATTAATAATCTGAAAGAATCAGAATTGTCAATCGCACAGTTCGGACAAATATTTAAACTACCTGCAAAAAACTATAAGAATATTGAACTTTGCCCTATGTCGGGAAATCTGATTAAAGTTGTTGAATAATATCTTGTTCTGTTATTGAATTAATACTTGAAACCAGAATTAGTTCTGATTTGTCTGTATGTGGAAATTACCATTTCTCCATGCCTGACTTATTGTATCTTTTATAAATGGAAGAAATTCGACAGGCAATTCTTTGCCAAAATCTTCTTTTATCGAAGTTCTGACTGTCAATATATCACTTTTTGCACTGAACTTCATTTCAACAAAATTTCTGATGCAATAATTCTCAAAACGGTCAGATAGTTCTTTGCCGGCCTTTTCTGTATCAAAAAAATCCCTGACAGAAATTGAAGGAAATTTAATTTCATTAAATGGTTTCCAGTCTGTATCAAAAAATTTTATAACACTATTTTTAAATTGAGCATCAGCTGTCGTTATGAAAGCAATAATCCTTTTGGTTTCACTTAAACTGAGGATTTTAATCTGGATATCTGAAACCTGAGAAGTCTGCAAAAAAAGATAATCATCTGACATTTCTTTTAAAATCATTTCTCCGCCAAGACTTGTCGGCATAACTGCTGTTCTGTCATTCTTATAAAAATCCACAAGGTCTTTTCTGGAATTCAATGGAAGTACAGGCAGCATTTCCAAAGGCATTTTATTAAAATACCATTCAACAGATTGTGCATTTACAACAGTTACGGTAGCAATCAACAATAAAGTAGTACATAAAATAGCTCTTTTCATAACTGATAACATATTTAACTCCTAAGGAAAATCGTTTTAAAGTGACCCCAAATATAACAGAAACATACCGAATAAGACACCAATTAGCATATAACCTTTCAACTTTATATTCTTTTCATGAAACAGCAACGCTCCCCCGATAAAAGACACAATTACACCGGACCGCCTTATAACTGAGACAATTGAAATCAAAGAATCTGGTAGACTCAAAGCATAAAAGTAAAGAAAATCGGATAGACATAAAAAGACTGAAATTCCGATAATTGATAGACGGAACTCAAACCTGGCTTCAGTTTTTCTTTTTGGATACCAGAAAATAAGTAATACAGGCAACATCATTAATATCTGATAGATAGTATACCATACCTGAACAGCCATCCTATCAAACCTGTTCATGAGATATTTGTCATATAATCCGCTTATCGCACCTGTAATGACAGCAATGAACAGGAACCAGATCCATTTGTTTTTCACAAAGGATACTCCTTCTTTCCTGCCTGCCATTGAATAAAGAAAAAAACATACAAGTGCTACCAGAACACCCAGCCATTGCCAGACATTTAATTGCTCATTAAAAACGATCAAAGCACCAATGAGGACTACTGATGGCTGCATAGATTTAATGGGGCCTGTAAGAGTCAAAGGTAAATGCTTGACAGCTACATATGCCGTACCCCATGAAATCAACACAATAAAAGACTTAAGCAGTATAAAACCATGAGTCTTAAGGTCTACCGGAGAAACATAAAGTATCGTATCCTTGATTGTTTCAGGTGAAAACCTTGATAATAAAAGTGTCGGTAAAAAAATCAAAGAACAAAACACTGTATTCAGAAAAAGAGCCGGAATAACAGCGTTGTTCTCAAGCCCGCTTTTTTTGTTTGTATCATAAATACCAAGAAAAAAAGCAGACGCAAATGCACACAATAACCACATAATATAATATTTGAAAACCTAAATAAACAAATCCTCAGGATAATGGACATTAACCAGAAACAAACCGCGTGCTTCAACAGAAGTACCGGCTTCACACCTGTTTTTTAACTCTATAATGTTTCGAAAATCATCCAAACCGATTTTCCCTCTTCCAACTTCGAGCATAGTTCCGACTATTGCCCTGACCATGTTTCTAAGAAATCTGTCGGCTTCGATAGTAAAGACCAGCAGTTCCCCTCTTCTTTCCCAACAAGCTCTTGTAATTTTGCAATTATTTGTTTTTACATCAGTATGCAACTTACTGAAGCTGGTAAAATCTGAATACTCAAATAATATTTCAGAAGCCTTATTCATGGCTTCAACATTAAGCTTAGAGCTGATATGAGTTGCGAAGTTTCTTTGAAATGGATTCTTGACCTGACTTATTCTGTATTCATATCTCCTTGAAACAGCATCAAATCTGGCATGCGCCTCAGGTCGAACCTGACGGATTTCTTGTACTGAGATATCTGCCGGCATCATATAACTGAGTTTGCCGGCCATCGCAATAGTATCATCAATACGTTTAGCGACATCAAAATGAGCATACATCATTTCTGCATGTACACCGGAATCTGTCCTTCCTGCACCTGTAAGTTCAAGTTCAGGACCAAATATCATTCTCATTATTGTAGTCATCATTTCCTGCACAGTCATCCCGTTAGGCTGAATCTGCCATCCATGATAATTGGTACCATCATAAGAAAACCTGATGAAATAACGATAGGGCATGCTTTATAAATAATGCCTGCAAAGTTAGCAGTTTTTTTAGAAATCGGTTGGCCAGCAATCCGATTCGACATGAGACGATAAAGCAAACTTTTCTATCTCTGAAATTATTTCAGGATGTTTTGCTGACAAATCATTAGTTTCAGAAATATCTTTACTGAGATCATAAAGCTGCCAGGGACTATCTGTATTCATTTTTATTGCTTTCCAGTTGCCCCATCTTACAGCTTTTGATATACCTCTTGCAGGAAATTGCTCCCAATATAATTTTCTGTCAATAATCCTTTTGCTTTTTCCCTTTAATACAGGAGTAAGATCAATACCGTCAGATTTTTCGTTTTTATCTCCGGCTAAGGACGAAAATGTTGCAAAAAAGTCAGGGAAATACGCAGGTTGCGCTGAAACCTTACCCGGTTTCACTTTACCCGGCCATTTTACAATTACCGGCACCCTTATACCACCTTCATACAAATCACCTTTCCATCCTCTAAGCTCGCCATTGAGTTTAAGTTGTTCAACTTTAGCAGCACTGGCTCCGCCGTTGTCAGAAGCAAATAAGATAATAGTATTTTTATCAAGACCCAGATTTGACAAAGTTTCAAGTACACGACCAATACTTTCGTCCATATGAGTTATTAATGCAGCATAAGACTGGTCAGTGACCGGAAGACCACTGTTAATGTATTGAGATCTGTCTTTAGCATCCAGCGGCACATGGGGAGCATTATATGAAAGATAAAGGAAAAATGGACTCCTTTCTTTTAATTTTTCACCGTCATATCTTACACCTTCAGCCATTCGCTTCAAAAAATCAATAGCTTCATTAGTTGATCTGTCTGTATTATGATCAGCGCGGTTTCCACCCTGATTTGCAGGGATTTCATATTTTTCACGGTTTCGCCAGCGTATATCAGGGTAAAAGTTATGACTTCTTGGTTCTCTGATCAGCCATCCGTAGAATTCATCAAAACCTCTGTCGAGCGGACCGGCATTTTCATCAAATCCATCCATATGCCATTTATTGACAAGACAAGTATAATATCCGTTTTCACCGAGTACATTTGCAATTGTTCTGTCTTCAGACTGAAGATTTGTTCTCCTCACCAGACCGGGCATACCCTCTCGTTCTCCCTGTATACCTCCCACTCTGCACATATTTCCGCGTATTCTGCCGTGACCTGAATGGAGCCCGGTAACAAGACAGCACCTTGATGGTGAAGAAACACTGGCTCCTGCGTAAAAATCAGTAAACCTCATTCCCTCATCTGAAAGTTTATCTATGACAGGAGTTTTTATAATTTGGTTACCAAAGCAACCCAAATCTCCATAACCCAGATCATCAGCCAGTATAAATAAAATATTTGGTTTCACCGCAGACTCATTTTTTTTGATTGACACAGCATTGGCAGGTAAAGCAGAAGCCAAACCTAATCCTGTCGCCAATATACCCTTCAGATAGCTCATTTGATAAATGATTATTAAAATCCCGAACCTTTATGATATACAAAATTACGATTATTTCGCATTATTAGTTATTTTTGCAGTAAATATCCAACCGACAATGAATGAACGTGTTTTGACGATTGAACAAGCCGATCCTGCCATTTTCTTTGGCATTAACAACTGCAACCTTCATCTTATCAAGACACTATATCCAAAGCTCAGGATTGGATCAAGAGGTAATCTGATTAAAATACTCGGAGAAGAATCAGAGATGGATGCTTTTGAAACTGCTTTCATCGCTCTGGAAAAACACTGTGCAGATTTTAATTCTCTTAATGAAGAAACCATACGTGATATTATCAAAGGGAACGCTCCTCTTGAGGTAAAGCAAGAGAATCTTATCCTGTACGGAATCAACGGAAAAGCTATACTTGCCCGCACAAAAAATCAGCAAAAGCTGGTTGAAGTTTATAATAACCATGATCTGATTTTTGCCATAGGTCCTGCCGGTTCAGGAAAAACATATACAGCTATAGCTCTCGCTGTAAAAGCTCTCAAAAATAAAGAAGTTAAGAAAATTATACTTTCACGACCGGCTGTTGAGGCAGGTGAGAAACTTGGATTCCTTCCCGGAGATATGAAAGAAAAAATTGATCCGTATTTACAACCACTTTATGATGCTCTGGAAGATATGATTCCTGTAGCTAAACTAAAGGATTATATGGATGATAAAATTATTCAGATTGCTCCACTGGCATTTATGAGAGGAAGGACACTCAGTGATGCCGTTATTATACTCGATGAAGCCCAGAATACTACGACTCAGCAGATAAAAATGTTTATGACCAGATTGGGCATGAACTCCAAGATGATTATTACCGGCGACATCACTCAGATTGATTTACCTCATAGTGTAACATCAGGTGCGATTCAGGCAATGCACATTTTAAGAAATGTAAAAGGTGTTTCCAAAGTTGAATTCAACAAGGAAGACATAGTACGTCATAAACTAGTTCAACGCATTGTTGAAGCTTATGATAAATACAATGAAGATAAAAAAAATGACACTACTTATTTTTCTGTTGATGAAACCGACGCAAATCTGACACACGACAAAAAAGGCACAAATAAATAATATATATGGCACAAGCACTTACAAGAACAGATTTTAATTTCCCGGGTCAAAAATCCGTTTACCACGGGAAAGTACGTGATGTTTACAACATCGATGATGAATTACTGGTGATGGTTGTTTCAGACAGAATATCTGCTTTTGACGTTATTCTTCCTGAAGGTATACCATACAAAGGTCAGGTACTTAACCAGATTGCTGCTAAGTTTTTGGATGCTACTCAGGATATAGTTAAAAACTGGAAGCTTGCTACACCGGATCCTATGGTTACTGTTGGTATCAAATGCGAGCCTTTTGAAGTTGAGATGGTAATCAGAGGATATCTTACAGGTCATGCATGGCGTGAATACAAATCAGGCAAACGTGAACTATGCGGCGTAAAACTTCCTGATGGCATGAAAGAAAACCAGAAATTTGAAAAACCTATCATCACTCCTACCACAAAGGCTAAAGAAGGTCATGATGAAGATATTTCAAAGGAGGAGATTATTGCTCAGGGCATTGTAAGCAAAGATGATTATGAAATGCTTGAGAAATACACTCATGCTATATTTGAAAGAGGCAGCCGGATTGCTTCAGAAATGGGTCTGATACTGGTAGATACTAAATATGAATTCGGCAAAAAAGACGGTGAAATCATTCTTATGGATGAAATTCACACCCCGGATTCATCAAGATATTTCTATAAGGAAGGCTATGAAGTAAAACTTGCCAATGATGAACCCCAAAAACAACTTTCAAAGGAATTTGTCCGCCAATGGCTGATTGAGAATGGTTTCCAGGGTAAAGAGGGTCAGAAAGTACCTTTCATGAGTTCTGAATATTGCCTGAGTGTTTCAGAGCGTTACATAGAGCTCTATGAAAATATTGTAGGAGAAAAATTCCAAAAGGCAGATTTAAACGATCTGACCAAAAGAATAGAAAAAAATGTTACTGAATATCTGAATAACAGATAATAAGCCAACCTAAAGACATTAATAGTTACGGGACTAAATAAAAATCATATTACCTGATATCAATAAAATAGCAAGGGTGCCTCTAATTTGAGACACCCTTTTTCAATAAATTTAATTTTCTTTAGTAACTTAAACTATTTACTCAGAAAAATGTAATTCAGTACAAAAAGAATTGCCAGTACATACATTGCAATTGATATCTTTTTATGTTTTCCACTAATCAGGTTCAATAGTACAAAAGCAAGTAATCCAAGAGCAATACCTTGTGCAATACTATACATCAATGGCATAGCTATTATACAAATGAAGGCCGGGATCGATTCTGAAAAATCTTCCAGGTCAATTTCCTTTATCGGATCAAACATCATCAAACCAACCAGAATTAGGATAGGTGCTGTTGCAGCTGCCGGGATTGATAGGAACAATGGTGCAAAAAAGATTGCAAGGGCAAAACAGCATGCTGTTATCAGGGAGGTCATACCGGTACGGCCACCTTCTGAAACACCAGAAGCACTTTCCACATAGGTTGTAACAGCACTGGTTCCGAAAATAGCACCAGAAAGTGTTCCTAAAGCATCAGCATAAAAAGCTTTTTTAACGTTAGGAATCTGACCGTTTTCATCAAGCATGTTTGCTTTTGAGCAGACACCGATTAAAGTACCGACAGTATCAAATACGTCTACAAACAAAAAGGTGAAAACAACAATCAACATATTCCAGGAAAAAATCTGGGAAAAGTCAAACTTAAAGAATAATGGAGCAGGACTTGGTGGAGTGTCAATAATACCGGTGAACTTGGTAATTCCCATCGGAATACCAATCACAGCAGTAGCAACAATACCAATAAGTAAGGCACCTTTAACTTTTTTAATAAGTAAAACGGATGTAATAACCAATCCTATTAGTGCAAGTAATGCTGTTCCTTTAGTTATTTCCCCGAGGGCAACCATCGTTGCATCATTCTTTATTACTATACCTGAGCTTTGCAGACCGATAAATGCAATAAATAATCCGATACCGGCACTGATAGCATTCTTCAGGGTCTTAGGAATAGCATTAACAATTGCTGCACGAAGGTTAAAAATATTCATTAGAAGAAATATCAATCCTTCCAACAATATAGCCGTCAGAGCAAACTGCCAGGAAAAGCCCATAGCCAAACAGACCGTAAAGGCAAAGAATGCATTCATGCCCATACCGGGAGCCTGACCAAACGGCAATTTAGCAAGCAATGACATCGCCAGCGTGCCGACAATTGAAGCAATAGCTGTTGCGGTAAATAATGCTCCTTTGTCCATACCGGTAACAGAAAGGATATTTGGATTAACGGCCAGAATATAGGCCATAGTTAGGAAAGTGGTGATACCGGCGAGGATTTCAGTCTTCATCGTAGAACCATTTTCCTTTATACGAAAATATTTCTCAAACATAATAGAACGGATTAATATGAATATTTGTTAATTATTAAAAATTCCATTTAAGCGCAAGAGTTGGATTACACATAAATCCTTCATTACCACCAAAGTTCGCAGACATTTCTACTTCTGTACCAAGAGAAATATTGGAAGTAAAATTATACCAGAGTTGAGGTTCTGTTATAAATACAGGATTCGGATCTGTTCCGGCATTTGTATATGTATCCTTTTCCCACCATAAATCTGCGAAACCGCTAAAAGTCATCTTGTTTTTTAACAATTGAACACCCCAGACAGCAGTAAACTGAGGAGTGAAATTTTTACCGGTTATAGATTTAGCCAGAGCTTTAAGATTTAATGTTTTTGAAAAATCGGCACTGTGTATGAAGTAATCAACACCGGTCAACCAGGCATTATTAATAGCATATGATCCGCCCGGATACGCACCTACTCCACCGTTATATTCTACTTGCCAGCTTATCGGTCCACCCCAGAAATTAATACAACGGGCAATTTCCATATAGGCACTTGATGGAAAGTTATTTTCACCATAATTGTAATCGATATCTGTAAAAGTAAATGTATTACCCCATTTATCGGATTTAAACAATTCAAATGTGGTTGTAACGTACTTCCTGTTATTACCAAAGTCATAGTGAACCTGGAAATTTTGTGCATTTAAGGTTAATACAGCAACTAAAGAGAAAAATGATAAAAATAGCTTTCTCATAAATGGTTAATTTAAAAGGTTAAAAAAGTTAAAAATATCCTTAATTTTAAAAAAAATACAAAAGAAACATTTTTTCGCTAAAAAAAGTGAGTGAAACTCATATTTCACAAAAATTTCATATAGCAAATTATACCGGCTTTAAATTTACAAATACCTGAATTAAGAAAATGTTTTGAATGACACTCCATACATCATAAATCATAAAAAAATCCGGTAAACCAAATAGCTTACCGGACAATTTTTATCAAAATGCAAATTTTTAAAATTGAATTCCGGTGCGCATTCCCCGCTGCTCGCGGCGGGGAGATTCAATCTTCCCACCGCAATCAGCCAGAAATGCGCACATTGGAATTCAACTTCAGGATAAATATTAGCTATTTATTCTTCAGGCTCCATTACCATGAAGTTGTTTACTTCCCATGTTGGAGCAGAAGTTACAGCATCACTCTGATATCTGAATCCAATACGTACATTATCTTTTCCAATAAAATCATTAAGAGATACAGGACCAGATGTACCGAATGCATAAGTTAATGAATACTGATAATTAAACTTTAACTTCTTCCACTTAAGAGTATCAGGGGTAGAACCAGTCTGATAGTTATCAGTAACCCAAACTGTCATTTGAGAAGCATAATTATCAACTCCATATTTATGAGTGTGATCAAATGTCAACTGAGCTCTCTTACGTTTGGTCAGATTCATAGCCGGTGAAATCAGCCAGTCTTCATTAACAATATTTCCATTACTGTAACCAGTCATTTTTGCAAAACCTACACCTTTGTAAGAGCTCCAAACCCATTTTTGGTCACCGGCAACAGAAACAGCAGTAAACTTACCAAGATCAGTTGCAAATTTTTCACTAAGTATTTCAGCATCATATCTTTCCCAGGGAATTGAATTATAAATATCTCCATGCTTATATAAAGTATGCCCAGTATTATTTGTATTTTTTAAAGATTCACAAATAACATACTTTTCCTTTACATCCTGTGTTTCACCTTCTTCAGTAATATATTGTAAAGAAGTCACCATAACAGAAGATTTATAATCTCCGTATAAATATTTTTTCGCAAGCCATAAAGGAATATATTTATAAGAGGGCGCATCATCTGTAAAATACTTATTCGATGCAATTGATTTGGCAGCAACAGTGTCAGCAGCATTTTTAGCTACAGCAAGAGCCATTTTGCTTATTGAATTATAGTCATCAGCAATCAAAGAGTCTTTATAAGAAAAAACATTTGTAGGAGCCACTCCGTCATCATAACCCGGAAAATTGAGTTCATTATAATTACAGGCTGCGAAAGTAGTCGTAATAATCAGGATCGAAATAATATATAGTATCTTTTTCATATGTCGTTTTTATTTGAGTTTAACATCAGAAAGCCATTCTGAAACCAATAGTCCATGTACGTCCAAAACCATAGAACACTTTTGCAGTCTGCCATGTGTGATCAGAACCATCCGTAGCATCAGCAATATATTCCTGATCAAGAATATTATCGACAGTACCATTGACAGTGCAATTGAAGTCTCCAATCTTGAATTTGTATGAAGCATGAAAGTCAAAAACTCCTGCAGCAGGAATTCTCCATGGCTGACTGAAACTCATATCAGAAAGAGAAGTTGATACATCAGAGATCTTAAAGTATGAATAGTTCCTGTCCCAGAAAGTAAAGTCAAGACCGGCCCTCAGACCTTTCATCAGCTCATAATTTGCTCCTGCCGCAGCACTAGTCTGAGCCGAATTACCTACCCTGATACCTTTAAGATTCACAGTCATCTTATAGTGCTCAGGACTTAACATTTCTACTTCATTACCTTTACTATCCACCGGTGTACCCTGACGTGTGTACATATAACCTGAAGCATTATTCATCCATCGCCAGTCACCGATTGATACCATACCTGTTAACTCAAGATTTTTGACAGGTCTTGAAACCAAATCCAGTTCAATACCCTGATGAAGCGCATTTACACCTTCCATATTTATTACAAGAGCTTCAGGAGTCGATGCATTTGAAGAAACAATCATAGTCTTATCCAACCATTGAGTTCTGTAGGCATTGATATTTGCAGTCAGATAACGTGAACGGTATCCATAGCCAAGTTCAATTGAAAAACATTTTTCATTTACAGCATTAGGGTTTGTAATATTACTGGTAGTAGATTGCAGAAATGCACCACCAGAAAAGAATGGAGCTCTGGAAATAATACCAATATTAGCAAACACATTATGGTTTTCAGTAAGATTATAATTAGCACCGCCCTTTGCAGTGAAACCAATTTTACTTACAGTTTCAGATTTTGCATTTTCAGGAGTATAATAAAATCTGTCATATCTCCAGAATGAAGTATTTGAAACAGACCCGGCCACAAAAGCATTTAGTTTATCCAAAGTGTATTCAGCTTGTCCAAAAGCACCTTCAGACATTACAAAACCATCATAATCACGATAGACAACATCCCCGACGGTCAGTTTTTTATACATGTAATCGCTTGAATTCAGATTACTCCTTTTTGTAGGATCAATAAAAAAGTCACCTCCATAAAGATCAGTAATAACGTTAGTATGAATACCTTTATAGTAACGGAAATCAATACCTCCGGAAACTTCAAGATTTTTATTAACCTGGTTCGTATAAGTTGATAATAAACCATACCAGCGATGCTTATTTACAGATTTAGACATTACATACTGAGATCCATTAATATTATCCTTATTTATAGCGTATATCGCTGAATAATCAAAAGTACCGTCATCATTTCTGAAAACTGTATTAGGTATACCTTCAGATGAACCATACCAGTTAGTTCTCAAATTGCTGTCGTAGCTTTGGCCACTATACCCGTTACCATTACCAATCGAAGCATATAATGCTGTTGACAAAGAGGATTTGTCATCAATAGTCCAGTAATGATTTAAAGAAAACTGAGGTTTGTGATATTCATTTCTGGAAGACTGTTTCCGTTGCCCATCAAGTCCGAAACCATAAGAAGCATTGTATTTATACTTCAATGGCTGTTTCTGCCATTCCTTAATTGTGAGAAAATCACTGTTGTTCCTTTGGTTATGCCATTGAGGAGCGCCAAAACCAGTAAATGAGAATGTATGATTGTCAAGTACTTTTGAAATATTAATAAAATAAGTATAGGCTTCAAACTCAGTGCCCTGTATATATCCGTTGCCGGACGTTTTAGATCCAAGCATTGTCATTGCCCAACCATTTTTGGTCATACCGGAAGACAAGGAAAAACCCTGTTTTAAGTAACCGTCATTACCAACAGTGTAGAATACAGTTCCTCCCTTGTTTGCATCAGTTGATTTGGTCACAATGTTTATCGAACCTCCAACTGAAGGTGATGCAATTTTTGAAGCACCAAGTCCACGTTGTACCTGCATTGATCTTGTTACATCAGAAAGACCTGCCCAGTTTGACCAGTAAACTCCACCCCATTCCATATCGTTAACAGGAACGCCGTTAATCATTACAGCGATATTAGAAGATTCAAAACCTCTCAGATTTACGCGTGAATCTCCAAAGGCACCACCCTGTTTGGTAGCATAAATACCTGGGGTCATTTTAAGAATTTCAGGAAATTCCTGATTACCAAGTTTCATCTCAAGCGTAGAGGGTTCCAGAGTTGACAGAGCTACAGGAGTTTTCCTGCGTACAGCAACAGAGGCTGTAACTGTAACATCACCCAAACCAATAGCAGATGATTCCATATTTAAAGTACCAAGATCAGCTTCTCTGCTGACTTTAACACTCTTTTCCAAAGGTTTGTAGCCAATGTATGAAATCTCAAGCGTAGTGTTTGACTTATCCACTTTGATGGAAAAACTACCATCAAGCTTGGTAACATCTCCGGTTTTAGCATCCGGACTTAAAACTGTGGCGCCGATTATAGGCTCATTTGTTTCACCGTCCAATACAATACCTTTCACTATGCCCTGTGAAAAGCAAAGACTTAGTGAAGAAAAAATCAGAATCAACAGACAAAATGATCTTCTTACCATAAATTTATTTATTAAAATAATGCATAAAGTTTAAAGCTCCTCTTTGCTAGCAACGAGGATTATACTCACCAAATTTCACATAATTATGCAAAATTAAATTAATTTTCACAAAAATGAATGTCTATATTATTAATTAAATATTACATCACTATTGCTTGGATTTTCACCTCAATATGAGCCCTAAATCATACCGGCATTTTACTCATCTCCCTTATTTTTTATATCTTTGCATGTCAAAAAATACATCAATGAGTGACCAACGTTATATGATGCGTGGCGTTTCTGCATCAAAAGAAGATGTCCATCAGGCAATTAAAAATATTGATAAAGGTCTTTACCCAAAGGCTTTTTGCAAGATTATACCCGATATTCTGGGGGGAGATCCTGACTTTTGCAACATCATGCATGCAGACGGAGCGGGGACTAAATCATCACTGGCCTATATGTACTGGAAGGAAACTGGCGATTTGTCAGTCTGGAAAGGTATAGCTCAGGATGCTTTAATAATGAATATCGACGACCTGATATGCGTGGGTGCTGTTGATAATATTCTGGTTTCTTCGACAATAGGGAGAAATAAAATGCTTATACCGGGAGAAGTTATCTCTGCAATTATCAATGGCACGGATGAACTTCTTTCTGAACTCAGGGAAATGGGTATCGGTGTCTGGGCTACCGGAGGTGAAACCGCTGATGTCGGGGACCTTGTCAGGACAATTATTGTAGACAGTACTGTTACCTGCAGGATGAAAAGAGGTGATGTTATTGATAATGCCAATATTAAAGCCGGAGATGTTATTGTAGGTCTGGCTTCTTTCGGTAAAACGGATTACGAAAAGGAATACAATGGCGGCATGGGCAGTAATGGTCTTACATCTGCAAGACATGACGTGTTTTCAAAGTATCTGGCTGAAAAATATCCTGAGAGTTATGATTCATCTGTACCTGACGATTTGGTTTATTCTGGCAACATGAAACTTACTGATGACGTTGAAGGCTGTCCTGTTAATGCAGGCAAACTTGTACTCTCTCCTACCAGAACATATGCTCCATTTGCCGGAAAGCTTCTTAAACTGATGAGAAAAGATATTCACGGGATGGTTCATTGCTCAGGTGGTGCTCAAACCAAAGTTCTTCACTTTGTTGACAATGTACACGTAATCAAAGACAATCTTTTTGAAACCCCACCTCTTTTCAGGCTTATACAGCAACAATCCGGTACTGACTGGAAAGAAATGTACAAAGTCTTCAATATGGGTCACAGACTTGAAGTCTATGTTTCCCCTGAAAATGCAGATAAAGTCATTGAAACAGCTGCAGATTTCGGCATAGAAGCTAAAGTGATAGGAAGAGTTGAAAATTCTGAAAATAAAAAACTTACGATAGAAAGCCAGTATGGAGTATTCATTTATGAATAATCTCCGGCTTAACATTCTGATTGATAATTGATGGCTGGAAATAGTTTACTCGAAAAATTGCAGGGTCTGGTTCTCAGATTTGAAGAAGTTTCTGTTTTGATTACCGATCCGGCAGTCATTTCAGACATGAAAAGATTTGTCAGACTTAACAAGGAATATCGCGATCTTGAAAAGATTATAAAGGCAAGGAAAGAATATGAAGGGCTACTGAAGAATATCGAAGATGCCAAAGAACTGATTGAAAATGAATCAGATCCTGAAATGAGAGAAATGGCAAAACAGGAGCTTGATGATAGTCAGTCCAGAATACCTGAACTTGAGGAAGAAATCAAATTACTTCTTATTCCAGCCGATCCTGAAGACTCAAAAAATGCTATTGTAGAGATTCGTGGTGGTACAGGAGGAGACGAAGCGGCTATTTTTGCCGGCGACTTATTCAGGATGTATATTAAATATTGCGAATCCAAAGGCTGGAAAGCTGAAGTTACATCTTCAAGCGAAGGCACATCAGGAGGCTTTAAAGAAATAATTTTCACTGTATCCGGTGAAAACGTTTATGGTACTTTAAAATACGAATCAGGTGTTCACCGGGTTCAAAGGGTTCCGGCAACAGAAACTCAGGGAAGGGTCCACACGTCTGCTTCCACCGTAGCAGTCTTACCTGAAGCCGAAGAATTTGATATAGAGTTAAAGGATTCAGATATCAGGGTTGATACTTTCTGTGCTTCCGGGCATGGTGGTCAGTCTGTAAATACTACTTATTCTGCTATAAGGCTCGTTCATATACCAACAGGAATTACTGTTCAATGTCAGGATGAAAAGTCTCAGCTCAAGAACAAGGCTAAGGCTATGACCGAGCTGAGATCCAGAATATATAACATGGAATATCAGAAATATATTGATAATATAGCCGCACACAGGAAAACAATGGTTTCAACGGGTGACAGATCTGCTAAAATCAGAACCTACAATTACCCACAGAGCCGCATAACTGATCACAGGATAAATTATACCATGTACAATCTTCCTGCATTTATGAGCGGAGAATTGCAACAGGTCATTGATCAGCTTATCATAGCTGAAAATGCCGAAAGATTAAAGGAAGCTGAGATGTAAAGATATAAATTATGAAGAAGGAACAACTTGTTAATCAAATTTTTGAAAAAAAATCATTTTTATGTATCGGTCTGGATACAGATATAAATAAGATACCGTCGCATCTACTGGATGAGGAAGATCCGTTATTTGCATTTAACAAGAAAATTATTGACGCTACTGCGGATTTATGTGTCTGTTATAAACCCAATCTAGCCTTCTATGAATCAAATGGTTCAAAAGGATGGATTTCCCTGGAAAAGACTGTAAAATACATAAAACATAAATATCCTAAAATATTTGTCATTGCAGATGCCAAAAGAGGTGATATTGGCAATACTTCCGAGCTTTACGCCAGAGCATTTTTTAAAGATATGCCATTTGATGCAATAACGGTAGCTCCATATATGGGAGAAGATAGTGTGAAACCATTTATGGTCTATCCTGAAAAATGGGTTATACTGCTTGCTCTTACCTCAAATAAGGGTTCACATGACTTTCAGTTTCTGGAAGATGCTGATGGAGAGAGACTATTTGAAAAAGTCATAAAGAAATCTCAAAAATGGGCTGACGACACACAAATGATGTATGTAGTGGGTGCAACCCAGAGCGCAACTTTAGGTGAAATCAGAGAATTAATCCCAAATCATTTTCTGCTTGTCCCCGGACTTGGAGCTCAGGGCGGAGAATTGGATGTGGTAGTTAAACACGCCATGAACAGCCAATGTGGTCTGCTTGTAAACTCTTCAAGACAAATTATTTACGCAGGGAATTGTGAAGACTTTGATGAAAAAGCAAGGAAAGCAGCCTTACAGGTTCAACAGGAAATGGAAATGCATCTGAGAAAAATAAGTTAAAGTGGAGAAAAAGAAAATACTGAACGACCCGGTATTTGGTTTTATCAACCTTCCATCAGGATTTCTGTTCGAGGTTTTTCAACACCGGTATATACAAAGACTGACGAGAATCAAACAGCTTGGAATGTCTTCTTTTGTATATCCTGGTGCTCAGCATACCAGATTTCAACATACTGTAGGTGCCATGAACCTGATGATGGAAGCTGCTCACAGCCTTAAAAGAAAAGGCATATTCATCACTGAAGATGAAGAAGAGGCAGTAATTGCCGCAATTCTTCTTCACGATATCGGTCATGGACCATTTTCACATGTTCTCGAAAATACAATTATCCGGGGGGTTTCACATGAAGATATTTCCCTTAAGATGATGGAAAGGATGAACAGTGAATTTGATGGAAAACTCGGGCTTGCAATAAGTATTTTCAAGGATGAATATCCAAAAAGATTTCTTCATCAGTTAGTTTCTGGAAATCTGGATATGGACAGACTCGACTACCTGAGAAGAGATAGTTTCTTCACAGGCGTGATTGAAGGTGATATCGGCTCTGCAAGAATTATTAAGATGCTTAACGTCAAGGATGATAAACTTGTAGTCGAAGCTAAGGGTATATATTCAGTTGAAAATTATCTAATGTCCCGCAGACTGATGTACTGGCAGGTGTATCTGCACAAAACTTCACTTGCTGCCGAAAAAATGTTGCATAATATTTTAAAAAGATGTAAACATCTGCTTTCCAATGGTATTGAAGTAAAATCTTCAAGAGCTCTGAATTATTTTTTATCCGGAAAGCGTACTGAAAAGTATATGGATGATACTTCTCTTGACTATTTTGAACAACTTGATGATTTCGATATCTGGTCTGCAATCAAGGAATGGCAGTTTCATGATGATTATGTCCTTTCAGAACTTTGTCGTGGATTAATTGAAAGAAAACTCTTTAAAGTTGAAATGGGTTCTGATGTTGACTACGCTGATAGATTTAATACTGACCTCAGGAAAATTTCTGCTCTTTACAAAATCAGTGAAGAGGATGCGGAATATTTTTTGTCATTGAGCAATGTTTCCACAAATATGTATAGTGAAGAAGATGACAGCATTGACATATTATATAATGATGGTTGTATTAAACCTATAACCACTGCATCGGATATGCTCAACCTTGAATTACTGTCAAAAGAGGTAAAAAAACAGGCGTATTGCCATGTACGCATTAGTTAAAAACTGATAACAGAATCCATTTTTATAAATATTGAACAATACTTTTGTATTTTTGCCAAAATTATTAATTATGACTTTTACAGCCCAACAGATTGCTACATTCCTGAATGGTACTATTGAAGGAGATCCTTCAGTAATGGTAGGCAATGTTTCCAAAATCGAGGAAGGCCAGCCGGGGACACTGACTTTTTTATCAAATCCAAAATATAACTCTTTCATTTACACAACTAAAGCCAGCATAGTTCTGGTTAATAATGATTTTGTTCCTGAAAACCCGGTTAATGCCACTCTTATCAGAGTTGAAAATGCTTATGAATGCCTTGCCAGGCTTCTTGCGTTGGTTTCAAAAAAAGAATTGAAGAAAGGCATTGAAAATATGGCTTGTGTTGACAGTTCGGCTTTGATAGACGATACGGCTTACATTGGAAGCTTCTCATATATAAGCGATGGAGTATCTGTCGGTGAAAATACTCAGATCTTCCCTCAGGTTTTCCTGGGATCAAATGTTAGCGTTGGCAAAAACTGCATAATATATCCAGGAGTGAAGATTTACAACGATTGTAAAATCGGCAACAACTGTATTATACATTCAGGATGTGTTATCGGTGCTGATGGTTTTGGTTTCGCACCCCAAAACAATGGAGAATATCAGAAAATACCTCAAATTGGAAACGTTGTCATTGAAGATGATGTTGAAATTGGTGCAAACACTACAGTAGACAGAGCTACTATGGGTTCGACCCTTTTACACAGAGGCGTCAAACTTGACAATCAGATTCAAATCGCCCATAACGTTGAAGTTGGAGAAAACACTGTAATGGCAGCTCAGGTTGGTATTGCCGGTTCAGCCAAAATAGGCAGTAACTGTATGTTCGGAGGACAGGTTGGCATAGGTGGTCACCTTTCGATTACTGACAATGTTCAGATTGGAGCTTGTTCAAGTGTACCCGGTGATATTACAGACAATACAACTTATTATCTCGGCGCACCAATTATACCGGCAAGGAATTTTGCCAGATCTTATTCAGTTTTTAAAAAACTACCGGATCTGAATACTGAAGTAATAAAACTCCGCAAGGAAATAGAAGAACTTAAAAAGGCTAAATAATTAAATATCAGATCATGGGAAACCAAAAGACTCTTAAAAAAGATTTTGAAATATCAGGAAAAGGATTACATACGGGTTTGCAGATAACAGCACGTTTCCTGCCTGCTCCGCCAAACTCAGGTTACAAATTTGTCAGAACTGATATACCTGAAAGGCCCGAGATAGAAGCTTTAGCTGAAAACGTCCAGAATACAGAAAGAGGTACTGTTTTAAAAAACGGAAATGTAAGCATCAGCACTATTGAACATGCCATGGCTGCGTTGTACGCTTCACAAATTGACAACTGTGTAATAGAGTTGGACGGTCCTGAAATGCCTATTCTTGACGGTAGTTCCATCAATTTTATAGAAGCCATAAATGAAGCTGGTATTTTTGAACAGGATTATGACAAACAATATTACATTGTAAGAAACCGTATTGAAGTAAATGATCCTGATACAGGTTCTTCGATAATAATTTTGCCTTATGATGGTTTCAGCATAACAACACTTATAAGCTATGACTCCTGCATTTTAAGCAATCAGTTTGCAAGGCTGAACAATCTTGGTGAATTTAAAGATGAAATAGCAGACAGCAGGACTTTTGTTTTTGTCCGAGAGGTTGATCTTTTACTTAAACACAATCTTATAAAAGGTGGCGATCTTGATAATGCCCTCGTTATTTATGATCAGGTATTACCACAGGATAAGCTTGATAATCTTGCTGATGCAATGAGTATTCCTCACAAATTAGTAAACAAACTGGGGTATATAAATAACAGAC
>CAZCPI010000013.1:0-3985 GCA_964500535.1 uncultured Bacteroidales bacterium
GGCAGCAAAGCAGGTAGTCGCCATGAAAATTGGCAGGGGTTTTTTCGTGCAAAAAGCGGCAACTACCACTCGACTACGTAATGGACATACTTATTATAATTTTCGACTATATTTGTAGTTAAAAAGTACTATTAAATAGTTACAAAAATTGATTATAAAACAATGTATTTGAGAAATTTTGAATTGACGATAGGAGATGAAATTAAAAGTTTTGCACCAGAATATTCTGTTTCTATTATTACTGCGGAGATTACAAATACTGAATCTGACGAAAAACTCTGGTTATTGATTGATAATGAACTAAAATCCTTTGAAAATAGAATCAAAATAGAAGATATTAGCAAATTGCCCGGCATTTACGAAATGCGTCAGTTATATAAGAATACCGGGAAAGATCCTAACCGATACAGACCTTCCTCAGAAGCATTATGCAGAAGGATAGTAAATAAGAAGGGACTATATAAAATTAATACTCTTGTAGATATAATAAATTACGTTTCAATTGTTAGTGGTTTCTCCATTGGTGGATTTGATTACGAGAAAGTTATGGGAAACGTAAGCCTAGGCATTGGAAAAGAAGGAGAACAGTTTGAAGCAATTGGCAGGGGTTTACTCAATATTGAAGGTTTGCCTGTTTATCGTGATGAAGAAGGATGCATTGGAACACCAACAAGTGACGAAGAAAGGACTAAATTATCCATGGAAACCAAAAAAGTCCTTATAATAATACATTCTCCGGTCGGAAATGAAAGGCTGGTTCCGACAAGAAATTTGATTATTCAATTAATGAGAACTTATCTGGATGCATGGAGTATTACCAGCAGCATTTATCCCTGAGAATCATTTTGAAGCCCGATAAAGAACTTATTTGTGATTAAGGCGTACTTGTTAATTTTTTCAATGTAATTTGAATTCCGGGGCGCATTCCCCGCTGCTCTGAGGCTGGGTAAGCGCAAACTATTTTATTCCTATACGAATGCGAAGATTCCTCGCTGTTAAAATATATTCATAAAAAAACCATCTGCTGTAATGTTTATACAGCAGATGGTAAATATTTAAATCAATTCATTCAGAGAATGAAAACTATTTTTTAGGTAAATACCAGTTCTTTGTATCCATCAACTTTGTTCTGATCAGCTCTTTATTAGTGGTGAATTTCTTAGAAACCTTATCAGCCAGAAAAGCAGGGTCATTGCGTCTCAAAGCAATTCTCATCAAATCATGATATCTGTTACCTTCAAAAGCCAGTTCAGCTGCAAGTTCATTTACAATTTGATTTTCCACAAACAGAATCGAGTCAGGTTTATTAGCCTGAGGTTTCAGATTATAATATGTAGAATCCAGTTGTGTATTACCTAAACCACGCATCATAGTACCAGTATTATCAGTAAATCTGTAATCTGAGAAATCAAGATATTCTGGAATTGAGCCTATTGTGCCAATTTCTTTAGCAATTTTAGCTTTCCTGATACTTGTCTGATTCAATCCTGTCGTAAGTATGGCGTAAGCGGTTTCAGGATAACCTAATCTGTTTATAGCTTCAGCATATCTTAGATAAAGTAAAGAATTGCGGTAAATGACAATGCGTTTTTCTTCGTCAGAATTATAACCAAGATACTTAGCAATAATAGGTTTTTTGGGATTAATATAATCAAACCATACTGCCGTTTGTCCTGAAAATTGACTAATCATGGAATTATAAGAACATAAACCTCTCATATCTCCATCGGTCAGTTGTAAATCATTTTGATAATAGATAGCATTTTCCCATTTATTAATAATATATTGAGTAGGACCTACCAAATAATGCATACTTAAGCTATCTAATGTAAACGGATTTCCGTAATCAGGAGAACTCGCAATTGATGAAATAATTTCTGTGGATGATGGAGTGAAAATGTAATGCCATGGATAGTAATATGAATATGGTGCATTATTTTGAAATTCTATTTCGTTTTTGTAAGTACTGGAAATAACCAGACTTTTGTCGTACATCAGCTCATGATACATTTTGGCTGCATTCTCATAGTCATTTTTCAACAGATATAAATCACCAAGAAGGAATTTAACCGGGAAAACTGATAATTTAGTTTCAAAAGCTGCAAACAAACCAAGATTTAATGTCTGAATATCTTTAAAAGGAAGCAAATCTTCTATCAAAACATCTGCCAAAGCATTAATATCAAGTTTCTGAAATTCCTTTTCAGCATCTTCAGCTGAGAGTATCGGATCAACAATATAATTTACAGTTCCGTAATTTAAGGCTAACTGCAAATATGTCCATGCACGAATGGATTTTGCAGAAGCCATTAATCTGTACATTTTCTTATCGTAACCATTGTAAACCTTTGCAGTATCCACATTTTTTATTGTATAATTACAATTGTTAATAACTGCATAGTACTCTTTTGTACTGGCATAAGGATTGTCTTTGGTAACCGTAAATTCATTAATTTGTTTAAGGAATGTTGACGCATCATCTTCAGTTTGCATTAGATCTCCTCTTAATTCACCGAGTAAGACATATCTGTCTCCTAATTTCTGCAAGTTATAGAATATTCCCGCCATAGAATAAAGAGAATCATGATCTGAAGTAACTCCGTATTCTTCTTCAAATGTATATCTTTCTGATCCGGCATCCAGGAATCCGTCACAACTGACCATGAATAAGGATGCTATAATTAGTAAAAACGGTATATGAATATATTTTTTCATAATTAGAATTTTTTTTCGATAATAATTACAGACTTATCTTTACTCCGGCAAAGAAACTCTTGGTTAAAGGAATTAATCCGGCATCAACACCCTGATACAATACCGAATTCTTTGCAGAAAATTCAGGATCATACCCCAGGTAATTGGTCCAGGTATAAAGGTTGTTTGCTGCTACCCATACATCTACTCCTGAAATAAATGAAGTCTTAACAGGTATTTTGTATGATAATGAAATCGTCTTTATTCTAAGATAAGAACCGTCTTCTATCCATCTGTCAGAAAATCGCGCATTACCCATCGGGTCACCATAAACAGCTTTAGGCATATTTGTTTTCTGATCTTCGGTAGTCCAGCGAGACAACATTGCTGATGTTTGATTACTCATAGTTGACCCGGATTCCAATTGACTTCTAAGGTAATTATATACATCGTTACCATATGAGTAATTAAATAAGGCACTGAGAGTTAGTTTACCATAAGATATTTTACTGGTAAATGATCCGTAAAAATCAGGATTCGGGTCACCAATTATCTGTTTATCTTCATCGTTAAGGATGTTGTCTGCTTTATTATCAATAAATCTTACATCACCTGCCGCAAATTTTGTATATGTACCGTTAATATTAAGGACCGAAAGGTTTGCAGCATCTGCTTCAGTCTGATTGGCATAAACTCCATCGGTTTTGAAACCATAGAAGACTCCGACAGGTTGTCCAACAGTTGTTAAAACTGTTCCCCCATAAACATTAGTAATGATATCACCTTCGGGAAGAGATTCTATTCTGTTTTTATAGTGACCGGTGGTAATACCAATTTCCCATTGGAATTTTTTTAGATTTAAAAGTTTAAGGTTGGCTGAAAACTCAAATCCTTTATTTGATAGTTCTCCTGCATTAGTCTGATAAGCATCAAGACCGGCAAGATCACCAAGGCTTCTCCATATTAAAAGATTATTAGTACGCGATGAGAATACATCCATCGTAAGATTAAGCCTTTCGTTAAAAAGTCCTAAATCAAGACCGGCGTTTGCTCTGCCTGTTGTTTCCCATTGAAGTTTATCATTTGATATATTGGAAATTACAATGCCATTTGCTTTTCCAAGATACCTGACAGTTTCAAAATAAGCTCTTGAAGCATAGTCTTTAATTCCATCATTACCGGTCATTCCGTATCCGGCCCTTAATTTAAGAAGATTTACAAAGGCAACATTTTCCATGAATTTCTCAGATGAAACCAACCAGCCAGCACCCAATGATGGGAAGATTGCCCA
>CAZCPI010000013.1:4085-29789 GCA_964500535.1 uncultured Bacteroidales bacterium
TCTTTCCAAATCTGGATGAACCGTCCATACTTACCGCTGCAGACAAGAAGTAACGATTAGCAAAATTGTAATCTATATTAGCATATGTTGAAACAGATTTTGTAAGATTATTAGCACCAAAATCTTTAAGATAGTCGTAGCTGTTTTTAAGAATTGTATTATTATCAGATCCGGTGTTATGACCTTCAATATAATCCATTTCATAATAGTTGTTTGAGTATCTCCAACCCAGCATAGCATCAATATTATGAACACCATTAAATTTCTTTTTAAAGGACAATCTGGTATCGTTAAAAATAGAGATGTTCCTGATTAATTGATGCTTAATCATATTATATGAATAACCATAACCTTCAAGATACTGGTCAGCACATCCTAACATTGGTCTGTAGTAGTTCTCTTCATATTTATTAAGGTTATAATCTATTTGAGAGCTTAAAGTCAGGTTTTTATTTATTTTCCAGACAGGTGTCAGTCCAAAATCAAAAAAATGCTGTCTTGTATAGTTAAGAGAATTGTTTATAAGAGCTGTAGGATTTCCTATACCAAGTTCATCTTCGTCTGCTAAATCGAGTGTCTTGCTCCCGTAATAAGTGAATGTATTTGGACTTAAAAACGGAGACTTAATTAGACTCAAATATGTTGGTGAAGTGTAGAAATTTACGCCATCATCAAATATATGATTTTCATGATTGGTATATGATACATTCAGGGCAAGTGACACGTTTTTTGCAAGATTAATATCAGCATTGAAACGCGTATTAATTCTTGTCATGTCAGATTCCTTTACAATGCTGTTATTACCGGTATAGCCTAAAGAAAAATAATAAAGAGCTTTATCATCTCCACCCTGTACATTAATAGAGTAGCTCTGAGTAGATCCTTTTCTTAACGATTCGTCAGCCCAGTTGGTATTATTATGATATACATTATATGTGCTTAGAGAAGGATCAGTTTGAATAAATCCTAATTCAGATATTTCTTTGTTAGTATATCCGGCTGTTCCAATCATATCACTTGCATAGATGCGATACTGATCCGCATTCATTACAGGAATTTGATTAGGAGTACTTATCATTCCGGTTGTAAGATTTACATTGATCTTTGTTACCTGATCTTTACTCCTTGAAGTTTTAATAAGGATTACACCATTTGAACCTTTACTTCCATAAACAGATGTTCCGTCTTTAAGTACTGTAATGCTTTCAATATCATTAATATCAATGTTTAAAAGCGGGTTTGAGAAATGACCTTCAAAAATTGACTCAACATCATAATTATTATTGAAAATAGCTCCATCAACAACATATAATGGTTGCGCATTCGCATTTAAAGAATTTAAACCTCTTATAAACATGGATGACCCCATACCTGCCATACCTGACCTGCTGACAGAACGAACATTTCCGCCTAATTCAGATTGAACAAATTCATCAGCCGAAATAGCCTGTGATAATTTAAAATCTTTAAATGTCTTAGCAGAAGGAAGAACAATACTATTTCTGACTGAACCGGTTAAAATGTCCTGATCGGAATAATAGTTTGAAAATGTTTCGGGGTAAAGATCAATTTCAAGCGACATACTACCTCTCAATGGAAATTCACGAACAGAATAATCGTATGCTTTAACTGATAGAACCTCATCAAGTCGTGATAGTTTTATTGAAAAACGTCCTTTTTCATCAGTTGTTGCGGAAGATAAGTTGTTAAGGGCCTGAATCTGAGCTGCAGCAATAGGATTCTTAGTGTGTGCATCTCTGACTATACCGGTAACAGTAACTGTCCTTGACTGATCATTGGATTTTGTCGTTTCCTGAGCATTTACAATGCTGAAAGTGCATAGAAAACATAAAAATGAGAACATAAAAGCTGTGGTAGAGCCCGCTCTAAAGCACTTACTTCTAACTGTATTATAAATATTTTTCATTAGTGTCTGTTTTTACATTTAATTGTTACAACTACTCAACAGGCTCAAAAATTATGCAGTCAATACGCATTGTTCTGCTTTTTGTTTTTGTTTCCGTAGCTTTAACAGCATTTTCAACCTTCAGTTTCACATCTATACTTGAATTAGTACCGTCGTAGTAATCAAAAAATTTGTTGGTTATCGTACCCACAAAAACTTTTGTGATTTTATCCGGGGAAGTGGTAATATTTGATGCAATTTTTTTGATTTTTACAACTTTTCCCGCATCATCAATATAATCGAGATAAAAGTTCGCAACATAAGGTTTTTGAGAATTTTTATCTACTATGATTTCAGGTATAAAAACACAATAAATGTTGTATTTAGTTGATCTTGTTGTGGGTATTGGAAAAGTTGCCGATACTTTGGATATTTCACTTGTTGAAGTAGGTTCTATTGTCGTGTAATAACCGTTTGAGGCTTTGAAATCCGTACCATTTGTGCTCCTTTCGTAGAAAGTAGCATTAGTTTTTGTTTTACCGTAAGAACTCCATTCTGCTTCCACTTTAATAGTGTCATTACAAAGTTCTGCACTGGTAAACCTGACAGAGTCGGTCAAATAAATCATACCGTTACTCGCTTCTATTGGAGTGGCACCGGTAAACAGCCTGCGCGGATTGTGGAAAATCATACGGTTGGTAGAAATAAGCGAATCACTGGTGAATGGATCAACTAAACCTCTGAAAACTGTATTAGCGATAACAGATATTTTTGAGTAGTAATTCTGCATTTTTACGCCTCCATCAATATCTCTGGTTACAAAATATTTACCACATCTTGCGACTGCATCATTCCATGCTTTATTGCTGGGATAAATGACAGTATATATACTGTCTTCCTGATCTACAGAACCTAAAGCGTCAAGGAAGAGATTAGATACATTACCAAATTCATCAACTTCAGTAAGAGAATTAAGATAAACTTTTAACGAATCAATGTTTTCCAATCTGTCCAATGCTTCCCAAATATTTGGTGCATATTTTTGGAAAGTAGAGATTTTATGAATGATACCATTTTTGGTTTTAATATTTGATAAGGACAGAAGATTCTTTCCAAAAAAGAACTGACCATCAACATTTGTAAGATTAACAAGTTTTTTACTCATCATATAGATTCGGTTGAATTTTGTTCCTGAAGCCGGAAATGAGAATCTGGCTATATGATTTGAAACCAACTCGGTTACACTGTTTTTATCACTGATGTCAACATCTTTAAGAGCATCATTTGTAGGAACCCAAACGGTAAATGTCTGAGGTTCATTTAAGATAGTGTCATATCCTGATATTTCAAGCATCTGATAAAACTTTGACATATCTGACTGACCTTTTATATATTCTGACAAGCTCAAATCGCTTAGAGTATAGCCGGTATTATTATAATGCCTGTCCCATTCCTCATTGCTGCACGATGTAACAATAAAGGCTACAACTGCCACGGTGAGGCAAATCCATTTATTGCAAATTTTATTCATAGTTATTAATGTTTTTATGATCAAGCATTATTATTCAATATTTTCAGATTCAAGTAATTCTGTAGGACAGAACTCCAGATAGTCGAGCATAAATTGTGTACTGCTTGATGTGGATCCAAGACTGATTACAGTAAAATAATGCTCCTTCCATTCTGTGAATGTATATGTGCCTAGTACTCTACGCAAGCTTTGTGAGCTTAAACGTGCATTAGCAGCATTATAACCGTACCAGTGACCTGCACATAAATAACTGCTGGGACCTTTCATATATCCACGGTTGTGCATGAATTTATCATTTTCAAAACCACTGACGTCTTCAGGGACCGTACCTGGTGTTTTGTAGCCGATCTCAGGATCTGTTGCATAAAGTGATAGATTCAAAGGAATTCCACACGGAACACTATCCCAGTATAATTGAGCTATACCGCGATAAGCAGTTGGCTGGTATCCCATCCTTATTTCATAAGTACCCGGAGGTATAGGGCATGTTTTCATTGTAAAGTTATAAGTTCCTATCAGGTAAATTTCATCACCCTGGAAGTCTTCATAAGCCACACATGCTCCTATATATGTAAGACGTGTATTTTCTGAAGCGACAAAATCCTTAATATAACCTCTTGGTATAAGATAGGCATGAGTTTTACCTTCTTGAGCAGCAACAGCAGTAGGATTATTCCCTCTCATATTATTGGTTGCAATTTCAGGGAAGAAGGAGCAACCTTCAAGTCTAAGACGTTTTGATGAAATATCAGCTATAAACTCTTTTGAAAATATTACTGGTTTAGTTATTTCATGATAGTAACCATTTAATGCTCCTCCATTAGGTAGGTCAGTATTTCTTGTGAACATCACACCCTTATTAGGATCGTTCATGCTGTTTATCAATCCAAGACCAGCCTGACCGGTTGCAAATTGCCTGTTAAGATGTACTTCAATAAGAGAATTAGACAACATTGTTTCAATGTATTCCCACATATCATATTGTTTAAAATGATGAGGGGTATCATAATCTTTAATGAAACGGCTTGAAAGAAGAGTCCTGTCAAAACAGTGATATGCCATAAACATATTCAAATAATTCTTTTTGCTCTTGTAGTCAGAAATGCCATCATTCCCGGGGAAAACCTGTGAATAATAATATTTTGCAACTTTCTCGAGATCGGACATAGATTTTACACCGTCAGGACATGCCGGGCATTCTTTATACTCAGCAAGGGCTGAATCACTTGGAGCGATTATTGTAAATCCGATTTTTCTTGATTTCGGATATTCTTCAGGTACAGTATGTGACATTATACTCCATTGTTTATATTCAGGATCGAAACTTTCATCTTCTGCTGGAGTTGTGTTCATAATGTCTGCAATGCCGGTCAATTGCATAGCTTTAGCGTAAATAGAGAAACGGGTATCTTCAATAAATTTATCTCCTATTTTAAACTTAGATGGAGTTAATACCTTTCCTAAAACATGTACGAAACCATTATGAAGCTTTATATCCCTATCAATTATTGGAGAAGTTCCATTAACAAAAATTGTTGAGCTGGATTGTGAATAACTTATGCTTATAAATCTCTCACTCATAGAAAGCGAACTGAGAGCTCCTTCATTGAAATCACTGGATTTAATTGTATCACCTTTAATTATATGGTTATAACAAAAGGTTTTAAGCTCATCAATAGAGTAATCTTTTATCGAGGATTTTCCTTCACTAGCATAATACTCTTTTATAGCATCATTTGTTGGAACAAAACAAGTATATAGCCCATAAGCCTTTATTAATCCGATAACGCCTGTGGTATCTAACATCTTGTAGTATTCTGAGTATTTCTCAGGATTATTCTGAATATATTCACCGATTACTTCCTCTGTAGAAGTGAAGTAATTCCCCTCAAGATCTTCATCCCGGCAACCCTGGAGCATCATTACGATGCCGAGTACTAAAGGAAGAATAACAATAGTGGTTTTAGATATAACAAATCTTTTCATAACGTTTATTAATTACTGGAAGTTGATGAGGTCGTTTCATAAAATGGATTTTGTTTCAAATTTTTATTGGCTTCAAGTTCACTTTTGTTTATGGGCCAATAAAGAGCATCCAAAGTTGATATTTTGCTTAGAGCTTTACTACTTGTAGTTGTCCTGCCTACATAAGAAATGACAGGAGTTGGTTTTCCCAGACGTCTTGCCATCCTCACAAGGTCAAACCATCTTTTTCCTTCAAACATAAGTTCTCTCTGTCTTTCACGAAGAACAAGAGTTTCAACATCCGATAAACCAGTGTAAAGACCTACATTTAATGTATCAACATCAGGATTAGAACGATGATAAGTTTTGTTTACCAAAGAAACTACAGTTTCCAGGCTCTTGTCTCCGTCTTTTTGAAGCAAAGCCTCAGCTTTCATTAAAATGATATCCGATAGTCTGTAAACAATCCAGTTTGATGTATTTGATCTCCATGAGTAGGAACTGACTGTACTGGTTGTACCTTTATATCTTCTCATGCCTGCATATTTAAATATAAAGTAGTAACCATTAGCTTCATTATTGACAATGAAGTCTTCTCTACGGTAATCTTCTTCACTTTCAAGCGTTCCGCCACCTACAGCATAATCGAAAGGACTATATCTACCCTTGACTAATCCAGCAGGAAAAGTAAGCTGACCCTCAGGATTCCCGCTATATCCATAAAAGTCTCTTGTCGTACCGTTTTTCTGAACATCATCATCAAATTGAAGTTCAAAAATGGACTCAGTTGAGTTTCCTTTATAAAATACATTGTAGAACATATTTTCAGCCTTTTCCAGTTCAAGTCTGTCATCAGAAAGTATCTTATCGCATGATTTTATACAATTGTCATAATCATTTTTCCAAAGATAAATATCAGCTAAAAGAGCATAAACGGCATTTCTGGTTATTCTACCTTTTGTATATTCAGCATTTTCATATTGAGTTTTAGCGTATCTTGATGCAAAATTCAGGTCAGAAATCAATGAATCGAGTATCACTGCTTCGCTGGATTGTGGGGTAGAATAATCCTGAGTATCATCTATACTAGGTTCTGAAATCCATGGCACATCTTTAAACGCACGCACCAGGTAAAAATATGATAATGCTCTTAAAGTATAAGCTTCAGCTTTCATTGCATTCAGCTTGTCCATCGTAAAGTTGTCATCTTTTTCAAGAACACCCGGAGCAAATTTCAGAAATGTATTACAATAATTAATTACTGAGTAAAAACTCCCCCATTTTGTATAATCATTTGTGGGCTCAATTTCCTGCCTGAGTACATCATACAATTTAACTAAAATAGAGGTCCCGTTTGTTAAATTGTCTGAACGACCTTCACCCCAGACCAACATTCTCACTGTGCAATCATTTTCAATTAATCCTCTGTATGCCGCAGCTAATACAGACTGTGCATCTGATTCGGTTTGCCAGAATTCGTCAAGAATCATTTCGCCCTCAGGCCGCAAATCCAACCAATCTTTACAGCTTGAAGTGCCTAAGGCAACCATCACTGCTATTGATATATATAATATTTTCTTTTTCATCTTTGATAATTTTATAAACCAATACTAATACCAAGTGTAATATCTTTAGCACGTGGAGTGGTAGAATTGTCTGTTGCAACTCCAAAGTCTCCATATCCTATTTCTGGATCAACACCAGTGTATTGAGTGAATAAAGCAACATTATTTAAGTTCACATAGAAACTCAATCTGTCAATTTTGTATCTCTTAAGTTTCGCACTGGGCACTGTATAATTTAGCTGAAGATATTTGAATCTTAAAAAAGATCCGTCTTCTACAAATCTGTCACTTCCCAGATAATTATAACCATATTGGTATAAGGCTCTCGGAATATCGGTGATATCACCATCCTTTCTCCAACGCCAGTTAACGGCAATACTTTGATTGTCATTGCCGTACATGTTTTCGGCATTCATCCTGGCGCCATTCACGAGTTTATTTCCAAATCTGTAGTTAAAAAACATAACACATGAAAGGTCCCCATAATGAAGAGTTGTACCAAAACCACCATTAAGTAGTGGATTTGAATTGCCAAGATATACGATGTCAAGTTCATCAATTGTTCCATCGTGATTAATATCTTCATATTTAGCATCTCCACCACGGAATTCATATTCATTCGTAGTACCATACGCATAAGTCATCGGGAGAGCTTCACCTCTTTCGTCTACAATAACTCTGCCGGCAGCGTCGTGCGCAACTGGTGCATCTTCATGTTCTCCGGCAATATATTCATCATATTGGTAGACTCCTTTGTATCTGAATCCGTAGATTGAGCCAAATGAATTACCAACTTGCAGACGTGTCAGGTATGATCCGTTTTTGTAATCAAATTTTGTATTGTACTTGTCAAGTATTTTTTGATCAAGGGCTACTATGGTGTTTACATTGTTTGAAAAGTTCAGGTTGAAATCAGCAAAAAATTTTCCTTTCTTAAACATCCTGTTTGCATAGAAATTCAATTCATAACCATTGTTATCCATTGTTCCTGCATTACTCCACGCTATTCCGCCAAAACCAGATGTCGTTGGTGTTGATATGTCTTTAAACAAAAGATCTTTTGTCCGTTTGGAGTATGCATTTAGATCAAATACTATTCTGTCATCAAGGAATGAAATATCAGCTCCATAGTTAAATGAACTTGTGGTTTCCCATTTCAGGTTTGATAATCTGAGGGATGTAGGACGTGAAGCCTGGATATCCATATAACTGTCATATTTTGCATAACGACTGAAATGCAGATATTCATCATTTGGTTCGTTACCACTCATACCCCAGCTTGGGCGTAATGCAAACATACTCAACCATCCTTTTGTAGATTCCATAAATGGTTCATCAGAAATTATCCACTTTGCAGATATACCGGGGAAAGTACCGAATTTTTTGTCATTACCAAACTTGGTACTACCATCACGTCTGAGTGTTCCGGAAATAACGTACCTGGACTTATATGAATAGTGGAAACGACCTAAAATACCCATATTTCTGTAAGAAGAACGACCTGTGCCAAAATCAGTAAGATATGCATTTTGAGAAGCATCTGTACTTGTGCCTGAAGTAAGACCATAGGTAGTAATACCCTGACTTGAAGTCTGACCCGCTCTTAATTGGAGTGAAGCATAGAATAACAAGCTATGATCAGGATTACTTAATCTTGGTTGCCATGTAATATTGTTATCAATCTGCATCGAAGAAGTGTGTTGGTCAGCACTTGATGCTCTGTTAACATTCTCACTGTCCCAGATTGAGTTTGTTGCTTCCCATGGCAGGAACATAGAGGTTTTGTTGTTGCTGATGTCAAATGTAAAATACATATTATACCTCAAATAATTCACATCAGGATCAGTAATATCATACTGTAACTTAAATGTTGGTATAATTCTGAAATTCTTCAGATTATTTTGAGCCAACATTGCTAAAGCTACAGGATTCGGAAGATCTCTTTGAGCAGAGTTCAAAGTTGATGACCTGTCTATTGTATAATACTTATTTGTGTCGTTGCCTTCAGCATCCTGAGCATATACACTTACATTCGGCATCTTCTTATACGCTATTCCAAGAATTGATAATTTTTGATTATTCAATTCGTAAGTATAGTTTCTGTCGTTATCAGTGTAAATAAATGAAAATTCAGAAATAAACTTTAATCTGTCTGATACAGTATAATCAAGATATGCTCTTGATGTCAAACGTTTAAGGTCTGTACCGATAACAGTACCCCTTTGATCAAGATATCCAGCAGATACACGAAACTGCGCACGATCGCCTCCTCCTAATACTGTCAAATAATGGTCATTCACATAACCAATCTGGGTTACCTCTTTAATCCAGTCAGTATTATTGTTGAAGTTTTGATATTCAGAGAAAGTAGATTGATAATTCAGCTCAGGAACGTCCGAAGCGGTTTCATCCTGACGAGAATTAAACAAAGCCTGCTTCATCATCATAGTGTAATCATCTCCATTAAGCATATTCAAGCCTTTAGGTTGTTTTGAACCTGTCAGACGATATGTGTATTGGATTTTTGTAGGACCGGTAGAACCTTTTTTGGTTGTGATCATCAAAACTCCATTTGCTCCTTTTGATCCCCATATAGCGGTAGATGCAGCATCTTTCAATACTGTGATTTCAAGAATATCATCAGGGTTTATACTCAGCATGTTTGCATATTGCTCTTCATTAGAGTTGGCAAAGTCAAAGTTTTTATCGATTTCGACAGTATAAGGAATACCGTTTAATACAATTAAAGGTTCTGCATTTGCATTAATGGAAGATGTACCACGAATACGCATTGAAGATCCTGCTCCCGGGTCTCCTGAGTTTGAAACGATATCCAAACCTGCAACACGACCCTGCAGAGCTTCATCTATAGAACCAACCTGCAGACCTTCGAAATCTTTAGAGTTGATAGTCTGTACAGCTGTAGATATTTCCCTCTGAGGTATGCTGAAACCACCTTCGTTGTAAGTTTTCTTTGCAACGATAGCTACTTCCTTGAGTGCATGTTGGCTTTCTTCCATTTGAACATTTATTGTTCTTGCAGCGCCAATGTTACGTGTGGTCTTAGTAAAACCAAGGTAACTGAATACCAACCTGTTTGATGTGCTTTTCACTTTTATAACATAATGACCGTTAGCATCGGTTGGAGTTGAAGTGAGCACACGGTTAGTCGCATCAATTTCAGTAATAGTAACACCAATAAGAGTTTCCGAATTTGATTTTGATGTTACAGTACCTTGTATAATGGGTGATGCTTCATTTTGCGCATTGACATGAGAGCCAAATGTCACCAAAACCAGTAAAACTATAATTATTCTGTATTTCATAGTGCATTCATTTTTTATTCAAATCTCAAAACCTCATCGATTTGATGGATAACGGCCGTTGAAGAAGTGGTTATTTCACTTTGCGTATAGGTTGTCGCCGATAATGATGTTAAACTGGTTGGGTTGACACTGAAAATGTAATCTCTTGTCATAATATTACATGTGTTTGGATGTTTATTAGGATCAACTTTAATAGTCTTGCCTAATTCAGTTGTAAGATCCAAACCACCCTCAGCATTATTCTTAACAAGTATTCTATAGAATTTATTCTTGTAAGTATTGAAATAGGAGTATCCGCCATTTAATTTGATAGTCGCAGTCTGATATAACTGATTGACCGGTTGACTAGGATGGATGAATACAGAGTTATCCTGGAAGTGATATCTTACAAAACGTTTCATTTTATTTATCATGCTATCTCTTTTTGCATCACTTCTTTCAGCTGTGATTTGATCCCAGTCGTAAATAACCCCTTCATCAATTGCTTTTTGTATAGCTTCGTTAGTCGGTACGTAAACTGTATAACGAAAAGTGTTGAAAAAACGAACATTGAAGTCAATCCCCCAATTAGGAGACTCCCTGATAAATACCTCATTATTTGGAAATCCATAACATAATTTAAAGAATTTACTGAAAGATGGATATTTAATAGAATCGCTAAGAACACTGTAAACCGATTGGAATGGAGTTTGACAGATTTGGTCTGTGAAAAATGTAGTACCGTTATCCTGATGGTAAATACCTCCTTCAATAACATGATTTTCCTTGCCATTTTCAATGTCGTCACCTCCCTGGAAAGTTGTAATACTTGAGGAGTTTTGACCTGCAATTCCGGATATATTATTTGCTTTGAGGATATTGCCGTCTTTCGTTACATAATAGCCATCGTTAAAGTTTCCGGCAGAGTTTTTAAAGTCACTTACTACAATACTTTGATCAAGTATTCTTACCAAACGGCTCTTTATAAAATCAGCATTTGCTACAACAGTGACTGAATCTCCAACAGTGCGGGTTGCTTTGTCGTAATTGTAAACAGTTGCCTTAACTTGCAAAGCTAAAGGATCATACCAGAATTTTAATGCTGTAGGCGTATTTGAACCCCATGTAAGAGGGTCAATATAACATTTCAGAGCTTCGTCTGTAGGAGCCACAAATGCATAAGAATTGACCATCGAATTCAGATATAAATGATAAAGATATTTTTTTATACCCCAGGTTAAAACTGTGGTTTTATTGCTGAATAAAACAGGTCCGTAAACCGAAACATAATCGTCAGGAGGGTATATTTTATTTGTTACATAAACAAGTCCGTTAAGCCCAATGTAGTTTTTTTCATTTAAAATATCTGATGGTGAAGCTTTCACTCTTGAACCTTTTTTATCAACCATTTTGTGAAAATTGCTTGGTAATGAATTGACAATAGATTCTCTCATATGCCTGGTTAAAAGAAGAGCAAGAATATCATTAGGAACGTTTTCCCAGGAACCGTATCTTTCCTTCAAAACGCGACCGCTTCCATTGTTGAAATATTCTTCAAGCGCTTCATTTGTCGGGGCGAAAATTGCACCCATATCAGATTGTAATGATCCATATCTGTAAACATAACTGTTCATACCCGGATCAAAAGGTAAGCGTAAATCTTCTGAAACTCTTGCACCATTCGGATAAACAAGTGAACCTCCAAGTGAACCTCCGGGTTCAGCAAAATATTTTAATGTGAAAATTGAATCAGTGAATGCAGAATTGTTTTTCTTATAGTCAATCGTGTTTTTTGAATCATAAAAAGGAGCACAGAATCTGTCAAGCAGAGTGGAGAACAAAGAAAGATCCGGAGTAGTTCTGATGTATTCAGCCATATTAACCGGAGGAATGAGTACTTCTTCAAGAACATTTACATATCCGTTTTTACAAGCTATGTCTCTTTCCTTAATCTTTATACCAAAAATATGAGCGTCATTATTCTGACGTTCTATACCGGTCATGATTCTGAAGTCTTCGTTTGTTATACCGTTGAAATCCAGTACATCCTGTAATAAATGGACTAAAGGCCAACCGCTGTTATCCTTTAAAAGATACATTCCTTTGGTTCTGTATTTGTCCCAGTATGTAGTTACAGGCATTTTGTTGCCGGGAACAAAAGGAATAGTATCCAGCACTGTAACTGCAGTAGTCCTTCTCATAGCCGATCCTTCCTGCAAAGTACCGTCATAATAATTTGAAAGTGTTTCAATAAGGTATGAATTATTTAGAGTACAATAATTCAAAAGAATTCTCTTTTGATTAACCGACATCTTTTCATAGCTTGTTACACCCCAGGGATTGTCTTTAAAAAAACGTTCAAACGCAGCATCATCAGCGACAAAAACGGTTTTGCTACCGGTTTTGGCAAGTACTTCTTTGTAATCGAGTTCGTTTACGATTTTCACGAAATAGGTAAAAGTACCTTTTGATTCAAGATAATCATAAACGCTCTCTCCTAACCATTCAGGTTCTTCATTATCGTAAGGGTAGATATCCTTACAGGAAATAAAAAAAGAACTCATGGCTATCATCACTGCCAAAAAAAACGGCAGGCGAAGAAAGAGTTTTTTTAAGAGGTTTTCCATATTTATAAATTGATTAAGTTTCTTTTTTACAGGTTTTTAATTCATGTGTGTATTGCGTATTTGATAATTCCGGATTTGTGTTGTGATTCCAGGGTATCTTTTGTATTTACATAAAACACAAAAAGACCCAAAGTGGAGTGGGCCAAAAAACAGATAAGAGCAGTATAAAGTTAACGACTTTCAATGGTAAAGATTAAGGGTTGTCGATACTTGTAATGCAAAATAAAAAAATGAAAAAAATTGGTCCTTTAAAAAAGACCACTTTTCATTTTTTTTGAATAATCTGAATTAATGTCGATTAATCGGCGTAAAGATATAATATTTTTTATACATCCAAAAAAAAAGTGTAAAAAAAACACTTACTAAAAAGTTAAAAAACAGAATGTCTTATAAGTGAAGCAATCAGATATATTATAAGGCCATTGTAAAATATATTCTTTTATTTAATAGTTATATTTGCAAATCGGTTTGGGGCTACATAAGCTGCCAAAACTTAATTGTTGTCATTATTGAAACAGGGGTTTCATACCGTTATCAGAAAACACTCTTGACTTCAAAATAAATTACACCTTATATATATAGGAACATCGTTAACTGAAAAAATAATATTATGGAAAAAAATGATCAAAGTCAACAAATGAATATTGAACTTGCGGATGATATAGCTCAGGGTATATATTCAAATCTTGCTGTTATCTCACACTCAAGTTCAGAGTTTATTCTGGATTTTATAAGGCTAATGCCAGGAGTGCCTAAAGCAAAAGTTCAATCAAGAATAATTCTGACACCTGAGCATGCTAAAAGGCTATTGTCTGCATTGCAGGATAATATTTCAAAATATGAAATGCAGTTTGGTCCGATTAACAAGGTTTCGGGTAATTCCGGTTTCATGCCTCCGATTGTGGGCTTTGGAGGAGGTGAAGCCTGACCTTGAAATAATATTTATTGATAAATTACTGTACGGCTGCTAATTTTTAGGATTTTATTCTTAAATTTGCAGCCGTTTTTCGCCTAAAAAGGATGTTTTTTTCGGTAAGCGGTTGGTTTATCGAAAAATAAACTGTAATTTTGCAGTCCTTTTCCGGCAAATCCGGAAATATTTTTTTGAACATAAAAGTAAATTATTTAAAAAATGCCTACAATTCAGCAATTAGTAAGAAAAGGAAGGGTTGCGCAGACAGACATGAGCAAGTCTCCGGCGCTGAGTTCTTGTCCTCAAAGACGTGGTGTTTGTGTACGCGTGTATACAACAACTCCAAAGAAGCCTAACTCAGCGATGCGTAAGGTTGCCAGGGTACGTTTGACTAACACAAAAGAAGTAAACAGTTACATTCCGGGAGAAGGACACAACCTTCAGGAACACTCAATTGTTCTTGTACGTGGTGGTCGTGTAAAAGACCTTCCTGGTGTACGTTATCACATCGTTCGTGGTACGCTGGATACCTCCGGAGTGAGCGGTCGTAAACAAAGACGTTCTAAATACGGAGCTAAACGTCCGAAACCGGGACAACCAGCTGTTGCAGCTAAGAAAAAATAAGCTGCGTAAATAATTAAAATTTCTTACAGTTAAAAACAACGCTGTTTTTTTATTGGTAAATGCTTTATAGCAAGGTTGAGTAAATGTTCCGGTGGGAACGTTGAAGAACAAAGTGAAGACAACCAAACAAAAACGGAAAATTTTTTTGAAAAAATGAGAAAGACCAAGCCAAAAAAGCGGGTGATCCTGCCGGACCCTGTTTTCAATGACGTCAAGGTGACAAAATTCGTCAACCATTTGATGTATGATGGGAAAAAGAATGTTTCTTATGACATTTTCTACTCAGCTCTCAATATCGTAAAAGCAAAATTGCCTAACGATGAAAAATCTGCTCTCGAAATCTGGAAAGCTGCTTTGGACAATATTACTCCTCAAGTCGAAGTCAAATCACGCCGTATCGGTGGCGCTACCTTCCAGGTTCCAACTGAAATCCGTCCTGACCGTAAAGAGTCAATTTCAATGAAGAATGTAATCTTATATGCCCGTAAACGTGGTGGAAAATCCATGGCGGACAAACTTGCTGCTGAAATTGTTGATGCATACAATAATCAGGGTGGTTCATTCAAACGCAAGGAAGATATGCACAGGATGGCAGAAGCTAACCGTGCTTTTGCGCATTTCAGGTTTTGATTAGTATAAGGTAAAAAAGATAAGGTAAAAGGTAAAATAGCAAAATGGCTAAGAAAGATTTAAAATATACAAGAAACATCGGGATCATGGCCCACATTGATGCAGGAAAGACAACGACCTCTGAGCGTATTCTTTTCTATACCGGTCTTACTCATAAGATTGGTGAAGTGCATGATGGTGCTGCGACTATGGACTGGATGGAGCAGGAACAGGAAAGAGGTATCACCATTACTTCCGCCGCGACGACGACAAGTTGGAACTGGAACTCTGATAAATATAAGATTAATTTGATTGACACTCCGGGACACGTGGACTTTACTGTAGAAGTAGAGCGTTCCTTACGTATTCTTGATGGTGCTGTCGCAACTTATTGTGCTGTAGGTGGTGTTGAGCCTCAGTCTGAGACTGTATGGCGTCAGGCTGATAAATACAACGTTCCAAGAATTTGTTATGTTAATAAAATGGACCGTTCAGGTGCTGACTTTTATGAAGTTGTTCAGCAGATGAAGGACATACTTCATGCTAATCCTTGCCCGGTTCAAATTCCGATTGGAGCTGAAGAAAAATTTAAAGGTGTTGTTGACCTTATCACGATGAAAGCCATATTTTGGCATGATGAGACGATGGGTGCAGAATACTCTGTTGAAGAAATTCCTGCTGATTTGCTTGAAGAAGCAAAAGAATGGAGGGATAAAATGCTTGAATCAGCAGCTGAGTGTGATGATTCACTTATGGAAAAGTACTTTGAAGATCCTGCTTCAATAAGCGAAGAAGAAATCAAGGAAGCTTTACGTAAAGGTACAGTTGAAATGAGGATTAATCCAATGCTTTGTGGTTCTTCTTTTAAGAATAAAGGAGTTCAAACATTGCTGGATGCCGTTTGTGCATTTTTGCCAAGTCCATTGGATACCGAATGTATTATCGGACATGATCCTGATAATATGGAAAAAGAAATCAAACGTCTTCCGGATGAAGATCAACCTTTGACTGCATTAGCTTTCAAGATTGCTACCGATCCTTATGTTGGTCGTTTGTGTTTTGTTCGTGTTTACTCAGGAAAGATTGATTCAGGTAGTTATGTATATAACACCAGATCCGGAAAGAAGGAACGTATTTCTCGTCTTTTCCAGATGCATTCCAACAAACAGAATCCTGTTGACTGCATTTCTGCAGGTGATATAGGTGCAGGGGTTGGTTTCAAGGATATACGTACAGGAGATACATTATGTGATGAATCACATCAGATAGTTCTGGAGTCAATGGACTTCCCTGCTCCCGTAATTGGCATTTCTGTTGAACCAAAAACTCAAAAAGATCTTGATAAGTTAGGTATTGGACTCAGTAAATTATCTGAAGAAGATCCAACATTCACAGTCAAGACAGATGAGCAATCAGGTCAGACAATTATTTCAGGTATGGGTGAACTGCACCTTGAAATTATTATTGACCGTTTAAGACGTGAATTTAAAGTTGAATGTAATCAGGGACGTCCTCAGGTTTCATATAAAGAAGCAATTTCACAGGAAGTTCAGATACGTGAGACATATAAGAAACAAACTGGTGGTCGCGGTAAATTTGCTGACATGATTGTTAAAGTTGGTCCTAAGGACGAAAGTTTCGAAGGAGATCTGCAATTTGTCGATGAAGTTAAGGGTGGTAATATTCCTAAAGAATATATTCCTTCAATTCAGAAAGGTTTCCAGACTGCGATGAAAAATGGTGTTTTGGCCGGTTTTCCTATTGCGGGACTTAAAGTAACTGTTGTGGACGGTTCGTTCCACCCGGTTGACTCTGACCAGTTATCATTTGAAATTTGTGCTATACAGGCATTTAAATCTGCTTGTGCTAAGGCGAAACCAATACTTTTGGAACCTATCATGAAACTTGAAGTCATTACACCTGAAGAAAGTATGGGTGATGTAATCGGTGACCTTAACAAGCGCCGTGGTCAGGTAGGAGGTATGGAATCCAATCGTTCCGGTGCCCGTATTGTTAAGGCTAAAGTGCCTCTTGCTGAAACCTTTGGTTATGTAACGGCATTGCGTACAATTACTTCAGGTCGTGCAACAAGTACTATGGAATTCTCTCATTTTGCTGAGGTTTCCAAGTCAATTGCTACTGCTGTACTGACTGAAGTTAAAGGAAGAGTTGATTTAATTTAATTAATATGCAGGTTGTGTAAATAGCTCTACAATCTGCCGATGTAAAATAATATAAAACTATGAGCCAAAAAATCAGAATCAAGCTGAAATCCTACGATTATAATCTTGTGGATAAGTCAGCAGAAAAAATCGTGAAGACGGTGAAGGCTACAGGTGCTGTTGTAAGTGGACCAATTCCACTCCCTACACACAAAAGAATCTTCACAGTAAACCGTTCAACTTTTGTGAACAAAAAATCACGTGAACAATTTCAGCTCTCTTCATTCAAGAGACTGATAGACATCTACAATTCAAGTTCAAAAACTGTTGATGCATTGATGAAACTTGAGTTGCCAAGTGGTGTAGAAGTAGAGATTAAAGTTTGATTTAATTAATTATTTAAGAAATGCCAGGATTAATTGGAAAAAAAATCGGAATGACTTCCGTTTTCAGTGCTGATGGAAAAAACATTCCATGCACTGTTGTAGAAGCTGGTCCTTGTGTTGTTACTCAGGTTAAGACTATCGAAACTGACGGTTATGAAGCTGTTCAGGTCGGATTTCAGGAAAAGAAGGAAAAACATACCAACAAAGCTGAAATGGGTCACTTTAAAAAAGCCGGAGTCACACCTCAAAGACACTTGGTTGAGTTCAAAGGATTTGATGGTTTAAAAGCCGGAGATGTACTTACAGCTGAAATGTTTGAGGCTGATGAGTTTGTTGATGTAGTTGGTACATCAAAAGGTAAAGGTTTCCAGGGTGTTGTTAAGCGTCATGGATTTTCCGGAGTTGGTGAAGCTACTCATGGTCAGCATAACCGTTTACGTGCACCGGGTTCATTAGGCGCATCTTCATGGCCTTCACGCGTATTCCCCGGAATGCGTATGGCTGGACGTACAGGCGGTGATCGCGTGACTGTCCAGAATCTTCAGGTTTTAAAAGTGATTCCGGAACATAACCTTGTTTTAATTAAGGGTTCTGTTCCTGGTGCTAAAGGTTCAATCGTAATCATCGAAAAGTAATGGAACTGAGTGTATATAATATAAAAGGTGAAGATACAGGAAGGAAGATCACGTTGAGTGATTCAGTTTTTGCAATCGAACCTAATGATCACGCCATTTGGTTGGACGTGAAGCAGTATCTTGCTAATCAACGCCAGGGTACTCATAAAGCGAAGGAAAGAAGTGAAATGTCTGGTTCTACAAGAAAATTAGGCAAACAAAAAGGTGGTGGCGGTGCTCGTCCGGGTGATATAAATTCTCCTGTAAGAGTAGGTGGAGCCCGTGTTTTCGGACCAAGACCACGTGATTACAGCTTCAAACTGAATAAGAAAGTTAAGGATCTTGCAAGAAAATCTGCATTAAGTTATAAAGCGATTGAAAAATCTCTTATTGTTATTGAAGATTTCACTTTTGAAGCTCCTAAGACTAAAGATATGTTGGTTCTTATCAATAATTTGAAAGTAGCTGATAAAAAGTCACTTTTCGTATTGGGGGAAACAAATAAAAACGTATATTTGTCGGCTCGTAATTTGTCTGAAGTTAATGTTGTAACGGTTTCTGAACTAAATACTTACAAAGTATTGAACGCAAAGAATCTCGTTCTTACAGAAAGTTCAGTTGCGGGTATTCAGTCAATTTTAAATGCATAAGGAGGTCAAAAAATGGGAATTATCATTAAACCTATAGTAACCGAGAAGATGACAGCGATTACAGAGAAGTTAAATCGCTACGGTTTTCGCGTTAAGCCTGAAGCAAATAAAATTGAAATTGCAAAGGCTGTTCAGGACATGTACAATGTAACTGTAATTGATGTTAATACAATCAATTATCGTGGTAAGAACAAGAGCCGTTATACAAAAAGCGGCCTGGTGACAGGTAAAGAAAACGCTTTTAAGAAAGCTATTGTCACGCTTAAAGAAGGTGATACAATTGATTTTTACAGCAATATATAATAAAAAATGGCAGTACGTAAACTAAAGCCCACAACGCCGGGGCAGAGGCATAAGATTATTGGTGCACTTGATACCATCACAGCGAGTGTTCCAGAAAAATCTCTTGTTTACGGCCTGAGAAAATCAGGTGGTAGAAACAATACCGGTAAGATGACCATGCGCTATTTAGGCGGCGGACATAAACAAGCTTATCGTTTTATTGATTTCAAGAGATCGAAAGATGGTATTCCAGCAACCGTTAAAACCATTGAATATGACCCTAACCGTTCAGCTTTGATAGCTTTGCTATTTTATGCTGATGGCGAAAAGGCATATATTTTGGCACCTAATGGTTTACAGGTTGGAATGAAGTTGTTGTCAGGAGAGCAAGCAGCTCCTGAAATCGGAAATGCGTTACCATTAAGGAATATTCCTGTTGGTACTGTAATCCACAGTATTGAAATGCGTCCTGGTCAGGGAGCAAAAATGGTCCGTTCAGCCGGTACATTTGCGCAACTTACATCCAAGGAAGACAACTATGCTATTATCCGTATGCCTTCAGGTGAAATTCGTAAAATTTTACTTGATTGTAAGGCGACTATCGGTAGTGTTGGTAATTCAGACCATGCACTTGAAAGTTCAGGTAAGGCCGGTCGTTCAAGATGGCTTGGACGTCGCCCACGTAACCGTGGTGTTGTTATGAACCCTGTTGATCACCCAATGGGTGGTGGTGAAGGCCGCGCATCCGGAGGACAACCAAGATCACGTACAGGTCTGCTTTCCAGAGGTCTTAAAACAAGAGCTCCTAAGAAACAGTCAAGTAAGTACATCATCTCAAGACGTAAAAAATAACCTGATAAATTCAAATAAACTATGAGTCGTTCATTAAAAAAAGGGCCGTATATTAATATCAAGCTGGAATCAAAGGTTCTGGCCATGAATGAATCGGGAAAGAAAAGCGTTATCAAAACATGGGCACGCGCCTCGATGATTTCACCTGATTTCGTAGGTCACACGGTAGCCGTACATAACGGCAACAAGTTCATTCCGGTTTATATTACCGAGAATATGGTTGGGCACAAATTAGGAGAGTTTTCTCCTACACGTACCTTCAGAGGTCATGGCGGTAATAAGAAGAAATAAACCGTTGTAAGAAAAAATAAAAAAAATATATAAAATGGGTGCAAGAAAAAGATTAGCAGCTGAAGCTAGAAAAGAAGCGCTGAAAACACAGTTCTTCGCAAAGCTAAACAGTGTTCCCACGTCACCAAGAAAAATGCGTCTTGTTGCTGACAATATCAGAGGCAAGGAAGTGTTTTTGGCACTTGGAATTTTAAAATTCTCTGCCAGGGAAGCTTCCGGCAGACTCGAGAAGCTTTTGCTTTCAGCAATTAAAAACTGGGAATTGAAAAATGACCGCAAGGCAGAAGCCGGAGAATTGTATGTGAAAGAAATAAAAGTTGATTCAGCCGCGATGTTGAAAAGATTACGTCCGGCTCCGCAGGGAAGAGGTTATCGCATACGCAAGCGTTCCAACCATGTGACTTTGAGCATTGATACAATAACAAAAAACGATAAAAACTAAGGCTAAATGGGACAGAAAGTAAATCCGGTAAGTAACCGCCTGGGTATCATCAGAGGTTGGGATTCCAACTGGTATGGTGGTAGCAAATATGGTGAAACTCTGTTGGAAGACAGTAAAATCCGTAAATACCTGATAGCTCGTTTGGCTAAGGCAAGCGTATCACGTATTGTTATTGAACGTACATTAAAACTGGTGACCATTACTGTATGTACAGCGCGTCCGGGAATTATCATTGGAAAAGGTGGTCAGGAAGTTGACAAGTTAAAGGAAGAGTTGAAGAAAATCACCGATAAGGATGTTCAGATTAATATATTTGAAATCAAACGTCCTGAATTGGATGCGGAAATTGTAGCAAGTAATGTTGCCCGCCAGATTGAAGGAAAGATAGCATATCGTCGTGCTGTTAAAATGGCTATTCAGTCTACTATGAGAATGGGAGCTGAAGGTATCAAAATACAGGTATCAGGTCGTTTAAATGGTGCTGAAATGGCCCGCTCTGAAATGTATAAGGAAGGTCGTACCCCTTTACATACATTCCGTGCTGACATTGATTATGCACTTGCTGAAGCTTTGACTAAAGTTGGTTTAATTGGTGTAAAAGTGTGGATTTGCCGTGGAGAGGTTTATGGTAAGGTTGATTTGGCGCCACAGTTTACAGCAGCCAAGGAGGGTGGACGTAACACCGGTAATTCCGGAGGCGATCGCCGTGAAGACCGCAGAGGTGGTTTCCGCAAAAAGAAAAACAATAATCGTTAACAAAGGTGATTATCAGTTTTGATAATTATCACTAGACTTATTAAGAGATGTTACAACCGAAAAGAACAAAGTTCAGAAGACAACAGAAAGGTCGCATGAAGGGCATCGCCCAACGTGGGAACGATTTGGCATTCGGCTCTTTTGGCATAAAAACGTTGGACTATCATTGGATTACCGGTCAGCAGATTGAGGCTGCCCGTATCGCAGTGACTCGTCATATGCAACGTCAAGGTCAAATCTGGATCCGCATTTTCCCTGATAAACCTTTTACAAAAAAGCCAGCGGAAGTACGTATGGGTAAAGGTAAAGGTTCACCTGAAGGATTTGTTGCGCCTGTTACACCAGGCAGAATGTTAATCGAAATCGAAGGGGTTCCGTTTGACATTGCTAAAGAAGCATTACGTCTTGCAGCTCAGAAGTTACCTGTAGCTACAAAGTTCGTAGTCAGAAGAGATTATGATTATTCTAACACTAATGCCTGAGTCATATGAAAATTGCAGAAGTAAAAGAACTGACTACTAAAGAAATAGCAGAAAGAATTGATACTGAAACAGCACGTCTGGATCAGATGAAAATGCAACACAGCATTTCTCCGCTGGATAATTCTACACTGATTAAGGCATTACGTCGTGATATCGCACGTTTCAAGACGGTTTTACGTGAAAGAGAATTAAATTCAAAAAATTAAGGCCCGATGGAAACAAGGAATTTAAGAAAAGAAAGAGCAGGGGTTGTTGTAAGTAACAAGTGTGACAAGAGCATTACTGTTGCTGTAAAGTGGAAGGAAAAACACCCTATCTATGGTAAATTTGTCAGCAAAACAAAAAAATACCATGCTCATGACGAAAAAAATGAATGTAACATTGGTGATACAGTGAGAATCATGGAGACTCGTCCTTTGAGCAAAACCAAAAGATGGAGATTAGTTGAAATAACAGAAAGAGCGAAGTAATATGATACAAGCAGAATCAAGGCTATTGGTAGCTGATAACTCTGGAGCAAAGGAAGTACTGTGTATCCGTGTTTTAGGAGGTACAGGTCGTCGTTATGCTTCTGTTGGAGACATAATCGTGGTGGCTATTAAAAATACCATCCCTTCCAGTGAAATAAAAAAAGGTACGGTTTCAAAAGCCGTTATCGTTCGCACAAAAAAAGAAATCAGGAGAGCTGACGGATCATATATCCGGTTTGATGATAATGCCTGTGTTCTATTAAATAATGCAGGTGAGTTGAGAGGAAGTCGTATTTTCGGTCCTGTTGCAAGGGAACTCCGTAATACGAACATGAAGATAGTTTCTTTAGCACCTGAAGTACTTTAACCACTTGAAAGATTTATCCAATGAGTAAATTTCATATAAAAAAGGGTGATCTCGTCTATGTGAACGCAGGAGAAGACAGAGGAAAAACCGGTCGTGTGCTGGAAATGATTGTTGATAAGCAGCGTGCAATAGTAGAAGGAGTGAACATGGTATCAAAGAGTACCAAACCCAATGCTAAAAATCCTCAGGGAGGAATTGTAAAAAAAGAAGCTTCCATTCACATTTCAAATTTAAATCCTGTAGATCCGAAGTCTGGTAAGCCAACTCGTATAGGCAGAATTAAAAATGCTGAAGGAAAATTAGTACGTATATCTAAAAAATCCGGGGAGGAAATAAAATAATGGCAAATACCGCTAATCTAAAGAAAGAATATGCAGAACGTATAGTTCCTGCATTGACCAAAGAATTCGGTTATTCGACGGTAATGCAAGTACCGGTTCTGAAAAAGATTGTCCTTAATCAGGGATTAGGTATCGCAGTAGCTGACAAAAAGATAATTGAGACAGCTATTAATGAGATGACAGCTATAACTGGTCAAAAAGCTGTAGCTACAATATCTAAAAAGGATATTTCAAATTTCAAATTACGTAAGAAAATGCCTATAGGTGTTCGTGTAACACTTCGTAGAGAAAATATGTATGAGTTCCTTGAAAGGCTGATCAGGGTTGCATTACCCCGTATCCGTGACTTCAAAGGCATAGAGTATAAACTCGATGGTCGTGGCAACTATACCCTTGGAATTACCGAACAAATCATTTTTCCTGAAATTAACATAGATAATATTGTTAAACTCTTAGGAATGAATATTACCTTTGTGACCTCCGCAAAAACGGATGAAGAAGCATACGCATTGCTTAGAGAATTTGGTTTGCCTTTTAAAAACAATAAAAAAGATTAATTGACATGGCAAAAGAATCGATGAAAGCCCGTGAAGTGAAACGTGCAGCACTTATAGCCAAATATGCCGAAAAGAGAGAAAAACTTAAGGCCGATGGTAATTATGAGGCACTGCAGGATCTTCCAAAGAATTCATGCCCAACAAGGATACATAATCGCTGTAAAATGACAGGTCGTCCTAAAGGATATATCCGTCAATTCGGTATTTCCCGTATACAGTTTCGTGAACTTGCTTCTAAGGGTTTGATTCCAGGGGTTCGTAAAGCAAGTTGGTAATAATGACTCAGGTTTAAGTTTAGTGCAAAGATGATTTGATGTACTAAGCTTTAAACTTATCTCAATAAGAGAAAACTATTGTTAAATATTGTCCGGGGAGTCCGGATCAATTTAAATTTTATATTATGACTGATCCAATAGCAGATTATTTAACCAGATTGAGGAACGCAATCAAAGCCAAACACAGGGTTGTTGAGGTTCCTGCATCAAATTTAAAAAAGGAGCTTACAAAAATCCTTTTTGACAAGGGCTATATCCTGAACTATAAGTTCGTGGAAGAAGGTCCTCAGGGCACAATAAAGATTGCCCTGAAGTATGATCCTGTAAACAAGGTGAATTCTATCAAGAAACTTCAAAGAGTTTCAACGCCGGGTTTACGTCAGTATGTTGGTTATCGTGACATGCCACGTGTCCTTAACGGACTCGGTATTGCCATATTGTCCACCTCCAAGGGTGTGATGACCGATAAGGAAGCTAAAGAGCAGAAGCTCGGAGGCGAAGTATTGTGTTACATCTATTAATGGGAGGAAAGAAGAATGTCAAGAATAGGAAAATTACCGATAAAAAACCCTGCAGGAGTAACTGTTACAGTTTCTGATAATATTGTTACTGTAAAAGGTCCTAAGGGAGAACTTAAGCAAGCAATAAATCCTGATATCACTGTTGAAGTGAAGGATGGTGAAATAACAGTTTCGAGACCATCTGATGGTAAAGAACATCGTTCGTTACACGGATTATATCGTTCTTTGATCAATAACATGGTTATTGGAGTTTCTGAAGGATATCGTAAGGAACTTGAATTGGTCGGAGTAGGTTATCGTGCTCAGGCAACTGGCCAGGTACTTGATTTGGCTCTTGGTTATACTCACAACATTATGTTTGTTTTACCAGCTGAAATCAAAGTTGAAACGAAGAGCGAGCGTAACAAGAATCCTATGATAATACTCGAATCATGCGACAAGCAGTTGATCGGACAGGTTTGTGCTAAAATACGCACATACCGTAAACCTGAGCCGTATAAAGGTAAGGGTGTTCGTTTCGTCGGTGAAGTTGTTCGCAGAAAAGCCGGAAAATCTGCCGGTAAGAAGTAATCATTAAAAAAATTATCAGATGACAACGAAAGAATCAAGGAGAATTAAAATAAAGACCGGTATTCGCGGAAAAATAAGCGGTACGCCGGAAAGACCAAGGATGACCGTTTTCAGAAGCAATAAGCAGATTTATGTACAGGTCATTGACGATAAATCAGGTAAGACTTTAGCTTCAGCATCTTCATTGAAGTTGACCGAAAAGGTTACCAAGATTGAACAAGCAGCAAAAGTAGGCGAACTTATATCTAAGAGCGCTTTGGAAGCTGGCATTACTGAAGTGGTGTTTGACCGTAACGGTTATTTGTATCACGGTAGAGTTAAAGAAGTAGCTGATGCCGCACGTAAAGGCGGTCTTAAATTTTAAATGATATGGCAGGACAAATGAACAGAGTTAAGACTACCAATGATTTGGAGTTGAAAGACAGATTGGTGGCAATAAACCGTGTTACAAAAGTAACTAAGGGTGGACGCGCATTCAGCTTTTCTGCAATTGTTGTGGTAGGAAACGAAGATGGTATTGTTGGCTGGGGCCTTGGTAAAGCAGGTGAAGTTACTGCTGCAATTGCTAAAGGTGCAGAAGCTGCAAAGAAAAATCTTATAAAGATTCCGGTTTTAAAAGGAACTATTCCTCATGAACAATG
>CAZCPI010000013.1:29799-30336 GCA_964500535.1 uncultured Bacteroidales bacterium
TTTTTGAAACCTGCTACTCCTGGTACAGGAGTTAAGGCCGGCGGTGCTATGCGTGCCGTTCTTGAAAGTGTTGGTATTACCGATGTACTTGCAAAATCAAAAGGCTCATCAAATCCTCACAATCTTGTTAAAGCTACTATAGCTGCTCTTGGAGAATTGCGTGATGCATACATGGTCGCTCAGAATCGTGGTGTTTCAGTTGAAAAAGTATTTAAAGGTTAAAACATAAAGAAATGGCAACTATTAAGATACAACAGTATAAAAGTCGCATCGGTGCCCCTGAAGTCCAAAAAAGAACTTTGGATGCACTTGGACTAAAAAAGCTGAACAACATTGTTGAGCATGAAGCCACACCTGCCATTTTGGGCATGGTTAATAAAGTTAAACACTTAGTCAGAATCGTAGAATAAATATAAAAACTATGAATTTAAGTAATTTAAAACCCGCTGCAGGATCTGTAAAAACACGCAAAAGAATTGGTCGTGGACCTGGTTCCGGTTTAGGTGGTACTTCTACCAGAGGACATAAAGGTGCTAA
>CAZCPI010000014.1:0-3179 GCA_964500535.1 uncultured Bacteroidales bacterium
CTCTGAATATTGAAAATGGCTGGTCTTATAAAAGCGACAAACTTAATCTGAATGCAACATTCTGGTTTAGAAAAGGAAGGAATATTATTGACTGGGTTAAAAAGCCAGATTCACTAAAATGGGAAAGCCAAAACCTGACGATGATAAATGCAACAGGTATTAACCTGAATACAGAAGTCAAACTCGATATCAGGCACTTTAAGACTTTAGAGTTATATTACAGCTATCAAAATCTGGATAAAAATGCTGAAGGTTATGATTCAAAATATGCGCTTGACTACCTTAGAAATAAGGCAGGTATCGGCCTTGGATTTGATATATTTGAAAAAAGGAAAACCGGAAAATTAAGTGGAAAAATCAGCTCCAATTGGTATGACCGCGCCGGAACATGGACAGATTATTATGATAAACAACTCAAGAGTTTTACTTTATACAATCTTTGTGATTTAAGACTTTTATGGAAAAAGAATTATTTCTCATTACATCTTGATATAAACAACTTATTTAACACTCAATATCAGGATTACGGAGGGTTGCCCCTACCCGGAACCGAAATTAAAGCCGGAATTACTGTAAACTATTGAGAATTATAAAAAGTACTTGATTTGAATTTTTAATCTTTGTTGTAAACCATCTTTTAACTCAAAACTGAAATCAGAAAAATCGGGTTTTCTTAGTTTATGTTCATAACAGGAAAACCCGATGCCTTCACATGGAATAAATAATTTATAGTCAAGTTTGCCATTATCGTTTTCATCGTCCAAAACAGCGATACCATATATTCCTGGTCTCAGGTCGCAAATAGATATTTCTATTTTTTTATCTATAAGGTTTGATTTATCATACATTATGCTTTTTTGAGGTTGCTCTTTTTTGAATTGGACTTCATTAATAAAAACAGCAACCCGAATACGACCTTTTGAATTTCTGATGCCGGTCATCTCTATATCCAACTCAACCGGAAATGCCCGGATAACCAAAGCCAAAAGGAAAATAACAATAATTAGAAATCGTTTCATACATAATTAATTATAACAAGGTTATTTGAAATACAAAATTTCAAATAAGCTCTTTAAATCCACCAAATCGAAAATACATTATCTGTTCATTTATTGAAAAAAACCGGTTGCAGAAAATGCTGATTCAATAAGATTTTTCCCTGTATTGAACTTTTCAACTTTCATTTCTGAATATCTTCCGGTCTTCAGATTTTTAGCAATCATGCTGTACGCGAAAAAGCTGCTTTCACTTGTCTTTTTGTAATCGCCAAAAAGCATTTCCTTAAAAATCTGACCTTTGGAATCAAAGTATGTAAACTTTAAAGGAAGATAATTACCCTTACTTATATAAGAAATCTTTTTGCTGAAACCATTTGAAGAAGCAATACTCTTATTTTTACAAGTGGCTTCCACACACCAGCACAACTTTCCATCAACACTTTCATCCGTCGATAATTTATAATCATAATCGTCAGGATTGGGTTTGCTCATATCCGCATTTGAAAATTCTGAGCCCATAAAGCTTTTCCCCTTCTCAGTACTAATGATCCTTCTGGTTTTTCTCATTGAAGGCAGATATATCCAGATATCATCATCCTTATCTTTATAATCATAAATCAAAATAGTCGTGCCCTCCACGTCTGCAGGAGATTCAAACCTGATTTTATTTTTCAGAACATCGCCATACTTTTTTGCTGCACTTGTAACTTTTCTGATTCTTGATTTCCCTTTACCATCAAAAATTTTCAGGATTGCAGTCATTTCAGTAGACTCAAGATTTACGACATCACTTGATTTTGTAACAATTTCACGTGCTGTCTGAGCAAAACAATAATTAAGAGGCAAAAACAAAACCAATAAACATAATTTCAGTGTTCTCATAAGCTTGATTTTTAAAATTATTCCTGTGCTTTATTATGATTCATCAAAAATTTTGGTTTCCCCAGCATAGTCATAGAAGGTATCAGTAAAAGAGCACACAAAAGACATATCAACAGCGAGAATATAATGAGGAAACCAAAAGCTTTAAGTATAGTAAGTCCTGAAATGAAAAGGACCGAGAAACCGATCATCACTGAAAATGCATTAATTGAAATTCCCCTGCCTGTAGATCTTAAAGTATATGAAATAGCCTCTGCCCAGGACTTACCATGCTGAAGTTCATGATTTATTCTCCAGAAAAGATGTATTGTGTAATCAACACCTATACCGATTGAAATCGAAGACAACAGAGAAGTGGCTATATCCAGCTCAATTCCAAGCCAACCCATAAGACCAAAATTGAATATTACAGAGAAAAATAAGGGTATTGCACACATAAGTCCTCCGCTTAAAGATTTGAACATTATCCAAAGCATTATTATTATTGAAAACATCGCGAAAGCCAGAGACCAAAACTGTCCCTTTACAACAGCCTCTGACAAGCTTTTTTCCACAAGGCTCTGCCCTGACACCAATTTACAGTACTTATTTTCAGCTGCAATTCTCCTTATTTCACTTTCAGTCTTTTTAAATGATTTATAATCTTTGACATTAAACTGAATTGCTGAAACAGACTTTGTATATCCGAAATCCACAAGGTTTTCAAAATCGGTTGTACCCGAATTCATATTATAAAACTCGATATATTGTGATATCAGGTTGCCGTCATCTGGTATTTTATCATACAAAGAGTCCCCTGGCAGATTCATTCCCTTACTTATGGTATGCATAAGTGTAGCAAAAGAAGTAACATTCCCTACTTCCGGAAACTTTCTTATTTGATTATCAAAATCATCAATGGAATGGAGCACTTCAGGACTCTTCATGTCACCTTCAAACATCACATTTACAATTTTATTACCGGTAAACTTCTCATTCATAACCTGAGCACTGGTGCGCAACGGATTATTCTTCGGCATCATTTCCTCCAGATTGACACTGACTTTAAGCCAATTGATACCAATTCCCGAAACAATAAGCATTATCAGGAAAGTAAAAATTACATACCATGGTTTCCTTGTTGAGACAAAACCTGCCCAATCAAGTAAATGACCGATAATACCTTCAGGCTTAACCTCAAATTGAGAAGACTTCTTCCCCTTTTTTACTCCCGACATCACAGCAGGAATAAAAAACAAACTGGCTGCAAGAGCGAAAAGAATACCGGCAGAACAAACAATCCCAATCTGTTTTACAGGT
>CAZCPI010000014.1:3279-27580 GCA_964500535.1 uncultured Bacteroidales bacterium
CCGAGAGGCATCAAAATTGCCAAATCTCTGATAGCAATACGCTGAATATCATTTCTTAAAGACGGCAGACCTCCGATATAAACCTTTTCATTACCCGGAAATTTCAGTAATGCAGTTTTAATAGTTTTATTCAGATCCTTATCAGATACACTATCTGCAGGATTTAACAACATAATCGTATATCTGAAATCGTCAGAAACCACTACTTTGTAAACCAATGGATTCTTTTTAATTTCATTTCTCAAATTATTCCTGTCTTTATCATTTGCCGGAATTGAACTGATTACAGGCTCCACTATCATTGAGCCCTCTTCATTACTGACATTCTTTAGCTGAAACACCGAAATAACCTGCTTAATATATTGATTATTAGCATAATATTGATTGAGAGAATCCAACCTTACAAGAGTTGATGCCTTTATAATATCATCACTTTCAAATAATAATACTGCCGGATCATATTTACCAAATGTCGATTCAAGTTTATTCAAATCTATCCTTGCAGGTACATCATCAGGCAAATAAGTCATAAGATCTGTATTAATCCTTGACTTTAATAATGGAAATAACATCAGGATTGTCAGGATAACCGGTATAACAATGAACAATTTCCTGTGCCTGACCATAAAAAGATCATGTTTCATATTAGTTCTGTCAATTAAAACGTGAATGTCAAACCCATATAAATGCCTGTCATAACTTTACCCGAATGGAAAAAAATACTGTTTTCAGGACCTCCCATAAAATTACCTCCAAAAGTCAGAATTAACTGATCATCAGGTTTCCACTTAATTTCAGGTCTGTACATATATTCTTCAGAAGTAATATTGTAATAACCACTTGCACTGATTGTCAACAGATCAAATCCAAAAGACCTTCTCAATGAAAGTAATAAAGCACTGTTGGTTTCTTCCTGCTGATAGTTTATTTTTCGATTATAAAGCCACGCATTATTCACAGCCATGCCATAAGCATAATTATATAAATCAACCGGATCATACGGGTTTAGTAAGACAGGGTCAGTCAATGGTGAAAATGAAAAAGTGTACTTCCCGATGTATTGGGCAATAATATTAATACCGGCAACATCAGACTCTAAACCAGCCACGTAAGTCAAATCCGGATTTGGGATATGCATATTTTGTTTATAATCTTGAGTACTATTGTAAGCTATTTCTCCTCTTAACACCAACCTGCTTACAGGTAATTCAAAATCAAAACCTGCTGTTTGCTTCCTGTAATAATCAGGAATAAATACAATCTCAGGAGCTTCTGACATCGTAAAACTTTTTAGTTTAAAACCATGATATGGATTGAAACCATTAAAATATGAAAAGGAGAATCCAATAAACGGCAAATCAAAATTTAATCTGCCGGCAATTGAACCGTTTTTTAATGAAAGATTTGGTTTTACTCCTTCTTCAAAAGTGGTTCCGGCTCCTAAAGTAAAAAGATCAAACCTGTAAACTGAAGGTTTAAACACAGGTATTGCGATGAGTTCGAGCAGGCTGTTTTTGAACGGCTCTATTTTTGCCCTGATCATAAAATTACCAAGTCTCTGATCTTCGGGGTCTGGTGTCAGAAGAAAATAGTCTTTTGGATTAAGATTGTCCGTTGGATTGAAACCATCTGTCCTGCCCCATGGAACAATTTGATTGCCCAGATAAAATTTAACTACTTTTGTCTGAATACCTGCATATGCTTCCTTCAGTTCAGGAATGGTTTTGGTTTCACCCAGGAAAAGACCTTCACGTAATCTGAAATCAAGTTTTGCAAAAGTATTCTTATTATTATACTTTAAATTAAGAGCAAACTCTCCGAAAATATTTGAGTAATCAAATTTCTCACTGCCGCCCCATCCTACTCCTCTTATATAACCACCTGATTTTATACTATCGTCTTGTGAAAAGGCTGTTACAGGTAATAATAATGCTGAGAGCATGAAAAAGCAAATGAATTTGTAAATTGCTGTCTTCATTGTATTTTCTTTTTACGGTTTACAAAGTCCGTGATAATTAAACACAACAATTTACCCAACCTGAAATATTAAAAAGTCCGGTTTTAGAAATTTGAACCGGTTGTATCAGTCCGGTATTTGAAATTGCAAAACTTGTACTTTATTTGCTGTCTATAGTGTTTCTGAATTGCATAGGAGTCATACCTGTAAGTTTCTTGAAAACGGTAAAAAAAGATGATTTACTGTTGAAACCACATTCATAACCAATATCCTCTATTGAATAATCATTATTTTTCCTGAGCATTTCCCTTACAGCATTAACCCGGTATTCATTAACGAAGCTGAAAAAGTTCATATTAATGCAATTATTTAAGACTTCTGTTATTTGATATTTAGGGATTTTTAAAGTACTGGAAATTGAGTTCATATCAAGATTCGGATTCAAATAAGGTTTATTTTTGTTGAAATGTTCCAGAATCATTGTTTCAATTTCTTTTTTCCTCTTTTCACTCAGAGTCGAATTTGCATATTTGTCCTTAATGGTTTCAACAGATTCTGTATCCATGAAAATTGTCCCCTGTCTCAATCCATAAAATCCAAGAATATACGACATCAGCAAAAGCGCTGAATAATTATAAACCGGAGATAAAGGAAACTCAATATGTAGAATAATCACTGTAACAGCAACAGCAATAGAAGCAAGACAAAAAAAATTATAGAATATTACTATAAAAAAGAGCCAGCTAAGTTTTTTATGACTCTCTATTGTCGAAAATTCATTCATCAACCTTTTACGATGTTTCAAAATTACATTTAAAGTTGCCCAGTTATAAAGAATCCAGGAAAATACTGATGCTATCGCAAAAGCCATTCTGAACCATAGGTTTTCGTTAGAACTTAAGAAACCAGATAGTGAAAATGGTTCTTCTATCAAATATGCGACCAACTCAAAAAATATAAATGGTAAAAGATGAAGTATTTGTTTTAGATTTAATTTAAATGCCGGTTCTATAAGAGATTTTGTATAAAGATAAAAGGCAGGATTAAACAATAAAAATGAACTTGATAATAATGGAACCTTGAAATTCACATAATCAAGAGCACATGTGAGAAACTCGAAAGCAAGTAGAAAGAGCCATGCAGTTAGAATTTTGTCAGGAATGCTGACTTTCCTTTTTGCAAACATCAGTATTGATGCAAAAAGACTTTGAGAAAATCCGATCCAGGCTATTGTTTCCATATATCCTAAGTCTGAAAGTTATTTAAGATGTAACGGAAAATCAGGAAAAACAAGTTCTAAAGTAATAAAAAAAGTATTACTTTGTAAATCTATTTATCATACACGTAAAAAATGAAAAAGCTTATTCCTTTTTTTCTGATTTTATCTTTATTTTTCTTTTCCTGTGAAAATGATGAACAAAAACCTGATCTTGACAAACAAATAGCCCAAATGCTTCTTGTCGGGTTCAGAGGTACAGAAATCGATGAAACCAACCATATTGTAAGAGATATTGAACAATACAATCTTGGTGGCGTGATTTTATATGAAAAAGATGGCCCGACACAATCAAGACCCAGAAACATAGTATCTTCCGATCAGGTAAAGAAACTTGTAAACGATCTTAAATCATTTTCAAACAGCAAACTTATCGTAGCGATTGATGAAGAAGGCGGAGCGGTAGACAGACTTAAATCAACATATGGATTTCCGAAAACAGTTTCAGCACAATATCTTGGTGAAATTGACAATGAAGACAGTACATCTTTTTATGCTGCTAGTATAGCTTCAACATTGAGAGACATGGGTATTAATCTTAATTTTGCTCCAGTGCTTGACTTAAATGTAAATCCTGAAAGTCCGGCTATCGGAGCTTTGGGAAGAAGTTTTTCTCCAAACTGGGATGATGTTGTAAAACATTCAGGCATTTTCATTCAACAACACGATTTTTTTGGCATTCTGACATGTTGTAAACATTTTCCGGGTCATGGTAGTGCAACTTCCGATTCACATTTAGGAATGACTGATATTACGGATACATGGAACGGTGTAGAGCTGCAACCTTATAAATCGTTGATTGGAAAGCAGAAATGCAAAATCATAATGAGTGCTCATGTTTTTAATCTAAAGCTTGATCCGGATTACCCTGCAACATTATCCAAAAAGATACTCACAGGTTTATTAAGAGAATCATTGGGATTTGACGGTGTAATTGTTTCAGATGCCATGGAAATGCAGGCGATATCTGACAATTATGGCAGAAAAGAAGCAATTATGCTGGCAATTAATGCTGGATGTGATATTCTGGTCTTTTCAAATAACATGAAGACTTACAATGAGAACATTGTACCTGAAACGATTACATTGATTCATGAACTTGTTGATGAGGGAAAGATAAATAAAGAAAGGATTTACGAATCCTATAACAGAATTATAAATCTTAAATCTTCGTTATAATCATACATTGTTTGTTTTTTGGACAGGTAGTATTACAGTAAAAACACTGCCCTTACCGAACTCACTTTCGACGTTAATTTCACCTCCCATCAAATTTACGTAACCTTTAGTTATTGACAGTCCCAGGCCGGCTCCTTCAAAAGTACGGGTATATGAAGAATGAACCTGAGTGAATCTCTCAAAAATTACTTTTTGCTTATCCTCAGGTATACCTATTCCAGAATCAGTAACTAAAATTTTAAGAGTTTCATTCTCCAAAATAAAATCATATTTGATAAAACCTTTTTCAGTATACTTCAGGGAATTTTTAATAAGGTTTATAACAATAGAATAAAGCTTAATCTTATCAATCCTTATATATGAAATATCCGTGGGTACAGGCTTAGATTTTATTAATTCAATATTCTTCAATCCTGCCTCTGACGAAAACAAGCCGTAAATATCATTTATAATTTCATTCAAATCAAAATCTTCCGGCGATAATTCTACCTGACCTGCCTCAATTTTTGAAAAATCGACTACATCATTTAATGTTCTTAACAACCTGTCGCCATTCTCTCTAACTATTCTCAAAAATTCTTTTCTATCAGTATCAGAAAGATTCTCTTCCTGAATTATCGTAATAAAACCCATTATACTATTCATAGGGGTTCTGATTTCATGACTCATATTTGCCAGAAAAGCAGATTTTAACCTTTCACTTTCTTCTGCCTTGTTTTTTGCAATCGACAGTTCTTTTTGGCGCATTAGCTGCTCTGTAATATCGTAAATTGTTATTATCCTGCTTCCCTTAAGCGCATTTATCGGTTTCTTGATAATATTGTATGAGAATAAAACACCATTTTCAATCATCTCAATCTGTTTTGTCGGATCATCAGATACTATAACATCTAGAAGTAAGGCAGAGGCTGTTGATATTTGATATGGTTTTAAACCAATATATGCTTCAGTTTCTATCTTCAATAACTTTTTTGCGAAAACGTTTATGTCTGAAATCTTATTTTCATTATCAAGTACGATTAAACCAACAGGCAATGTCTCAACGAGTTCATCCCTTGCAATCGTTCTCAATGTAAAAAGAAAACTTTTGAGAATTGCAATAGTGAATAGCACTGAACTAATAGTTGTACTTATCGTTGTGATATCTATATCAGGAACTAATCCGGAAATATACAGTATGCTCGATATCCATGGTGTCAAACCGGCAATAGTAATCAACCAGCCCTGAAACCTGAATGACGGATTAAATCTGTTTTTTCTTATATAAATGTATAGTAAATAAGTCGAGATAAAAAATAATGAATAACTATACAAAACGTACCCCAACCAAAACCAAATACCGTGAGAGTATGTTATAAGGTTTGTTTTTTCATTAACCTGAGAAAAGTCATTCCATACAAGGTGATGTTGACTGTTTGTTATTGCCAGCAAGAAAGTGATTACCGGAATAATAAAATAAATCCAGTTATTTTTTATATCCTTTAATTTAACCAGTTTCGTAAATCTAAGAACGAAGAAATAATAAAACAGAGGTATTATGGGTACAGTCAGATACGAAACCTGAGACCAAAAAACTTTTCCAGCAACAGTCATTGAAGACGATTCAAAAATCAGCATTGTTGAACAGAATGCAACAGAAACATATACCCAAAACAACTCAATTGCACCTACAACTGATTTTCTTTTCCAGGCCAAAACTCCTACAAATATTGATAGTAGTGCCGTAAATAAGTAAATGAAGGAATATATTGTGAAGTGCATCAGTTTATATATAAATTAGTTTTTGGCAATTTTTTCTTTACTTCAACAATTAAAACAAAACTAACAAATATAATTATTATTCGGATTTAAGCTATGCAAATTGAAATTATTTGCAAATCAATTTAAGAAGATTTTTGCGTTAATGTATTTAAAGGTGGAGAAAGCTTTATGATTAGATACTCTAAACTAATATAATTAAAAAGGGGCTGCCTGAAACAGACAACCCCTTTGATATAGTAAGTAACTAAAAATTACTTCTTGATAAACTTAGTAGTCATTGTCTTACCGTTAGACTTAGTCTGAAGCATATACAAACCTGTGTTGTATTTGCTCAAATCAACGCTGACAACATCACCTTCAACCAAACCTGAGAATACTTGCTGACCCATCAAATTGTAGATTCTGATTACTGAATTAGCATCAGCACCCTTGATGTTTATGTAAGCACTTGTTGGGTTAGGATATACACTTACAGTAGCAGTATTGCTTACAGGAGCTGTTTCGATAGCTGTGAAACCACCGGCAGCAACATCCTTACCAGCCAATACATAAACTGCATTACCCCAAAGTTTGATAGCTGAAGGAGTTACATTAGCACCTTTACCCATTGAAATAGCACCGAAGTTCATACCAAATGTGATAACGCGTGTCTGCAACAACTGATCTTCAATAGATTTACCGGCAGCTATATCATTAACACAAATAGCAGGAGCAGTTGCAATACCTGTAGGATAAGCCAACAAAGTACCATCAACTCCGGTTACACCTGTAGCAACATTCAATGCCTTCGTTCCGGCAACACCTAAATCTGTAGCACTTGCAAAGAATACAGGGAATGCATTGTCTGTAAAGGTAATACCCTTGAACAATGGATTAGACTGATTAGCAGCATCAACAGATAGTGTTAAACCTGCTGCTTCAGCACCAGTACCTGAACCGGTACCTAAAGCACGACCTTTCTTCATTGCATATGTTTTGTTGTACAATGTTGGAACAGTCAGTTTAGCTAAACCAAGAGCACCTGTAGGCATAAGTATCTGATCACCACCACCAAGAGATTCCTGAATAACCAATACATCGTATTTAGACTGATCGAATGTAGCAGCAGTTGTAACATCTGTCAAAGGACATAATGTTACGTTCAGATTAGGATCTGCTTTTAATGAGCGATAAATAACATCGTTAGCAATAGTATCAGCAGTAACGTCCATAGTCTTAACCTTAGTGATATAAGCTACTCTTGCAGGAGCTGCAGGATTCTGAACAGCATAGTAAGTCAAAGTAACATTATCCATTTGCATGAAACTTGTAGAAGCTATACCAAGTTTGATAGTTTCACCAACACCTGCTTCAAATACTACAGATACTTTCTTCCATGCATCCTTGTTATTCCAGCCAGCACCTGTATTCAATGTAGGATCTTCACCTAAAGCAGAAGATTTCTTCATTGGCATATTGGCGGACTGAGCATATACATGACCATCGTATTTGTTTTTAGTTGTATCTGCACTTGGAGAGCTGCCATCACAACGCAAATCAGCTGAAAGTTTATAGTAACCAGTAGCAGGAGCCTGAATTGACTGAGAAATATTGAATTCTTTAATCTTACCAGGACTAGCCCACGTTTCAAAACCTTTACTACCTTCTGACATAGAAGCACCGGAAATATCAACTGCATTACACCAATCAGCTAATGTATCAAGTACTACATGAGCATTCCATCCAACAGGATGTTTGAATGTTCCGCCTTTACCCTTAACAGATGTAGCGTCAACACCGTCTGCTGCACCTTCTTCAAAACCAGGATTAGCAAGTTTAGCTGTGAAGCTCTGTTTTGATGGTTTTTCTGAACCATAATAAGCAAGTCTCATATTGTCAAACTGCATAAAGCCATTAGCCTTGAAACCTACTCTTACTTTACCACCTTTGCAATAGAATGAATTGTAAAGAGTCTGCCAGTTATTAGCACTGTTCCAAACAGCACCCGAATTAGCTTTTACACTATCAAGATTTGCTGAATTGTATGTTGTGCTGTCGGGTAACATCATTGCATAAATATGTTGTGTATAATGAGCAGTCTCATTTGTACGGATTTGAGCTGACTGAATATAGTAACCAGCCTTCAAATCAATTTCCTGATATACATCAAATGTTCTGATAGTAGCAGCCCATGTTTCATAACATTTAGCACCTTCAGCAGGAGCATCAGAAATGAATGCAGCATTACACCAACCTGAGTGGTCAAGATATACTGTCCATCCTTCAGGATAGCTGTATGAACCATTACCGTTAGGATTACCATCTCGGTTACTGTTAGGATCAAGTTTGCCACCTGTTCCAGCATTGAAACTTGCATTTGTTATTGCAAAAGTATAATCCATTGGAGCAGCTGCAGAAGCTGGTTGAGTTTTCAAATAAGCAGCAATCGCATCTTTCAATGCCTGGATATCAGCAGTAGTTACTGTTGCATCATCATATGTTTTTTGAGCAGCAGCAATAGCAACCTGGAAATCAGCAAGTCCCGGATATGCATATGGCAAATAAGCCTTTGCTGACTTCAGCAAATCACCCATAGTCATAAGGTCATACAGGTTACATGTCATTGAAGAGTATGCTTCATCAAGTTTAGCAATATTAGCCTGTATACCAATAACTGGTTCAAGGTCATCAACAGACAAACCAACAGAATAGAGATTGAATCCCCACAAAAGTGTATTTGTCAACTGAGGGTCACCTGAATAGAAAGGACGACCGATACTGTTATAAAGAGTTCCTGCTTTTCCGGCTCTTTTCAGAGCTACAGCTGGATCAGGCATACCACCATCTTTTCTTGCTACTTCAACACCGTCATAGAACAAAACACCCACTCCGGATGCCTGACTATAAGTAATATTATGCCAGGTTCCAAGTAAAGTATTAGGTTCACCAGTGCCAACAAAAGCAGATCCCTCTGAATTATAGTTGTCTTTTGTACATACATGGCGACCTCTGCGTGGTTCATAATACATACCACCATTAGCGTCAGAAGCCATATTCAAAGTATTTGAGAATCCATAAAGAGGTTGACCGTAACCTGACCATTGTTTTGTACCGTCAGTTGAATCTTTACGGAAGAATATACTTAATGTGTAATCCTTAAGACCATAAATAGCTTCACCGATATCTGTACCAAAATCGAAATACTCACCACCATTCTTGATAGAAAGTACATTTACTTTTTCTGCTTTACCAATTGTTACAACCTGAGCACCAGATTTACATGTAGCCACGTAAGCATTATCTGACTCATCAATAACAGTTGTATTACCACTTGCATCTTTACCTAACTTTTCATCAGTAAAATTCCAGATTGCAACTGTTTCTGACATATTCTGAATAGGCAATACGATAATATCAAAAGATTTATCAATTGTAGCTTCATTATATTTCAAAGTTGCAGTCAATGTTACAGCCTTAACATATTTCTGATTACGTGTTACAACACCTGTATTAGTAATAACAGTAGAATCATTAGTAGCCCATGTGATTGTAACACCATCATTTCCAATTGTAGTAGGTAAAGTGATGTTTTCAGTTACCTGAGTAAGATCACCAGGGAGTTTCAAAGCTTTGAATGCGTTTACCAACTGAGCAGGCACTCCGTTAAGAGTCATAATGTCATCAACTGTCAAAGCTCTGTTGTACATACGGAATTCATCAATTACAGCATTCGGAGTCGGGTCAGGATATTGCGACTTACCTAAATAATTCTGCAAAGTCGTTCCCATACCGGCCAATGTGTTAGTAAAATTGTTGTTTGTACCGACAGGAACACCATTTATGTACATCGTTGCAGTTCCCACTCCTTCAGCATTATAACTACATGTTACAGCTACATGGGCCCATGTTCCATACACGATTGCAGGACCGGAAACAGCTTGTTCTCCAAGAGTTGCATCCTGTTTAACAACAAACTTGTAACTTTTTCCAGTCTGACAAAGGAATGTGTTGACATCTTGACCATTACCGATATCAAAAATTCGACCCCATCCACTGTCGGCATTAAAGTTCACCCATACAGCAAATGTAAAGTCAGTCATGCCTGTATTGATATCGTTAGGCATCTGAACATAATCGTTGACATCAATCAGGTTAAGTCCTTGTCCGACTTTACCGGTTGTAGGAGCAGCAGCGCCCATGATTGTACCGGCAAGTCCGTTACCTGAATGATCAGGAACAACTCCGGAATTGATGTCATCGAAAGTGTAATGCAACTTTAAACCCGTAGTAATATCCTGCGCAAATGAGGATATGCTACCGGTAAATAAAGCTGCCAGAATAAGAAAAAAGTAGATTTTCTTTTTCATGTTACTTCTAATTTAGGTTAATAAATGGAGGATTAAAAATTAATATATTACTTTTATTAAAATCGATTGCATCAGATGTAATCCAATCTATTATAATGCGATATGTTGAAGAAATATTCAGACTCATGTGTGGTTCAAGGTATATAAAAAAATAATTCATGTTTAAGCCGGCGTCAATTACCCCTTACAGAGGATAAAAAGGCAACATTTACTGCTTCAAACAGCTGTAAAGATATAATAATTTTCAGACTTCCAAAAAAAAAGTGTAAGAAAAACACTTACAATAAAAAAATGTCCACGATCACAAAGTGTTATACAATAAAGAGGGTGCCAACAGGCACCCTCCAACATGCATAATATATATTACAATATGTTTTAAAACAGGTTTGGGAAAAATACAGAGAAAATAAGAATAACTAATCCAGCTACAAGAACACCAATTGTTTTTGTAGAACAGCCTTTCCATTCTTTAAGGATAATTCCCCAAAAATTGCTGAAAGTAACATTAAGAGCCATAAGTATTGACCATGAAAAAGCCAGCATTATGACATTGTCGGCCAGAAAGCTTTTACCCATGGATAATCCAAAAAACTGAGAATACCAAAGCACTCCTGCTAATGCACAAAACATAATATTGTTTATCCAAACTTTTCCGGAAGAGGATGTATAGTCCTTAAATGTTTTGTTTTTATAGTTCTGAAACAAACAATATACCGCATTGGTCAGAAATCCACCGAATGTAACCATCATAGTCGCAGGTAAAGTTGCAAACAAATCGCTTGCACCTAAGTTTTTCGCAGCTTCAGCAATAGGTTTGCCGGCAGTTAGACCAAGGTTAAAACATGCGCTCATCACACCTGCCAGTAAAGCCACAAGTAAACCTTTGGTAAGTGCAAAATCTTTAATAGCAGCTTTCTTTTGCTCTTCAGTCATATTTTTGGCACGCAGGGTTCCGGCATAGCCTATTACAAAGATACCTGCAAGTGTTATACTTACTCCTAATAATAATATCAATCCTGATCCATGCAATAAATCCTGTTTATCAAAAAACAAAGCAGGAATTATTGTTCCAAAAGCGGAACAGGTGCCGAGAGCAATCGACTGACCAAGCGCAACACCCAAATATCTCATTGAAAGACCAAAAGTCAGTCCACCAACCCCCCACAGAATGCCAAAAAACATCGAGCCGAAAGCAGGAGTCATTTCAACGCCAAATAATGTTGATTTGACATCAGGACTAAGGATATCCAATAATGTAGAGCCTGCAGGTACAGCAAGTAATGCACCCAAAAGAGGAAAAACCAGCCAGGCAAAAACACCCTGAGTCAACCAGAATGATTCCCATGACCAGTTCTTAACTTTTTTAATCGGAACATAAGAACTGGATTGACCAAAACTACCAATGGCAATAATCAGTAAGCCTAGTATAGTATTCATCGACTTGCGTTATTAACGTTTGGATGTTACGTCAGCTTCATATTTCTGGATATCAGCGATGAAATCCTCTCCTACTGGCACATTGTTCTTTGAACAGAACATATCCCAGACAGCGTTCCATGGTAAAGCCTTAGCTTCCTCAAGAAGAGCAAGACGTTCAAAATATTTACCATCAGCCTCATATCTGCGAAGTATTGTAAGTGGTTCAAGTAATGCCTGAAGGAAGCACTTCTGAGTTGCACGGCTTCCGATAACATAAGCGCCTATACGATTGATTGATGCATCAAAATAATCCAGACCAATATTAACGCGGTCCAGCGCATTGCTACGTACGATTTCTTTGGCCAAATCAAGAGTATCATCGTTCATTATTGTAACATGGTCAGAGTCCCAACGTATAGGACGGCTTACATGTAACATGATTTCCGGAGTAAACAGCAACAATGATGAAATCTTATCAGCAATGCTTTCTGTCAGATGGAAATGGCCTGTATCCAGAGTAACAATCTTATTGTTTTTCGCGCCATAGCCCAAATAGAAATCATATGATCCGACAGTATAACTTTCAGCACCTATACCAAAAAGTTTAGCCTCAATGCAATCTTTCATGTTATCATATTTGATTTCAAATATTTCATCGAGGGATTCTTTGAGTAAACGACGATATTCAAGACGATTTACTGTCTGATCTTTTGAACCATCATGAATCCAAAGGTTCATAACACAAGGTGAGCCCTGGTATTTACCCATTTCCTCAGCTATCGCACGGCAACGTTTTGTATGTTCTATCCAGAATTTTCTGATTTCAGGATCAGGATTTGCCAGTGTCAGTTCTCCCGATTTCGGATGCGAGAAAGATGTCGAATTAAAGTCAAGTTTGAAACCATTTTCTTTTGCCCATTTCATCCAGCTTTCAAAATGCTTTGGTTCAATCTGATCACGATCAACAAATTTTCCACCAAAATCTCCATAAATAGCATGCAAATTTAAACGGTGTTTCCCCGGGATTAATGATGCGGCTTTAATGATGTCAGCACGCAGTTCTTCCATGTTACGGGCTTTGCCCGGATAATTACCCGTAGCCTGAATACCACCACTTAAAGTAGCATTAGGATTTTCAAAGCCGGTAACATCATCTGCCTGCCAGCAATGCAGGGATAAAGATATCGTTTGCAACTGAGCCATTACAGTTTCAGTATCCACACCAAGTGCAGCATAACGTTCTTTTGCCAATTCATAGGCACTCTGAACTGTTTGATTTTTTACCATGATAAAAATATTTAAGTGAATTTATATGTTTTAATAATTTTTCAGCATCCCGTAATATCAAGAAATTTCTGATAAGCATTTTCCCGGGATTCATTTTCTTCAGGATTAAACACGGCTGGAACAACTGAATTACTAATGACCTTTCTCATCTCTGCGAGATTAGAAACAGCGCCCAGTGCTTTTGCCTGCATCATTATATTACCAATAGCAGTAGCCTCTGATGGTCCTGCAATTACAGGAAGACCAATAGCGTTAGCGGTAAACTGATTTAAAAGGTCATTTTTCGCACCACCTCCTATTATATGCAGTTTTTCAATTTTAAATGGCGCAACGTTCTGAAGTTTGGTCAAAACATTTCTGTATTTGAGCGACAGACTGTCAAAAATACACCTTATATAATGCGCATGATTTTCAGGCTTACCCTGACCGGTGGAAATACAATAATCAGCAATCGCCTTAGTCATGCTGTGAGGATTTGCAAATGATGAATGATCAGGATCAACCATAAATCTGAAACCTTCAGAAGAAGATGCAAGTTTGACTATTTCAGGATATGAATAAGCTATTCCTTCCTTTTCCCATTCTTTTCTGCATTGTTCAAGCAACCACATTCCCGTTATATTCTTAAGGAATCTTGTAGTACCATCAACTCCACCTTCATTAGTGAAGTTCATTTCAAATGAAGCATCACTTATTATAGGATTGATTACTTCTATTCCCATCAATGACCAAGTACCGGAACTAAGATATGCAAAGCACTCATTTTCAGCAGGTATTGCAGCTATTGCCGAACCGGTATCATGTCCGGCAACAGCGACTACAGGTACTTTACCCAGACCGGATTCTTCAGCAAGATCATCAGTCAGTGGACCAATTATAAATCCGGGATATGTAATTTCAGGCATCAGCGAAGGATTAACCCCCGCAGCCTGCAATAATTTCGATTCGAACTTTTTGGTTTTCGGGTTCAGGATTTGAGAGGTTGATGCTATTGTATATTCGCAGACCATTTTACCGGTCAGCATATAAGAAAGTGCATCCGGCATGAAAAGGATTTTATCAGCACAATCGACAGCTGTACCATTTTCTCTTTTTGCAGCAAAGAGTTGATAGAGACTATTGAAATTCATAATCTGAATTCCAGTCAGATCATAAACTTCCTTTCTTGAAACTATTTTAAAATATTCTTCAGGCATACCGTCAGTATATGGATCGCGGTATGCTCTAGGGCAACCCAGAAACGTTCCGTCTTTTCCGACATATACAAAATCAACGCCCCAGGTATCAATACCTATAGCATCAATTTTTACTTCTTCAGCTGCTGCTGCTTTTAATCCTTCTTTAAGTGATTCAAATAGTCCGAATATATTCCAGTAATATTTGCCGTTTACTGGAAGGATTGTATTTGGAAACCTTGTCAGTTCTTTGGTTTCAAGCTTACCGTCATTTAGTGTGGCCAAAATTGAGCGTCCGCTTGTTGCACCAAGGTCAAACGCCAGAAATGTGTATGTTTGCATGATAAAAATTTTGAGTCGCTACAAAAATAAACTTCTTTTCTGAATGTACAAGGTGGAAAACTGGCAAAAGAACTTAAAAAAACGATACCGGTGAAACCATGGCAGGATTGATTAACTTCTCTTTTAAATAAAAAAATGCTACATTGTTATCCTTTGAAACAGGGCACAACCGGATTGATTTTAAATTATCAGCATTGATACTGGTTTCTTTTAAAATGCGGAGCTGCTTTAAACAAAAACAATAACAGTGAAATTAAAATCAACATTGCACCCAGTAAATATGCTATTGAAAAACTGCTTATCTGACCAATATTACCTCCCAGGACCAGGCCAATACCAATCCCCACATCCCAGCTTGTAAGATATGTTGAATTCGCTGTTGCTCTTCGGTTATGCGGAGCCATATTTATGAAAAGGTTGTTATAAGCCGGAAATAAAATACCGTATCCAAAACCTATCAGCACTGAAACGCCATAAAAAAGCAATACCGTATTTCCGGTTAATGAATGAAAAATTCCTGTCAGAGAAAAAATAATAAATGCAACTAATGAAACTGCAGTGCCACCAATTATGACCTGTAAAATCTTACCTGAATCAACCAACTTTCCTGAAAATGTTCTTGAAATCATCAGACCAACTGCCATAAGAGAAAAGAACAACCCGAGATTGGCATCTATTTCAGATTCTTTGGCAAAAAGTGCGATGTAAGTCGTCGTCATACCATAAGGAATAGCCATAAGCATCAGACATAGCCCGGCAATTAATCCATTTTTAAGGAAAAATCGATCAAGAGAAAGAGGTTCTTTAACTGATTTTGGTTTCACCGGTGTTTTAATAAGACTTGCAAATATAAATCCGGCAAAGCCACTTGCAAAAGCACTGTAAAATACAACATCCCATGATTCAAACTGCTCATGAAGCATTATTCCGACCATAGGTCCTAAAGCCATGGCAATATTGTTTGCTATGCCAAAATAACCTAAGCCCTCACCTCTTCTGGAAGAAGGCATAATATCCACTACAATTGTATTGCCTGCTGTGGTGACCATTCCGAATGCCATACCATGCAACACTCTTAAAACAGTAAACATTAAAATACTGAAGGCCAAAGGATATCCAATGAAAATCAGGGTGAACAGACCATAAGCTGTCAGATAGATAGGTTTTCTTTTAAAAAGGTCAAGCAGGAAACCCGAAAATGGCCTTACAAGTAAAGCAGCAACTGTATAACTTGAAAGTATGACACCAATCTGAGAACTTTTGATGCCAAAATTGTCAATCAGGTAAATGGGTAATACAGGCAAAAGCTGGTAAAAACCAAGAAAAAGCAAAAAATTGCCTGTACATGCAAATATGAAGCTCTTCGTAAAAAGTTTATCCTTACCTGTCACCTGATACTTTATCTTAAATTTGGTACTGATTCCAATGCAAAAGTACGCGTTCAAAACCAAACTTCCCATTTTAAAAGTATTGATTTTTAATTTTCTTTATCAAAAACAATCGCTGTGGTTTGCATAAACTTTCCTAAATTCGCAATTTATATATTAAGCACTTTTAGTTATATTTTTCCTGAATGATAGACCAGGCTACAATAGACCGTATAATGGATGCCGCCCGTATAGAGGAGGTAATCGGAGAATTTGTAACTCTCAGAAAAAGAGGTTTAAACTACATTGGTCTTTGTCCTTTTCATGATGAAAAAACTCCTTCTTTTAGTGTTTCACCGACAAAAGGTATTTGCAAATGTTTCAGTTGCGGTAAAGGGGGCAACGTAGTCCATTTTATCATGGAGCACGAACAAATTGGCTTTTTTGACGCATTGAAATGGCTTGCAAAAAAATACAATATAGAAATTGTAGAAAGAGAGCTGACATCAGCTGAACAAAAGACACAAAATGATCGTGAGAGCATGTTCATTTTAAATGAATATGCCAGAGAATACTATTCTGACATACTTCACAAACATTTCGAAGGAAAATCTATAGGGATGGGATACTTTATAGAAAGAGGTTTCAGAGAAGACATAATTAAAAAATTCCAGCTGGGTTACAGTCTCGACCAGAAAGATGCTTTCAGCAAAGAGGCAATAGCAAAGGGATATAAAAAAGACTTCCTTACGAAAACCGGACTTTCACTCGAAAGCGAACAGAAGGAATTGAGAGACAGATACCGGGCCAGAGTAATGTTCCCTGTACATACATTATCAGGAAAGGTTGTGGCTTTCGGGGGGAGAATACTTAAAAAGGATGACAAAACTGCGAAATATATAAATTCTCCGGAATCTGAGATATATCATAAAAGTAATGAGCTTTACGGTATATATTTCGCCAAACAATCGATAGCCAAAAATGACAGATGCTATCTGGTCGAAGGTTATACTGATGTAATTTCGATGCATCAGGCCGGTATTGAAAATGTGGTTGCATCAAGTGGAACTGCCCTTACACATGGACAAATCCGTATGATCCACAGGTTCACAAACAATGTTACGGTACTTTATGACGGTGACGCCGCAGGTATTAAGGCTTCATTAAAAGGCATAAACCTTCTTCTGGAAGAAGGTCTTAATATAAGAGTGCTTTTATTGCCTGATGGAGAAGATCCTGACTCTTTTTCGAAAAAACATAATGCGTCTGATTTCACCAGATACATTAAAGAAAATGAGACTGATTTTATAAGATTTAAAACAGAAATACTGCTTAAGGATGCCGGTAACGACCCGATTGCGAAAGCCAACCTGATACTGGACATTGTGGAAAGCATATCCCTGATATCTGATGACATCACAAGATCTGTTTACACCAAAGAATGCAGTAATCTGCTGGAAATCGGGGAAGACGTCCTTAGAAAGGAAGTTGATAAAAAAAGAGTCTCTCGTGAACAGAAAAAAAATGATTCTTCTGTACCGGGCGGATACAATAGCTTTATCAAATCGGGCAGAGATTATGGCTCATCTTTTGAAACCAGAAATAACGGATCAGATCCTTCAAAAATCAGTCCTCCTGAAGGATTTGTACCTGATTTCCCTCCATCGGGACATAGTGATTACGGTAAAATAAATCCGATAGAGCCTGAGAAAAAAGCGGACTCAAAAAACCAAAAATTTGATAAGGTTGAAGGTAACTTATTAAAATTTGTCATTCTTTACGGAACAAAAGATATTTTCAAAAAGGAAACCGATGAAAATGGATTGCCTTCCATAAATGTATTACAGTTTTTAAGGGATGAAATAAACAGGGAAAGTATTGTTTTGAGAAACCCTATGTTCAATAAAATGATTACTGAAGCCTTTGAAAATTGTGATCGTACCGGTTTTATTCCGGAAAGATATTTTATAAATCATCATGATCCTCAGGTAAGTCTGACTGCTGCTTCACTCATAACCGAGCAATATCAACTAAGTAAATATCATTCACGTAACCAGTTACTTGAAGATGAGTCTGCTAAACTTGACGATTTAATTCCAAGATTGATGCTTGACCTGAAGTTTACGATAATCCAGGAGGAAATATTTGAAATTCAGGAAAAACTCAAAAAAGCATCTGAATCGGGTAATGAAGCTGATATATTGGAATATTCCAGACAACTGATAGATTATCAGGAAATAAAAAAAGATCTTGCAAAAAATACCGGAGAAAGGATTATATTAAATCACTGAAAATAAATATAAGATGTATTCGATTGAAACAGACAAAATTGTTAAACGTTATGCAAACCACCTTGCACTTGATGAGGTTGATCTAAGAGTGCCTCAGAATAAGGTTTACGGTTTGCTTGGACCTAACGGAGCGGGTAAAACTACTCTTATCAGAATAATCAATCGCATAACCGCTCCGGATAGCGGAAAGGTGATATGGAACGGTAGGGAAATGAAAAACGATGACATTTTTAACATCGGATATCTGCCTGAAGAACGCGGTCTTTACAAAAAAATGAAAGTCGGGGAGCAGGCATTATATCTGGCAAGATTAAAAGGTCTTTCTAAGCATGATGCAACAATACGTCTGAAATACTGGTTTGAAAAGTTTGGTATAGAATCATGGCAAAACCGTAAACTTGAAGAGCTTTCTAAAGGTATGCAGCAAAAGATACAATTCATCATAACCATTCTTCATGAGCCTCAGTTTCTGATTTTCGATGAACCTTTCAGTGGTTTCGACCCGGTTAATACGCAACTTTTGAAGGAGGAAATCATGAATCTCAAAAGTAAAGGTGCAACGGTCTTGTTTTCTACTCACAATATGTCTTCAGTTGAAGAAATTTGTGATGATATTGCATTAATTAACAAGTCAAAAGTTGTGCTTGAAGGCAACGTAAAGGAAATAAGGAAAAAGCATTCCAAAGGAGTCTTTTCGATTATAGCTTTAAAAAACGAAAGTACTACTGCGGAACCTTTATCATACGATATACTTTCATCAGAAATTAAAAATGACCGTATTTTTATGAAAATTCAGGTCAGGGATGGCATTAATACTGGTCAGCTACTTAAAGAGCTTGCCAATCAGTATGATATAAGATCCTTCGACGAAGAGATACCTACCATGAACGATATATTCATTCAAACAGTAAAACAATGAGCAAGATAGGACAAGTTATTGAACGTGAATACATGAGTCGTGTAAGGAAGAAATCTTTTATTATCCTTACATTTTTAACTCCATTTCTTTTGCTTGCAATGGTTGCAGTACCACTTCTGTTATCGTTTATTAAGGATAACGATTCAAAGCAGGTTTCCATCATAGATAATACCGGCTTATATGCAAAAAGAATTGAAGGAAACAAACAATACAATTTTGTTGTAGTCAATGAGAATCCTGAAACCTATAAACAAAAAGCAATTGATGATAAGAGTATCTACGCCTATATGGTTATTGACGGAAACCTTGTTTCAGATACCGGAAGTGTAACACTATACTCACGCAAACAGGTTGAAATGGATTTGAAGGATTTGGTAAAACAACAATTAAAGGATCTGGTAAAACAGGATAAAATAGAATCTTATAACATTCCGGGCTTGAAAAAAATTATCGAAGATGCTAATCCTGATGTGAATATCAATACCATAAAGATGGAAGAAGACGGTTCTGAAAAGGAAAGTTCATCTGAGATAGCTATGGCAATAGGTTTCATATGCACATTCATAATCTATATTTTCATTTTTGTATACGGAGCAATGGTTATGAATGGAGTAATCGAGGAAAAAACGAACAGAATTGTTGAAATTATTGTTTCTTCTGTAAAGCCTTTTGAGCTTATGATGGGTAAAATCATAGGAATAGCTCTTGTCGGGTTGACTCAGGTTCTTATGTGGGTTCTGATAATAGCTGTTTTCTTAGGCATAGCAACAACTATGATGAAAGACCAGATAACTCCGGACAATATGACAGGTTTAACAGAGAATGTTATCGGCACTCAGGCAATTTCAATCAATGGCCAGACTATCGATGCAGCTGCTATCAGTAGCGGAAATGATGAAAACAATAATAAAATGGCTGAAATAATTACCAAGATTACCAATCTGAATCTTATTGAACTGGTAGTTTGGTTTATTTTATTCTTCCTTGGCGGTTATCTTTTGTATTCCTCGCTTTTCGCAGCTGTAGGAAGTGCAATTGACAATCAGGAAGATGCGCAGCAATTCACACTACCATTGACTATTCCCGTTTTGTTTGCATTATACGCGGGAATGTACAGCGCATCAAATCCTGACGGGCCACTGGCTTTCTGGTGCTCTTTGATACCTTTCACCTCTCCTATTGTGATGATGGTCAGAATACCATTTGGCGTACCATTCTGGCAGCTGGCATTATCTTACGGACTTTTGGTAATAACCTTCATACTTACTACCAAACTCGCATCAAAGATTTACCGCACAGGCATTCTTATGTATGGGAAAAAAGTGACATATAAAGAATTATTTAAGTGGCTGAAATATAAGAACTGATTTTTTATCGGGAAAATGCCGATATTTGCATACCAATCACTATTACATATGAATGAAACAGGGCAATTACTGAATAAGATTATTGAAGGAATACAGGAAAAGAAAGGTCGCAACATAACTACGGTTGATATGACTGATATAGAGGCAGTTTGTGACTTTTTTGTAATTTGCGAGGGCACCTCCAATACTCATATTATGGCAATTAATGATTCAATTGAGGAGTATGTGAGAAAAAATACCGGGGAGAAACCTTTTGCTTCTGAAGGGATTGAAAATGCCACATGGATAGTGATGGATTACGGGAATATTCTGGTTCACATTTTTGAACGTCAGACAAGAGCATTCTACAATCTTGAACATTTATGGTCTGATGCCAAATTGACAGATATTCCCGATTTGGTATGATTTATGTAATTTAGTTTGTACGGTGTCTTATCCGTCATAATTAATATAAAAGCAAATGGAAAAAAAACCTTCTGATAAAAATAACAAACCTCCTAAGTTTCAATTTAATGCATATTGGATATATGCTGTAATTCTTATAGGACTTCTGGCATTTTCTTTTTTTGGCAACAGACAATCTTTCAAGAAAGTCTCGATGACCGAACTGGAAAGGTATATTAAGAATGGTCAGGTTGAAAGTATGATTGTCCAAAAAAGGAAAGATGTTGTAGAAGCATTTATCAAGGATTCTTCTGTCGTATCTGTTTTCGGAAAAGAAATCAAAAACAAACAGGATGCAAAAATAGTTGTCACCATACCATCATCTGAAAGATTTCCTGATTTTATGAAGGATATGGAAAATAAATACGGTCAGGTAATACCTGTGGATTATCAGGAAAATAAAGATTATTTACTTACAATATTGATTAATATACTTCCGATTTTCCTTTTCCTCGGACTCTGGTTTTTTCTTATGAAAAGGATGTCAGGTGGCGCCGGAGGAGGCGGTGGTGGCGGTGTCTTTAATGTAGGCAAGTCCAAAGCTCAACTATTTGACAAAGGTTCAAATAATCGAATAACATTTAAAGATGTCGCCGGTTTAACTGAAGCCAAACAGGAAGTTGAAGAAATAGTATCTTTCCTTAAGAATCCTTCAAAATATACTGAATTAGGTGGTAAAATTCCAAAGGGTGCCCTGCTTGTAGGCCCTCCGGGAACAGGGAAAACCCTGCTTGCCAAGGCTGTTGCGGGTGAAGCTGATGTTCCATTCTTTTCTTTATCCGGTTCTGATTTTGTTGAAATGTTTGTAGGCGTAGGAGCATCCAGAGTAAGAGATTTATTCAGACAAGCCAAGGAAAAAGCGCCTTGCATAGTTTTTATTGATGAAATTGATGCTGTAGGCAGAGCTCGTGGTAAAAACCCGAATATGGGGGCAAATGATGAAAGAGAAAACACTCTTAATCAACTTCTTACAGAAATGGATGGTTTCGGATCAAACAGTGGAGTTATTATCCTTGCAGCTACTAACCGTGCCGATATTCTGGATAAAGCTTTATTAAGAGCCGGCAGGTTCGACCGTCAGATTAATGTTGACCTTCCTGACATCAATGAAAGACGCGAGATTTTCGATGTTCATTTACGTCCTGTAAAAATCGACGATACTGTAGATCCTGAGTTTCTTGCCAGACAGACTCCCGGTTTCTCCGGTGCAGATATTGCAAATGTTTGTAATGAATCTGCATTGATTGCAGCACGTAAAGGCAAACAGACTGTTCAGAAACAGGATTTTCTGGATGCAGTTGACAGAATAATCGGTGGTCTTGAAAAGAAAAACAAAATAACAACTGCTGCTGAACGCAAGTCTATTGCTATTCATGAAGGTGGTCATGCGACAATAAGCTGGTTGCTTGAGCACGCAAGTCCTTTGTTTAAAGTTACTATTGTTCCAAGGGGTAAAGCATTAGGTGCTGCATGGTATTTGCCTGAAGAAAGACAATTGACTACTAAAGAGCAGATGCTTGATGAGATGTGTTCCACTTTGGGTGGTCGTGCGGCTGAAGAATTGTTCATAGGAAAAGTTTCGACAGGTGCATTAAATGACCTTGAAAGAGTGACTAAACAGGCATATGCCATTACTGTTTATTACGGCATGAGTGAAAACTTAAACAATATAAGTTATTTCGATTCATCAGGTTCCAATGAATTTTCTTTTACCAAACCTTACAGTGAAAAGACTGCTGAGAAGATAGATGAAGAAGTTAAAGCACTGGTTAACTCTCAGTATGAAAGAGCTAAATCAATTTTGTCTGAACATGCGAAAGGTCACAATGATCTGGCTAACCTTTTAGTAGAAAGGGAAGTTATTTTTGCAGAAGATCTTGAAAGGATTTTCGGAAAACGTCCGTGGACATCCAGAACAGAGCTTTTACTGGAAGAACAAAAGAAAATTGACTTACAGAACACAGAGCCAGATAATAATGAAACAATCGGACTTATGCCGGGTGAAAATTCAGAAGATTCAGAAAATACAAATAATCCGAACTAATGAAAAACATAATCACCAGGGCTATATCAGGTACTGTATATGTTTTATTGATAACTTGCTCGATTTTAATCGGCAGATATGGTTATCTGGCTGTTTTTTCTCTTATTACCGGTTTAGCACTTTGGGAATTTTATCAGTTAATTGAAAAAAATACTGATGCTAAAATAAACAAGCCACTTTGTACAATAGGTGGCTTATTCCTTTTTATTACGGGATTCTTATACTTCTCCGGTTTATTCCCTGTGAAATACACTGCTCTGTGGTTTCTGGTAATGATAATCGTATTAATCAGGGAGTTGTTTATTAAGGGTGAAAATGCTATCAGAGATATTTCTTTATCGATTTTTGGGCATGTTTATATTGCTATCCCGTTAATGTTTCTGGGTTTGCTTGGTTTTGAAGAAAATCCCGATCTGACTTATACATATACACCTTTGTATTTATTGTCTTTTTTCGTTATAATCTGGGTTTATGATACCGGGGCATTTTTGTTTGGCATTACTTTTGGTAAGCACAGGTTATTTGAAAGAATATCTCCAAAGAAATCATGGGAAGGTGCCATTGGTGGTGCATTTTTAGCAGTACTTACTTCAATTGGCATATATTTCCTGTTTCCCGGGAAATTATCAATGCCTGAATGGATTGGTTTCGCCTTGGTTACTATTTTCTTTGCAACCTGGGGTGATCTGGTCGAATCTATGATAAAAAGATCCCTCAATGTGAAAGATTCAGGTAATATATTGCCAGGACATGGGGGTATTCTTGACAGAATCGATAGTTGTCTCCTTGCCGCTCCTGCTACTGTCATCTATTTTGTGTTTATTACCTAGAGTAAATAAACCTAATGAAGTTTTAAGAGTCACATACGATATTAAAGGACTTATCATGGACAAACAGGAAGAATTAATACTGGTAGAAATGCTTCAGGATGAAAAACAGAAAAGAAAAGCTTTTGATAAGCTCATTTCTGCATATTCTGAAAATCTCTACTGGCAGATTCGAAAAATGGTCCTTTGTCATGATGATGCCAATGATGTTTTACAAAATTCTTTATTGAAAGCGTGGATAAATATTGGACAATTCAGGGGTGATTCAAGGATATCAACATGGCTTTACAGGATAGCAAT
>CAZCPI010000014.1:27680-30057 GCA_964500535.1 uncultured Bacteroidales bacterium
CATGATATGATTTATAAAAGATCTGTCAAAATAATTACAAAATGAATCAGAACAACCAAACATTAAATGAACCCGGAGACAAAACTCCATTTAAAGTACCGGAAGGTTACTTTGAGGATTTCGCGGGCAGGATGGGCAATATTATTGACCATACCTCATTTGAAGATGTAGTGGTTGCAGAAAAACCTGTTGAGAAAAAAAGCCTTTATCTGACTTTACGACCGATTATTTACATTGCAGCCGCATTCATAGTATTATTCTTCAGCATTACTTTTATTGTCAAAAAAACATCTTTTAATGGTGCTCAGACTGAAGTAGCCAAAAACGAACAAAAAAAGGGCAAACAAGACATCACAGCTGAAGACTATCTGATCAATTCAGTCGGTACTTATACTATTACTGAGTATTACATTGATCCAAAATTAATTGAAGAATAAAAAATAGAAATCAAATGAAGAGAATAGCTGTTTTGATGATAACTATCATTTGTTTTGGATCTGTTTTTGCAGACTCAAACAAATCAAATGATGAGCGTCAAAAAAGATGGGAAGAAATGAAAGCTAAAAGAGCTGCTTTTTTCACTGAAAGAGTATGTTTTACTGAAAATGAAGCTCAGCAATTCTGGCCTGTATATAATAAATTACAGGAAGAAAAGGGTAAATTGAATTCCAGGATGAGAAATCTTCACAGGAACCCAAAGAAAAATGACAGAGGCGAAAATATGCCTGATTTCGAGAAAATTACTGAAGAAATGATTAATATAAGAGTACAGGAAGCCAATCTTGATAAAACTTATTACCACAAGTTCAAAAAGATTTTACCACCTGAAAAATTGTTCAGATATTATATTGCTGAAAGAGATTGGGGAGGTGAGTTACTCAGGCAAATAGAAAAAAGAGGCAAATAACATACAGACTGCACCGTAAAAACATTTTTTTCGGTGCAGCTTTTTATTTCAGGCTTTTTCTTTTTCTAAAGCCTTTGCCTCATCCCAGATAACATCCATCTCCTCCAGAGTCATAGACTTTAAAGACAGCCCCTTGGCTATTGTGTTACTTTCCAGATAATCGAATCTGTATCTGAATTTTGAGTTAGTCCGCTCCAATGCATTGTCGGGGTTTATGCCATACAATCTGGCAGCATTTATCAGGCTGAAAAAGATATCTCCAAATTCAGCTTCCATTTTGTCATGATCCATTCTTTCAATTTCATGACTCAGTTCCTGAATTTCTTCATTTACTTTATCCCAGACTTGCTCTCTTCTATCCCAATCAAATCCTACGCCTCTGGCTTTATCCTGCATCCTGTATGCTTTTATCATAGAAGGTAAGCCTTCAGGAACACCGGCAAGGACAGACTTATTACCGTTTTTTTCTTTTAGTTTAAGCTTTTCCCAATTCTGTTCAACTTCCCTAGAACCGCTTACTTTAATTTCACCAAAAATATGAGGATGTCTGAAAATTAACTTTTCAGAAAGTTGTTCTGCTACATCTTTTATATCAAAAAGTGATTTTTCTTCTCCTATTTTAGAATAAAATAAAATATGCAACAACAAATCACCCAACTCTTTACAAATAAGCTCCGGTTCATTTTTAATCAGAGCATCACTAAGCTCATATGTTTCTTCAATTGTCAGAGGTCTCAGAGTTTCATTGGTTTGTTCTTTATCCCATGGACATTTCAGTCTTAATTCATCAAGAACATCCAGTAATTTGCCGATAGCCTCCAGTTTTGATTCTTTAGTATTCATCTGAGTAAAATTTGAATGCACCATTCCAGCAAATACCGGCGATAAATGCATAGTTATTACCATACATTTTTCCATTATCACCTGAAAAACCTAAGCTGAGTTTTAGGTTTCTGCCGATATTTTTTTCAGTCTCTATTTGCCATGAGAACTGGTCTTTGCTATCATGAACCCAGCCTGGATTACCGAAATTTTGCGAATAAGCTATAGTTGCTTTATAGTTTATGTTTTTTATTATACCCAATCCGGATAAGTAATATAATCTGACCATATTATTCTGAATGCCAATATCTCCTCCTTCATTATATTTTGGTGATGTCAGCCATGGATTTCCTATAGTCATTCCATAAAAAGACCAGCCATTAGGATATACTCCATTGTTATAATAACCATCCATTCCACCATAAATAACTCCATCCAGATCGTGCCAGGGGCCACTCATATCAGTTGTTGATAAAAATTCAAGAGCAACTCTCTGCAATGGCCTGAACTTTGGCATTTTTATAGATAGCCCCCAAAGTCCATCTTCTACATTATATGCCAAACCTAATGGTCTCATTGGTGTGTCTTCAAAAAGATTTTGCCAATAGAATTCGACATTGAAATTTTTGGATTCATATTCTATGCCAT
>CAZCPI010000015.1:0-29272 GCA_964500535.1 uncultured Bacteroidales bacterium
GTACCTTATGCAAATATTCCTGCATCAGTTTTAAATAATACCGAACATCAGCAACTTGCGTATGAAATGGCTAAGCAGACAATGACATTGTTGCAGAATAAAAACAGTATACTGCCTCTTAAGAAAAATGCATCAGGATTGGCTGTTATAGGACCAAATGCAAACGATAAAGTTATGCTGTGGGGTAATTATAACGGAACACCTGTTCGTACTATTACAATACTGGATGGTATAAAATCGAAAATATCTAATGGTAAAATATTCTACGATAAAGGTTGTGATCTGGTTGAAGATAAAGTAACTGACAGCTATTTTAATCAACTTTCATATGAAGGTAAAAAAGGTATTAAGGCTACATACTGGAATAATCGCGATCGCAGCGGAAAAGCTGTTACTGAAGTTCAGCTTACAAATTCCTTTAAAATGACCACTGCAGGCCAGCATGAATTTGCATCTGGTGTAAAGCTTGAAGCTTTTTCAGCACTATATGAAACCGAGTTTACCCCGGTTAAAGATGAAGAGCTGGTATTTAAAGGTGGGGCAACAGGCTATTTTGAATTGCTTGTAAATGGAAAACAGCTTCAGATGTATAATAACTGGAGGACATTACCATCCCGGATTTCTTATAAGTTTGAAACCGGAAAAAAGTATAAAATCGAAATAAGATACGCACAACTCAATGATTGGCAGGCAAATATAGAGTTTGATTTTGGCAAAGAAATTGACGTGGATTATACTGAGTTGATTAATAAGCTAAAAGGAATAAATACTGTAATTTTCGTAGGAGGTTTGTCAGGTAGTCTCGAAGGTGAGGAAATGCCTGTATCATATCCCGGATTCAAAGGAGGTGACCGTACAAATATTGAACTTCCGTCAGTTCAGCGAAATTGCCTGAAGGCTCTTAAACAGGCAGGTAAGAAAATTGTATTTGTAAATTGTTCAGGATCTGCCGTTGCATTGACTCCTGAAACAGAAAGTTGTGATGCTATTTTACAAGCATGGTATGCCGGCGAATCCGGAGGTCAGGCTGTTGCAGATGTACTTTTTGGAGATTATAATCCTTCTGGCAAATTACCTTTGACTTTTTATAAGAACTCCGACAATCTTGGAGATTTCGAAAATTATTCAATGAAAGGCCGTACCTACCGATATACTGACGACTACCTTTTCCCATTTGGTTTTGGTTTAAGCTATACCAGGTTTGATATTGGCAAAGCAACAATCAGCAAATCAAACATGAATCTTAATGATACTCTTGTTCTGAATGTTCCGGTTAAAAATGCAGGTAAACGTAGCGGGACTGAAATTTTGCAGGTTTATATAAGGAAAATCAATGATATTGACGGACCAATAAAAACATTAAGGAACTTTAAGCGTGTAAATGTAGCTCCCGGCAAAACAGAATCAGTTAAGATCAGTCTGCCGTCATCTTCATTCGAATTTTACGACTGGAGCAAAAGGAAAATGATGGTTACCCCCGGAGAATACGAAATAATGTATGGCAATAGTTCATGCACTAAGGATTTAAAATCAATAACTATTACAGTAAACAGATAAATATAAATCTATGTTTAAGAAAATTTGCGCGATTCTGACTGCTATCTTTCTGGTCGAAGGATTATTTGTCAGGATGTCCGGAGCCGAACCTTTCACCCTGAAATCAGGTATTGACTATCCGGCTGAAATTGAAAATCCTGAATGTCTTGGGATTAATAAAGAACCCTATCATGCAACATTGATGCCTTATGCCAATTTAAAGGAAGCATTAATTGCAAAACGACATGCCTCTTCGCTTTGTCAAACTCTCAATGGCTCATGGAAATTCAACTGGGTTCCTACTCCGGATAAAAGACCTGTTGATTTTTATAAACCTGATTATGATGTTTCCGGATGGAAAGAATTACCTGTTCCTTCAAACTGGGAAATACACGGATATGGAACGCCTTTTTATCGTAATCTGGGTTATACCATAAAGAAAGATTTTCCACGAATAATGAGTGAACCGGAGAAATGGTATACATCATATATTGAGCGAAACCCTGTTGGAAGTTATCGCAGAGAATTTAATGTGCCTGCAGAATGGATTGGCCGTCGCAATTTTATCACTTTTGATGGTGTGGACTGTGCTTTCTTTTTGTGGGTAAACGGTGAAAAAGTCGGTTTCAGCGTGAACAGTCGAAATGCAGCTGATTTTGATCTTACAAAATACCTGAAACCGGGTAAAAATATGATAGCTGTTGAGGTTTACCAATATAGCTCCGGTACCTGGCTGGAAGATCAGGATATGTGGCGTCTGCACGGTATTTTCAGGAATGTGACACTTTGGAGTGCTCCTCAGGTACATATTCGTGATTACTTTGTGAAAACAAACTTAGACAAAGATTACAAGGATGCAACTTTGGACGTATCTGCAAAAATCAAAAACTACAGTGATAAGAAAGTCAAAGCACAAGTATTTACTGCTACACTTTATGATAAAGATGGAAAGGAAATTGCAAAAGGCTCTGTAACCGGCAAATCTCTGAAATCCAATCAGGAGGAAACATTAAATGTAAAAATTCAGGTTTCAGACCCTCTTAAATGGACTGCAGAGACTCCAAACTTATATACCGTCGTTTTAACAAATTCTGAAGGTGAAATATTATCTTCAAGAGTTGGTTTCCGCAAACTGGAAATCAAAGGCCGTGTCTTTATGGTTAATGGTGTGCCAATAAAGTTGAAAGGTGTAAATCGTCATGAGCACTGGTCTGATGTGGGTCATGCCATTACAGAAGAACAAATGATCCGCGACCTTGAGGTAATAAAACAGGGTAATTGTAATCATGTAAGGACAAGTCATTATTCAGATGATCCCCGTTGGTACGAATTGTGCGACGAGTATGGCATTTGGCTTGTTGCAGAAGCAAACTGCGAGTCTCATGGTTATGACAGAAGATTTGATGAAGAAGCCACTATGAAAGCGGCAATTATTGATCGTAATGTAGCAAATGTGGAAAACTTCAAAAATCACCCGTCAGTTATTATATGGTCACTTGGAAATGAATGTGGAGGAGTTGGTTCTAATTTTGTGGCTGCGTTGAATACTGTGAAGTCAATTGATTCTACTCGTTATGTACATTATGAACGTTTTGGCAGCGGAAGTAAAAATCCTGCTGATTTTGATGGTCGCATGTACGGCACTGCAGCTGATTATGTCGATATGGTAAAGAACTGGGGTTTGACTAAACCTCTTTATGTATGCGAGTTTATACATGCAATGTTTAATTCCATGGGTTCACTTGATGATTATTCTAAAGCATTTGATAAAAATCCCGAGATGCTGGGTGGTGCGATTTGGGAATTTCAGGATCAGGCTTTATGGAACAAACGGGATCCGAAGCATCCGGTTTTAGCTTATGGTGGTGGTTTCGGAGAGAATCCAAATGACCATTATTTTATACATAAGGGAGTCGTTTCTTACGATCGTTCTACTGAAGGCAATGGGGTGAAGCCGCATTATCCTGAAATGAAAAAAGCTTTTCAATGGATAGATACTGAATTGTCTGATCCTGTTTCTGGGATGCTTTCAATCAGAAATAAATATCAGTTTATTTCTTTAAACGGGGTGGATGTTACATGGAGTCTGACAGAAAATGGTACAGAAATTGATAAGGGCGTTATTAATATGATGCGACCAATATACCCGCGAAGTACCGGCAGGGCATATGTGCCGTATAAAATTGAACAACCACAAGCCGGAGCAGAATATTTTTTACGGGTTTCTTACAAATTAAAAGAAAAAACTCTTTGGGCTGATAAAGGTTTTGAAGTGGCTTCCGAACAATTCAAACTTCCTGTCAGTACGCCTCCTGTAATGGAAACCAAAGCTGTTCAAACTGTAAAACTGATTCAAAACCAGCAAAATGTAATTATCTCCGGAAAAGACTTTTCTGTAAGTTTTGACAAAACAACCGGTTTTATGAATCAACTGGTTTCAAAGGGAATTAATTTACTTGCAGCTGATGGTTCACCAAAGATTCACTTGTGGCGTGCCTCTCACCGTAATGACGATGACTGGGCGTATCAGCAATGGCAAAAATACGGAGTTAATGCTCTGAAGTATTCTTTAGTGGACTTTAAAATTGAAACTGCAGATAATAATTCTGTAAAAGTAATTTCGACAACAAAGGCTGAAGGTAAGTCAGGTTTCAGCGTATATCACTGTGCGACGTATCTGGTGAAAAGCGATGGCTCGGTTAAAGTCGATAATCAGGTAAATTTTGTTGGTTTTCGTATAAATCTGGCACGTATCGGAGTACGTATGTTGCTCGATAAAAAGCTTGACCGTATGTCATTCTTTGGTCGTGGACCGTTTGAAAATTATTCGGATCGTAAGAGTTCTGCAGAAGTTGGCATATACGAAACAGGTGTAAATGATCAGTATGAATATGAGAAACCTATGGAACGTGGTAATCATGAGGATGTCAGATGGGCAAAACTCAGTGGTAAAGATATGCCTTCCTTAATGGTGAAATCTGATGAAAATTTAATGCAGGTATCTGCTCTGCCTCATACCGACGAACAAATGCATCCAGTTGAATATAAAATAGATTTACCGGCAAGCACTTCAACCGTATTTTGTATTTCCACCAAAACACTTGGAGTAGGATCGGGAAGCTGTGGACCAAGACCACTTGAAAAGTATCAGGTATTTGCTGAACCCACAACATTTACATACACTATTAAGTTGTTTTAATATAACTGAGTACTTTAATCATGAAAAATAAACTTTTTGTCATATTATTAATTTTTTCTGTTGCGCTCGATTTACCGGTTGCATCTGTTGCTCAAAACCCGATTATTCAAACTAAATACACCGCAGACCCGGCTCCACTGGTTTATAATGACACTGTGTTTCTTTATACCAGTCATGATGAAGACGATGCTTTTGGTTTCAAAATGCAGGATTGGTTGCTATATACTTCTACCGATATGGTTAACTGGACCGATCATGGTGTTGTGGCTTCTCTGAAAAATTTCAAATGGGTACCTACTGATAATGGAGCATGGGCACCACAATGTATCAGACGCAATAATAAGTTTTATTTGTATTGCCCGGTGCCGAACGGATTGGGTATAGGAGTGCTGGTTTCTGATAGTCCTTACGGACCTTTTAAGGATCCGATTGGTAAACCACTGATAAAAAACAGTAATCAGGATATCGATCCTACTGTTTTTATAGACGACGATGGGCAGGCATATCTTTACTGGGGTAATCCAAATCTGTATTATGTTAAGTTAAACGATGATATGGTTTCTTATTCCGGCGAAATCATGAAAGAATCTACAAAACCAGCAAACTATCAGGAAGGTCCCTGGGTATGGAAAAGAAATGGTCATTATTATCTGGCATATGCTTCAACCTGTTGTCCTGAAGGTATTGGTTATGCAATGAGTGATTCTCCAACCGGCCCCTGGGAATATAAAGGTATGATTATGGAAGGAGACCCCAGATCAAGTGGAAACCATCCCGGAATCATCGATTATAAAGGTAATTCATACGTCTTCGGATTCAATTATGCCATATTAAAACAGACAATGTCTAAACATTACGAGAGACGTTCGATTTGTCTTGAGAACATTTCTTACAACTCTGATGGTACTATTCAAAAGTTGCCTTTCTGGTCAACAACCGGGGTAAATCAAGTTGGATCTGTCAATGCTTTTATGCGTAATGAGGCTGAAACCATGTCTTACAGCGAAGGGTTGAAAACAGATTTTAATACTGAATGGGAAAGGAATGTATCATGGAACAAAGGAAAAAAGATTGCTGACAGAATTTTTGTTACTTCTGTTAATAATGGAGATTACCTGAAAGTTCAGGGTGTTGACTTTAACAAGGGTGCGAAATCTGTCGATTTAAATATTGCATCTCTTAACGGAGGTAAGATTGAGTTACATGTTGACAAAATTGATGGTCCGGTTTTGGCTGTAGTAAATATTAATACTTCAGGCGAAGGCGATATCTGGAAAACTTTGTCGACTCCTGTAAATAAAATAAATGGAGTTCACGATTTGTACTTTGTCTTCAAAGGAGAAAAAGAGTTATTCTTTTTCGATTGGTGGAAGTTTAATTGAGATTGATCTTTGCAAACATAAAAAAGTCTGAAACAGAAAATAAAACATAATATAATTGAGTAAATTTTTAATTTGTACTAATGAAACAAACAAACAAAATCAAATTGGCGGCCATTTCAGGTCTGATGCTTATTTTTCAATTGATTGGTATTGCTGAATTATCTGCTAATACAATCTGGCTTGATGAACTGGATTTGAGTGCTGCCACACAGGGATATGGTACTCCAAAAAAAAATAAAACAATAGATAACAGGACTTTTACTATAAGTGGTAAAACTTTTGAACGTGGTTTTGGAACGCATTCAGTCAGTTCATTGATTATTATACTGGATGGAAAAGTTTCTTCATTTAATGCTAAGGTTGGTGTCGATGATGAAGTTGCCGGAAGACAATCTGCTGTTGAATTTGTAATCAACGGTGACGGAAAAAAATTATGGTCAAGTGGCATTATGCGTCAGGGAGATTCTGCCAGAGTTTGCAATGTGCAACTCACCGGGGTGAAAAAAGTTGAATTGCTTGTAGAAGATGGCAGAAATGGTAATTATTATGATCATGCTGAATGGGTTGATGCAAGCTTTGAATCTTCAGAACTAACGACTTTAAAGACTTATAGTCCGATTTCAAATGTACCTTACATACTGACACCTAAACCTTCGGCATTGCCTAAAATTAATGGCGCAAGAGTTTTCGGCGTTCGTCCTGGCTCTCCGTTCCACTTTCAAATACCCGTAACCGGTGACAGACCTGTTACTTATTCGGCTTCAAAATTGCCTGCCGGTCTAAAATTAGATAAAAGTACGGGTTTGATTACTGGTAAGATGTCAAAAGAAGGTACTTATGTTGTAACTCTGACTGCAAAGAATGCCAAAGGTAAGGCTGAAAGAACCCTTAGAATCGTTTGCGGCGATAAAATAGCTCTTACCCCTCCTATGGGATGGAACAGCTGGAATTGTTTTGCCGGTGAGGTTTCTGCTGATAAAGTTAAACGTGCTGCTGATGCAATGGTAAACAGCGGACTTATGAATCATGGCTGGACATATATTAATATTGATGATTTCTGGCAAAATAACAGAAACTCCAAAGATCAGTCTTTACGTGGTCCATTTCGTGATGAAGCCGGTAATATTGTAACCAATTCCCGTTTTGGAGACATGAAACCTTTAGTTGATTATGTTCATGGTCTTGGATTGAAAATAGGTCTTTATTCAAGCCCTGGTCCATGGACCTGCGGTGGTTGCGCCGGAAGTTATGGTTATGAAAAGGAAGATGCTCAGATTTATGCAAAGTGGGGTTTCGACTATCTGAAATATGATTGGTGCAGCTATGGTAATGTAATCAATGGTTTGCCTGATAATGACCCGAATAAAGTTTCTTCATTGTCTTATAATGGAGGAAGTCAATTAGAAACAGCTATTAAGCCTTTTAAATTAATGGGAGAATTTTTGCGTCAGCAACCACGTGACATAGTCTATAGTTTATGTCAGTATGGAATGTCTGATGTTTGGAAATGGGGTGATTCTGTTAATGGCAGTTGCTGGAGAACAACAAATGATATTACTGATACATGGGCAAGTGTAAAAGGCATTGCTTTAGCTCAGGATGCTTCTGCTGATTATGCAAAACCGGGCAACTGGAATGACCCTGATATGTTGGTTGTTGGTCAGGTAGGCTGGGGTAATCCTCATCCAAGCAAGCTTAAACCAGATGAACAATATCTTCATATAAGTTTATGGAGTCTGTTTTCTGCTCCTCTTCTGATTGGTTGTGATATGGAAAAGTTTGACGATTTTACTCTTAATCTGCTTACAAACGATGAAGTCATCGATATTAACCAGGATCCTCTTGGCAAACAGGCAAAATGTATACAGACAATTGGTGATTTGCGTATTTATAAAAAGGATCTTGAAGATGGAGGTATCGCTGTAGGTTTCTGTAATTTCGGACTTGATGTTGTTAATATGTCATACAAGGATTTTGACAAACTTGGATTATCAGGAAAGTTTAATGTAAGGGATTTATGGAGACAAAAAGATCTATCTGTTGTTGATACAAAAGTTGGAGAGTTGTCTTTGAATGTCCCCGCTCATGGTGTTTTACTTTATAAGTTACACAATGTCAAATAAATTTTTATCGCTGTTTCTTTTGCTGGCATTAACTTCAAATGCCCGCAACCCTGTTGTTCAGACTAATTATACCGCGGATCCGGCTCCAATGGTGCACGATGGTACCGTATATCTTTATACGAGTCATGATGAGGATGTCACAGTTCGTAACTTTTTTACAATGAATGACTGGAAATGTTATTCTTCAAAAGATATGGTTAACTGGACAGATCATGGATCAGTATTATCCTACAAGACTTTTGACTGGTCAAGAGGAGATGCCTGGGCCGGTCAGTGTATTTTCAGAAATGGTAAGTTTTACTATTATCTGCCTGTAAATCAAAAGAATGGAGGTAATGCTATAGGCGTGGCTGTTTCTGACAGCCCGACAGGCCCATTTAAAGATGCAATCGGGAAACCGTTGCTGACAGGTTTTGGCTATATAGACCCGACAGTTTTTATAGACGGTGACGGACAGGCTTATTTATATTGGGGTAATCCAAATCTTTGGTATGTTAAATTGAATGAAGATATGGTTTCATATAACAAGGACTTTGGCATTGTTCAGGTTGAGCTTACTAAAGAAGGATTTTCATACAGGACAAAAGATACGATTAAAAGACCTTCGTCATATGAGGAAGGTCCATGGTTATACAAAAGGAAAGATTTGTATTATTTATTGTATCCGGCAGGCGGAGTGCCTGAGCACCTGGCTTATTCAACTGCTAAGAGCATAACAGGCCCCTGGGTCTATGGTGATACTATAATGCATGTTATTAAAAAAGGTGGAGCCTTTACTAATCATCCGGGTTTGATTGATTATAAAGGTAAATCATATCTGTTTTACCATAATGGCGCATTACCCGGTGGCGGCGGTTTCAAACGTTCGGTTTGCATTGAACCTTTGAATTTTAATCAGGATGGTTCCATTCCATTGATTACTCCTACAGCAGAGGGTGTTACAACAAGTGCTTCAAACATCAATCCTTTCAACAGAGTTGAAGCCGAAACTATCGGTTGGGAAGAAGGTATTGAAACCGTGAAGTCTGATGGGGCAGGAGTATATGTAACCAATATTGATAATGGTGATTATATTCAAATAATCAGTGTGGATTTCGGTAAAGGCGCTAAATCATTTGAAGCATGTCTGGCTACTATAAATAAGAATACTTCTATTGAGCTGCGTGTTGATAATCCTTACGGACAGTTACTTGGTACTTTAAAAGTCAAAGAAACCGGCGGCATGGATAAATGGAAAACTCAGAAATGCAGTTTAACCAAAGTTAGCGGAGTTCATGATTTATATCTTATTTTCAAGGGAAACCAGTCCGGGTTGTTTAATTTTGACTGGTGGATGATGAAATAACTGATTTTAAAAAAACATTTAATACTCAAACTTATTATTAAAAACGCTGAACTTATGAAAAAACAAATTTTTACAATGCTTTTATGCATGTCCCTTTGTGACATTTTTTGTTTTGCACAAACAACTCAACCTGCAATTATTGAAGATTTCAAACCTTCAGTATTAAATCAGCCCGGTAAGGAATATCCTATGGTAAACTCTCAGGGATATGCCCGTTTTCGTGTTGAAGCACCAAATGCTCAAAGTGTAAGTGTAAGCCTGGGATTAGGCGGCAGAGGAGGAACAAAACTTACTAAAAATGAAGCAGGTGTTTGGGTTGGTACAACTGAAGGTCCTATGGATGAAGGTTTTCATTATTATCACCTTACTGTTGACGGAGGTACTTTTAATGACCCCGGAACATTAAATTATTATGGTTCCACCCGCTGGGAAAGTGGTATTGAAATTCCTGCTAAAGACCAGGACTTCTATGCACTTAAGAATGTACCTCATGGTAATGTTCAACAGATTCTTTTCCCTTCAAAAAGTACAAATACATGCCGCAGGGCTTATGTTTATACTCCTCCTTTTTACAACAAGGAAACATCTAAGAAGTATCCAGTACTATATCTGCAACATGGATGGGGCGAGGATGAAACCGCATGGAGTAATCAGGGTCGTGCAAATCTGATTATGGATAACCTGATTGCTGAAGGTAAGATCAAACCTTTTATTATAGTAATGACTTATGGCATGACTAATGATGTCAAAATCGGTGGTTTGAGAAACTTTGATATCACACCTTTCCAGACTGTACTTGTTGACGAATTAATCCCTTATGTAGATGCGAATTTCAGAACTATTGCAGATCAGCCTCACCGTGCAATGGCAGGGCTTTCAATGGGAGGAATGGAAACTCATACCATTACTTTAAACAGGCCTGAAGTATTCTCATACTATGCACTTCTTAGTGGCGGCATGTATAAGCCTGAGGAAATTAAAGATAAATCAAAAGTAAAATTGATTTTTACCAGTTGTGGAAGTCGTGAGAATCCAGACGGAGTAAAGAATTCAGTTAAAGCCTTAAAAGAAGCAGGATTCAATGCGGTATCTTATGTATCTGAAAATACAGCTCATGAATTCCAGACATGGCGTCGTAGCTTACACGAACTTGCTCCGCTTTTATTTAAAGATTAAATATCATATTTAACACGCATGCCTGAAAAAAGTTTTTATAATAGTGCTTTTCAGGGCATGCGGCTTTTATTATGCCCTTAGTTCAAAAAAATGACGCATGAAAAACGTGAAAAGATCAATTATATCAGCCTGTATTGCATTTTTTGTATCTCTGGCAGGTTCTGCTCAGACACCAAATAATGAAATAAAAGAAGATTTTAAATCTTCATCTGTCAATCAGCAAGGCAAACAATTTCCGAAAGTAAATTCTGAAAGACGCGTTCGTACCAGTATTTCAGCTCCTGAAGCAAAAAAAGTGCAGCTCGATATTGGAGGAGTTAAGTATGATTTAACTAAAGATGAAAAAGGTAACTGGACAGGAGAATCTGCTCCGCAGGATGAGGGTTTTCACTATTATCAATTGAATATTGATGGAGCTTCAGTGCCTGATCCCGGTACAATGTACTTTTATGGAGCGGGTCGCTGGGGAAGTGGAATTGAGATTCCTGCACCTGACGATGAATTTTATGCACTAAAAGATGTTCAGCATGGTTTAGTATGCGAAAAAAACTATTTTTCAAAAATCACCGGCTCATTCAGGAGATGTTTTGTTTACACTCCTGCAGATTATTTCGTAAATAAGGATACCCGTTATCCGGTACTCTATCTGCAACACGGAAGTTTTGAGGATGAAACCGGTTGGTCTGCTCAGGGTAAAGCAAACCTTATAATTGATAATCTGATTGCAGATAAAAAGGCAGTTCCTATGATAATAGTTATGGATAATGGCTATGCATATAAACAGAAATCGCCCGGGGATAATAGCAGAAACCAGGTTTCTGTTTTTGAAGAAGTGATGATCAATGAGATTATTCCAATGATTGATAAAGATTTTCGCACAATTGCTGACCGTGAACACAGAGCTATTGCCGGATTATCGATGGGTGCAAACCAGACTATGCGAATAATAATGAATAATACTGATAAGTTTGCATATTATGGAGGATTCAGTGGTACTTCAAATTACCCGAGTACTGCGGAAGTTGACCCTGTAACCTTTCTTGGAGGTAAGTTTAATGATGGTAATTTAGTAAACAGGCAACTAAAATTATTGTGGTTGGGATTGGGCACTAAAGAGTCTGAACCTTTTCCGGGTTCTGTAGGTGCTTTTCGTAAAATGCTGGAAAAGCAAGGCATCAAATATACTTACTACGAATCACAGGGTACCGCTCATGAATGGCTTACCTGGAGAAGAGATTTAAAAGAATACGCACAATTATTGTTTAAGTGAAAAGTGCATTAATAAAAATTAATATATCAAATAATGAGGAAATTTTCTATTCAATTTACCAAAATTCTGAGTTTAATTATTCTACAGTTTACACTGGTCAATCAATCATTATATGCAGAAAATCCTGTTGTTCAGGCTCATTTTGCGCCGGATCCGGCACCAATGGTCTATAACGGGACAGTATATATGTACGCAGGTGATGATATTCCCGGTTTCGACTTTTATTATATGACCAAATGGCGTGTTATGTCATCAACAGATATGGTCAACTGGACTGATCATGGCGTTCCTATTTCACTGGAGTCATTCAGTTGGGCAAGAGACCGTGCATGGGCAGCTCAGTGTATAGAAAGAAATGGTAAGTTTTATTGGTATATATGCGCTCAGAGCGATAAGAATGATATGTCAATCGGGGTAGCTGTGTCAGATAAACCAACCGGACCTTTTAAGGATGCTATTGGGAAACCACTTATTATGAATGGAAGCTGGTCAAATATTGACCCGACTGTATGGATTGATGATGATGGACAAGCCTATATGTATTGGGGTAATGGTGGATTGTTTTATGTGAAACTGAATAAGGATATGATTTCTTATTCAGGTGAAATAGAAACAGTTCCACTTACAGTAGAAACTTTCGGAGGTAGCAGAGGAAACAGAGGTTCCGGAGTTCAAAACAAAGATATGTTTGTAGAAGGTCCCTGGTTTTATAAAAGGAATAGTCTTTATTATATGATGTTTGCCGGCATGGGAAAAGGTGGAGAAAGTCTTTCTTATTCTACAAGTAAAGGCCCGACAGGTCCATGGCAATATCAGGGTAAAATTATGGAAAACCAGAAGACCAACAGTTTTACTAATCATGGAGGTATTATTGATTATAAAGGAGGCTCTTATCTTTTTTATCATACAGGTTTAATGCCTAATGGCGGCAGCTATGGAAGGTCTGCATGTGTTGAGAAATTTGAGTACAACTCTGATGGTACCATTCCGGCTGTAAATATTTCAAAGGAGGGACCTGCACCTGTTGGTGAAATTAATCCTTTTGAACGTATTGAGGCAGAAACCATGGCCTGGTCACAGAAATGCTCAGTTTCACAAAATAAAAAAGAAGGTGTTTTTGTTTCAGAGACACGTATGAAAGGTTTCATCAAGGTTAGAGAAGTAAATTTTGGTGAAAAATCTCCAAAAACGTTTTATGCTTCTCTTGCAGCAGGAGTTGATGGCGGTATTCTCGAAGTCAGGCTTGACAGCGTCAAAGGTTCTTTGATATCTTCAATTAAATTGCCACGTACAGGCGGATGGGATAAATTTAAAGTTCTCACCTCAGAGGTTTCACAGAGCGTCAATGGTAAACATGATTTATTTTTCTGTTTCAACGGACAAAATATTACTGCAGGCAGAGAACTGTTTAACTTTGACTGGTGGAGGTTTCAATAAATAAAAAATTTATAATATGAAGAAGCTTATCTTTTTGTCAGCTGTACTGATATTTTCCACAATATCAGGTATAGCCCAGACTTTTCAAAAAACAGATTTTGGTATTAAGACGAAATCAGGAAAGACAGATATAGAAATACAGTTTTACAGTCCTGAGATAGTCAGAATTATTAAATCACCTGAAGGAAAATCTTTTGTAAAGAACAGTTTGTCAGTTGTGAAAAAGCCTCAGGCTACAAAACTGTTGACACAACAAGGCAATGGTTTCATAACTGTTAAAAGCAATAACATAAGAGTTGATATTGAAACAGAAACCGGTAAAATTACTTTTAAAGATGTTACTGGCAAAAAGCTATTAGGTGAAAAAGCATCAGGCGCAACTTTCACTGAATTCAATGATGCTGGTAGTCAAACATATAATGTTGAACAAATATTTGCTCTGGATAAGGATGAATATATATATGGATTAGGTCAGCAACAGAGGGGTAAATTATCTCTTAGAAATGCAAAAATAAGGATGGTGCAGGGGAATACTGATGACTATGTTCCTTTTATTGTCTCAACAAATGGCTACGGATTATTTTGGGATAATTATTCTCCTACCGATTTTCAGGACAAACAGGGCGAAACCTCATTCAAATCTGAGGTTGGTGATTGCATAGATTATTATGTAATAAAAGGTGAGAATATCGATAAGTCAATTGCAGGAATGCGTGATTTGACCGGTCAGGCACCCATGATCCCTTTATGGACTTTTGGTTTCTGGCAAAGTAAAGAACGTTATAAAAGCCAGAATGAGATAGTTGGTGTTGTAAAAAAATATCGTGAACTGGGAGTTCCACTTGACGGAATAATTCAGGACTGGCAGTATTGGGGAAGTAATTATCTATGGAATGCAATGGAGTTTCTGAATACAGAATTTCCGAATCCTCAGAGGATGATAGATGATATTCATAACATGAATGCTCATTTGATTATTTCTATCTGGAATTCATTTGGTCCTCAAACCAAGCAATACCGTGAGATGAAACCAAAAGGAATGCTTCTCAATTTCGGAACATGGCCACAATCAGGATTAGAATCATGGCCTCCAAATCGTGAATATCCTTCAGGCGTGGAACCATATGACCCATATAATCCCGAAGCACGTGAGATTTACTGGAAGTATCTGCAAAAAGGACTTTTCTCTTTAGGTATTGACGGATGGTGGATGGATTCATCAGAACCTGATCATCTGGATTTCAAACCTTCTGATTTTGACTTAAAAACTTATCTGGGTTCTTTCCGTAAAGTCAGAAATGCATTTCCATTAATGACAGTTGGTGGCATTGCCGAGCATCAGCGTGCAGTGTGTGACACCAAACGTGTATTCATACTCACACGTTCAGCATTTGCCGGACAACAACGCTATGGATCAAATACATGGTCAGGTGATGTAAACTCATCATGGCAATCACTTCGCAATCAGATACCTGCCGGATTAAACTTTTCGATGAGTGCAATTCCTTACTGGAATACTGATATAGGTGGATTTTTCTCGGGTTCATACAACAGAGGTTGGTCTGATGGATCGAAAAATCCATTATTTCAGGAATTATATGTTCGCTGGATGCAGTTTGGAGCATTTACACCTATGATGCGTTCCCATGGCACAGAAACTCCAAGAGAAATATACAATTTCGGAAAAAAAGGAGAACCTATTTTCGATGCCATAGCAAAAGCCATTAATTTAAGGTATTCATTGATGCCATATATTTATTCAACGGCCTGGACAGTAACTAATAATCAATCAACCTTCATGCGGGCATTGGTTATGGATTTTAATGATGAGAAAGTCAATGAAATTACGAATGAGTATATGTTTGGTAAATCCATTCTTGTTGCTCCTGTTGTCAACGCTCAATATACTCCTGAAACTATTGTGAAAACTGATGCTGAAACCGGGTGGAACAAAAACAACGGAGCAAGCAGTAAGAAAGCTGAAACCGTGAATTTTTCTGAAACTAAATCCACAAAAGTTTATTTGCCTGCGGGAACTGAATGGTATGATTTCTGGACAAATGAGAAAATGAATGGCGGTCAGGAAATAAATAAAGAGACCTCAATCGATATTATTCCTCTGTACATTAAGGCAGGAAGTATCGTTCCCTTCGGACCACAGGTACAGTATGCCACTGAAAAGAAATGGGATGAGCTGGAAATACGTGTTTACCCCGGAGCTAATGGTGAATTTACTTTGTACGAAGATGAAAACGATAACTACAATTATGAAAAGGGGATTTATTCAAACATTTCATTTAAATGGGATGATAAAAGTAATACACTGATAATAAGTGCCCGAAAAGGCTCGTTCCCCGGAATGCTCACTGACAGGAAATTTAATATAGTTAAGGTTGAAGCCGGTTCAGGTTCTGAAAAGCAGAAAATTACAACTGTAAATTATTCAGGTAAAAAAGTAACATTAAATCTTAAATAAAATTGATTAAGTAATGAAGGTCAGACTGATTATTATATTTGTTTTAATTTCATCCATTTGTAATGGTCAGGTTGTGAAAAGCTATGCTCAACTAACTGACAAAATAGTTGTGACTATGTCTGAGGGAACTCTGATAATTTCACCTGTAACTGATAATGCAGCAAGAATCAAATATTATAAAGACTCTGAAGGAAATCTGCCTGAATTAATTCTCTCTTCAGATTTGGCCACTCCTGCATACAAGGTTTCAGATTTGAAAGATGAATTATCGGTTATAACCAAAGATTTGATTGTAACATTAAATAAGATGTCAGGTAGATTATCCTTTAAAGACTGTACTGGTAAAACTTTTCTGAATGAAAAAGAAGGCTCACGGTTTTTAATCCCGGACTCAATCGGAGGTGAAGCCTGTTTTTTATCTGAGCAAAGTTTTGAATCCCCGGCTGATGAGTATATTTTCGGTCTTGGGCAATTTCAGGACGGACAGTACAATTTAAGAAATGTTCAAAGACGACTGACTCAGGTAAATACTCAGATTTCATTGCCTTTCATATATTCCAGTAAGGGTTATGGCCTATTGTGGCATCAATACGGGCTAACAGACTTCAATCCAGCAGGAAATTTTGTGAAACTAGTCAGAATGGAGCAAGCTGCCGGGAGTACTCAGCTCGCAGAAGTTACTACGACTTCAGGCACACAGAGGATATCACAGAATCAGTCTTTGTATACAGGCAAGCTTACGGTAGATCAGGAGGGAGAATATTCTGTTTTCCTTGACCTTGGAAGTATGGGTAACAGGCATTTTGTATCGATAGACGGGAAACCGGTTATTGACCAGACTAACATGTGGCTTCCTCCGACGTCAGGAACTTTGGTTAAATTATCTGCAGGAGAGCACAGTGTACAAATAATCTGCAAATCTGATAATACTCCTGCTCTGTCATGGAAGATGTGCGACAATTTTATGACATTCAGATCTCCTGTATCCAAAGAGCTTGATTATGTGGTTTTTTACGGACCGGATGCTGAAAATGTCATTTCAACTTACCGTAATCTTTCTGGAAATGCACCCATGTTTCCAAAGTGGGCGTATGGTTTTTGGCAATGTCGTGAGCGTTATACCTCAGGCAAACATCTTGTTGAAACCGTAAAAGAGTTCAGAAGAAGAAATCTGCCTCTTGATGTTATCGTTCAGGACTGGCAGTATTGGGGCAACAGAGGTTGGGGAGTACCACAGTTTGACGAAAGGAATTATCCTGATCCTGCCGGTTTCATTAAAGAACTACACGATTTGAATGCTCATTTTAATATCTCAATCTGGTCAAATCCTGATAAAAACTCTGAGATAGGTAAAAAGTTTGTTGAAAAAAACCGCTTCATACCGGATACAAAATGGCTGGATTATTTTAATCCTGAAACCAGAAAAGAATACTGGGGTACATTAAAGGATAATATGTTTGATGTTGGAGTTGATTCATGGTGGATGGATGCTGTTGAACCTGAAAATGATGCATTAAAAGGTACAAATACATTTGCCGGTCCCGGAGATTTCTTAAGGTTGACTTATCCTCTTATGGTAAGTAAATCTGTTTACGAAGGGCAAAGGGCAGCGTCATCGGATAAACGTGTATGCATCCTGACAAGGTCTGCCTTCCCCGGTCAACAAAGATACGGAGTGATTAACTGGTCAGGAGATATTGGTTTCACATGGGATGTTTTCAGAAACCAGATTGTTGCAGGCCTGAATTATTCAATTTCAGGATTTCCGTACTGGACTACTGATATCGGCGGTTTCTTCAGACCCGGAAGGTCACAATATACAGATGAAAAATATCATGAAACATTTATTCGCTGGTTTCAATGGGGCACATTTAATCCTGTTTTCAGAGTGCATGGTTATCAGACAGAAACCGAACCATGGAAATATGGTCAGGCTGTCGAAGACAATGTCCGGAAAATGCTTGAATTAAGATACAGACTTCTTCCATATATTTATTCAGAAGCATGGCAGGTCACAAGTGCAGGTTCGACAATGATGCGTCCTTTGGTAATGGATTTCAGAGAAGATGCTGAAGCTCTTGATCAACCATATGAATATATGTTTGGTAAATCGTTTTTGGTTGCACCTGTTACAGAGTCCGGCAAAAAGCAACAGGCTGTTTATTTGCCAAAAAGTAGCGGTTGGTATGATTTCTGGAATGAAAAATACTATGATGGAGGTCAAACAATAAATGTTGAAACCCCACTTGATAAAATTCCATTGTTTGTAAAATCCGGTTCAATAATACCGTTTGCAAAAGTTGCTCAAAATTCAAACGAGAGTAAATCGGATACTCTGGAAATTAAGATTTTCCCGGGTAAAGACGCTAAGTTTGAACTATATGAAGATGAAGGAGATAACTATAACTATGAAAAGGGGAAATACACTTTAATAATATTCAGCTGGAATGATAAGAATAAGGTTCTGACTATTTCAGACCGAAAGGGAGAATATCCTGGTTGTTTGCAAAAAAGGATTTTTAATATTGCCATTGCAAGCGGGAAAAGTGTACTAAGTCAGGCTTCCGTCCGGAAAATTAAATCCACAAGATATTCAGGAAAAGGATTAAAACTTAAATTTTAAAGTTTGTATAAATTGATAAATACCTTTAAACCAACAAAATATGCTATTTAAAAAATTATTTTTGGCTTTAGTAGCCCTGACAACAACTGGTTTGGGTTTTGCCCAGACTGAAAAATCTGCAGTAATTGAAGATTTTAAAACCACTCCGACTACTCAACAGGGGAAACAATATCCTCAGGTTAATTCGGAGAGACGTGTAAGAGCGCAAATTAAAGCACCTGGCGCTCAAAGAGTACAGCTTGATATCGGTGGAGTGAAATATGACTTGAATAAGGACACAAGTGGTGTCTGGACAGGTGAATCTGCTCCTCAGGATGAAGGTTTCCATTACTATCAGCTAAATATCGATGGAGCAGGAGTGCCTGATCCGGGAAGTCTTTACTTTTATGGGGCAAGTCGCTGGGGTAGTGGAATAGAAATACCTTCTAATGATCAGGATTTCTTTGCATTAAAGAATGTACCGCATGGACAATTACGTGAAAACTATTATTTTTCAAAGACGTCAAACAGTGTTCGCAGGGTATATATTTACACTCCTCCGGGATATGAAAAAGGCAACCAAAAGTATCCGGTATTATATCTGCAGCACGGAATGGGTGAAAATGAAACAGGATGGGGCAACCAGGGTCACACAAACCTTATAATGGATAATCTGATTGCAGAAGGCAAATCTGTACCTTTTATTATTGTTATGGAAAACAGCAGTGTTGATTTAGGTGGCAGGCCACGCGGACCAAGACCGGGCGGACAGCAAGTACAGCAAGGACCCGCCGGACAACAAAGGCAAGGTGCAACTGGTAATCCAATGGGAAGCTTTAATTTTGCAGGTCAGTTTGAAAAAATATTAAAGGAAGATCTTATCCCCTATATTGAAACAACTTTCCGTGTATATGCTGATCAAAAACATCGCGCGATGGCCGGCCTTTCAATGGGTGGAATGCAGACAAAATCTATTGTAATATCAAATCCTGAGTTATTTTCGTATATTGGAATGTTCAGTAGCGGAACAATTACTCCTTCGGAAATCAAGGATATTGAAGCTCTTAAAAAAGCAGCAAAATTAGTTTTTATGAGTTTTGGCGGTCGTGAAGGTGGCGCGGCAAGAATCGGTTCAGCTGCTGAAGAATGGAACAAAATTGGCATAAAGGGCGTATCTTATATTTCACCTGAAACAGCTCACGAATGGCATTCATGGAGAAGAAGTCTGAATGAATTTGCCCCACTTATATTTAGAGATAAATAATTAGGTTTTAAATATTGAAAAAACGGTTTCAGTAATTTATATTGAAACCGTTTTTTTATTATATAATTTTTCAGTTTTTCCAGTTTAACAACCTTTGCTCACCTTCCAGAACACGGATATCTGTAACATCCTGACTAACTTCAATTGTACCTCTGTAGTTGTTTAAATCGTCAAAGAGTGCAAAATAACGTATATGTATAAAGCGGCCTTTCATTTGAATCCAGAACTCTGCTTCTTTTCGCTCTCTTTTTTTGAAAGTTTCGATTATCTTCTCTACAATGTGTACACTTTCTTTGGGATGACAATTCTGAACTTTCCTGCCTATAATAGCTTTAGTCCTTGGGAAAATCCTGTGTTTTAGACCCGAAAAGTATTTAACCTCATCATTTTCATCAACAAACGTTATGTCAACAGGAAGACTTTCCAGCATGCAAATTAATTGATCAGCTTTGAGAAATCCCGTTCCAAGGTCGATCAGATCACTTATTCCGAAATTTTCTTTAACTTTTTTACTAATATCAGGTTTTATACCAAAACACCATCCGATTTCTTCACTTTGTAAAAGCATTTCATCCCATATTTTTTCAGGAACAGCTTTTATTGCAACCGGAAAAATTATTTTTTCTTCCCTGAATATCAAAGGGAAAATGACAAAAAACAGCTTTCCAAGTTCCTTGTTTACGGTTTCAATATCCGGTTTTCCTGTTTTAAGTATATATTCAAGAGCTTTTAAGCTATTTCTGAAATCATCGTGGAATGACCACATTAAATGAAGACAGCGATAATGTGTGAAAGTTTTTTCGAGATAGGGGAAGAGAATATTTTCTTTTTTTATGTAGTGAAGCTCGTATTGTTTTATCTCTTCAATGAAACCAAGAAGACGATTCAGAGATTCTGTCAGATTTTCGTTATTGTCTTTAAAAACGGATCTTATAACAGGTCTTATTTCAGCTACTCTTTTTTCCATTTCCCTGTTTTCAAGCATCAGGTAGTAAAGGAAATGATCTTTTTTTGGTGAAACCGGTTGTTGAGATAACAGAGAGTTGCTGAATACGTTGATGATTTTTGCAACATTATATTTAACCTTCTCAAAAGCAATACCTTCAGTTATTAATTGATCTAGAACTATCATTGTGTCTTCAGCACTGACACATTTTATATTTGTATCAAACTCATCGATTAGTTTTTTCCCGTTCTCTCCATTAACAAAGCGTCTGGCAAATTCTAAAAGTTTGTCTGAAGTTGATCCTGAATTCTGTATTAATTCTGACATATTATTTTAGTTAAATTGTTAAATATCAATATTTATGACTAAATATAAAACAATATTGGCAAATAGTTGTTACAAATAAAGGGTAAAAAAAATAAAAAAACAAAGCATAAAAAGATAAAAAGGTCTTTTAATACCGAAAAAAGAATTATATTTGCATTATAAATTTTTGCATATGTTTAATAAGGAGACTGAGTATGCTTTAAGAGCTTTGGTATACATCCAGGTTCAAAACTACAAAAGTAACAGACCGGGTATTGAAGAAATTGTCAGGGAAATTGATGCCCCCGGATCTTTTCTGGCAAAAATTCTTCAAAGAATGGTCAGGAGCGGATTTATAAAATCAGCAAAGGGCAAAGGTGGAGGATTCTTTTTTGATACTGAAAAATCAGAACTTCCACTGCGGGATGTTATTGTTTCGGTGCAGGGAGATCAGATTTTCACAGGTTGCGGTTTCGGTCTGAAGTATTGTACTGATGAAAAGCCTTGTCCTTTACATGAACAATATGCAATAATCAGAGATTCAATAGATAAATTAGTAAAGACAGAGACGGTGCAAACACTGGCAAAAAAAGAGATTAAATTATGGTAACAAGAAATTATTTAACTGAAGAAGTAAAGGAGAATCCACATATGGTGGATGTAAGGAAGTTGTATGATAAAGAAAGTGCACAAATAATGCATATGACTCTTAAGCCGGGTCAGAGTCTTAAACCTCATAAAACTCCGGTTGATGTGGTGTTTTATATTCTTGAAGGAAATGCAACAGTACAGGTTGGTGAAGAGGTAATGACTTTCGGACCGGATACTCTTGTTGAAAGCCCTGCGTATATTGTTCATTGCCTTAGTAATGAAGGATCCGCTGATACAAGGATTATGGTAATTAAGGCCCCGAGGCCTGTTGCAACAACCAAACTTTTATAAACTATGAGCGAGTTGATTAATAATTCAGATTTTCGGAAGGACAGACTTAAAAGACTGATTCTCAAACTTCATGATGGAGAGGACGCAAAGAAGGTACGTTCTGAGCTTATTAACACTTTACAAAACATCCCTTATGGTGAGGTTGTAGAGGTTGAACAGGAACTTATTTCCGAAGGGTTACCTGAATCTGAAGTCCTTAGATTGTGTGACATTCACGGGCAGGTTCTGGATGGACATATTGATCAAAGTGGTGCTAAAGAGATACCTGATGGCCATCCATTGGATGTTTTCTTGAAGGAAAATGAAGAGCTGATGAAAGTTTTAAAACTCACTCAGGAGTTTTTACGGAATGTTGACAGCGTAAAAGATACAGATTTCCCGGATTTTGTTTTAAAACTTCAGAAGTGTTTCAACGAATTAATGGATGTCGATAAACATTACAAAAGAAAAGAGTACCTGCTTTTCCCTTATCTGGAGAAAAATGAAGTTACAGGACCTCCAAAAGTAATGTGGGGTAAACATGATGAAATACGTGAGCAACTTAACGGATGTATTGAATTATTAGGAAATAAGTCATTGACAAAAGGTGACCTGAATGATGCTCTTGATCTTTTGTTTAATCCTGTATTAATGTCCATGTTTGACATGACTACAAAAGAGAAGGATATTTTATTTCCGATGGCAATGGATTTATTGACAGAAGAAGAATGGTGGGCAATCCATAAGCAGACACTGGAGTTTGGTTTCACGCTTTATGATCCACAGGTTGAATGGAAACCCTCTGCTGAAATTGAAAATTCATTTTCCGGTGAAAGTGTTTTGAATGAAACCGGAGCTTTGCAACTGCCTTCCGGTAGTTTCACTGCCAAAGAAATTATGGCAATACTAAATTCACTGCCGGTAGACCTGACTTTTGTTGATAAAAATGATAAGGTTAAATATTTTTCTCAGGGGAAGGAAAGGATCTTTACGCGAAACCGTTCAATAATAAACCGCGATGTACGTTTGTGCCATCCTCCGGGTAGTGTTCATATTGTAGAAAAAATTCTTGAGGATTTTAAGTCAGGTAAGGCAAGTGTTGCTCCGTTCTGGATTCAGATGCAGGGTAAATTTATACATATTGAGTATTATGCTTTACGGGACGAAAATGGTGAGTATCTTGGCACGCTGGAGGTTTCACAAAACCTTACAGAATTAAGGAATCTTAATGGGGAAAAGCGAATTCTTTCTTATTCTGAAAAATGATTATGGAAAAACTAATCATAACTCCCAAAACAAAAATATTTGATTTGATTGAAACCTTTCCTGAACTTGAGGATGTACTAATAAGCATGGCTCCGGAGTTCAGGAAGCTAAAAAATCCTGTACTAAGAAAAACTATTGGTAAGATTACAACTGTTGCTCAGGCTTCAGTTATTGGAAACCTCAAGGTTGAATATGTTGTAAACAAACTCAGGGAGGTAGTAGGACAGGATAAAACTGAAGTTACAGATGGTCTGGAAACTGTATTGGTGAAAAAAAGACCGGAATGGTTCAGTAAAGAAGGTATAGTATACTCGATAGATGCAAAGAGAATGCTTGATGCCGGAGAACATCCAGTAAATGAGGTTCTTGCAACAATTGGTAAAATGAATGCCGGCGAAATTACTGAAGTAATAGTTCCTTTTCTACCGGTGCCATTGATAGAAAAAGCAACAGGATTAGGTTTTAGTCATTGGATAAACAAAAAATCACCAAGTGAGTTTCTGATATATTTCACATTGTCAGAAAAAAGATAATATGTAATATTGCATTGAGAATTTTAATAAAATTGCAATGCATGAAATAATATTTTCTGAAAATACCGACCGTGAAGTAATATATCAGGAACTGCTTCCTCAGATTTCTTCCATCGTTGAAACCGGACCTGAAATGGTCATTTCAAATATGGCAAATGTATCTGCTATACTCAAAGAAGCATTAGGATTTTTTTGGATAGGTTTTTATATAGTAAAAAACGATCAATTATTGCTGGGCCCTTTTCAGGGATCTCTTGCATGTACGCGAATAAGTAAAGGCAAAGGCGTTTGTGGTACATCATGGGAAAAAGGTCAATCAATAATAGTCCCTGATGTTGAGAAATTTGAAGGTCACATAGCATGCAGCTCTCTGTCAAAATCTGAAATTGTTGTACCTCTGTTTTCTAATGGAGAAGTCTTCGGGGTCCTGGATATTGACAGCGACAGATTAAGCGATTTTGATGAACTGGACAGAAAGTATCTGGAAAAGATTGTAAACATTTTAGGTTTCTGAGAGATGGAAAATTTTGCAGCTATTGATTTTGAAACTGCTAATCAAAGTCCTTCAAGTGTTTGTAGTGTCGGTGTTGTAATAGTTCGTGACGGAGTTATAGTTGAAAAGTATTACAGTCTTATACAACCTGAGCCGAACTACTACAGCTATTATAATACAAAAGTTCACGGCCTGACTGCCGGAGATACTGATAAAGCCAGGGTATTTCCTCAAGTCTGGTCTGAAATTGATCCCTTAATTGAAGGGCTTACTCTTGTAGCCCATAACAAGAGCTTTGATGAAAGCTGTTTAAAAGCGGTTTTCAGAACCTATTCGATGGATTATCCGGATTATGAGTTCAAATGTACATGTCAGAGATCAAGAAAGGTTTTGCCAAATCTGCCAAACCATCAGTTGCAAACCGTCTCTGAGTATTGCGGCTTTTCTTTAAGAGATCACCATCATGCACTTGCAGATGCCGAAGCCTGCGCTATGATCGCACTGGAGATATTATAAAAAAGAAAGGCTATCCAAGCCGGACAGCCTTATCAAAAAATGTCTTTGAAAGTTAATTCTTATTTCTTTGAATCTTCAATAGAAATTTTTCTGAATTCTTTCATAGCCTTTTCAATTTCCAGTGATGCCTTTCTTGCGCGGGCACCTGCTGCTTTGTTACCATTTCCAGCCTGTAAAGCTGCATTTTTCTGGAATTCGGCGATAAGACCGTTAGCTTTTTCGAGTAATGCGTTCATGACATTGGATTTTATTTGTTAAGAATATTGCAAAATTATAACTTAGATTCAATTAGAAAATACTTAAGAGCCTTTTTTTTAAAAAAAAATTGAATTTCGCGTTTTTTTTCAAGAAAATGACCGTTTTTAATAGATTTTTATGCCAACTTTTGGAGCAAAGATGATTTGTACCCCAAGTATTGACAAATATTCTCCATCATATTTACACATTAATCGCATATTTGCGTCCGGACTTTCAGTTAACCTTTTTTTGCAGGATTATTTTAATTATTACTTACAAATGAAAAACTTTATAAATAGAACTTTTTTTCTGTTTTTATTAACTTCTATTATTTCAACCGGTGTCGTCAAATCTGAAGTTCCCGCATTTCCGGGAGCATGGGGAGGTGGAATGTATACAACAGGAGGCAGAGGCGGTGTAGTCTATTACGTAAATACTCTTGCTGATAATAATACAGGTAATTCTGTCACTAAAGAAGGTTCATTAAGGTGGTGCATTGGGCAGTCTGGAGCCAGGACTATACTTTTTAAAGTTTCCGGTTTGATAAATCTTGCAAGCAGATTAAATATAAAAAACGGCAACCTGACTATAGCAGGACAGACGGCTCCGGGTGATGGCATCTGCCTTAAAGGATATGAAGTTAGTGTTGATGCTGATAATGTAATAATCAGATTTATGAGATTCCGCATGGGAGATATCAATAATGTTGAATCTGATGCAATATGGGGGCGTTACAGGAAAAATATAATTATTGACCATTGTTCTATGAGCTGGTCTGTGGATGAATGTTCTTCGTTTTATAGCAATTACAACTTTACTATGCAATGGTGCATATTATCTGAATCCCTGAAGGTATCTGTACATGACAAAGGTTCTCATGGCTTTTGCGGTTTATGGGGTGGCAAAAATGCAACTTTTCATCATAACCTGATGGCTCATCACGATAGCAGGAATCCCAGATATAATGGATGGAAAAGAGATGGTCTGGATTACACAAATCCATTTGATGAAGAAAGAATGGATTTCAGAAATAATGTAATTTATAATTATGGATCAAATGGAGGCTATGGCGGTGAATCTGCCGGTAAGTATAATGTAGTAAATAATTATTACAGGCCCGGACCGGCAACCAGCAGTAGTGTGACAGGTAGATTTCTTCAGATTGATATTGATAAGGGTTCAACTGTTATATTGCCAAGACACGGTAAGTTTTATGTATCCGGTAATATTATACACAATAATGCCTCAGTAAATTCAAATAACAGAAATGGTATCAGGAATAATACAGGTTTCCCACTGGATACTTGTCTGGTAAAAGAGCCCTATGTCGTTCTCCCCATAATGCAGCATACGGCGGCAAAAGCATTTGATAAAGTTGTAGCGTATGCTGGTGCAAGTTTAAAAAGAGATACTATCGATGCCAGAATATCGCGTGAAACCAGGACTGGTACTTATACATATACTGGATCAAAAGGAGGTACAAAAGGTATTATTGATACACAGTCTGACGTAGGCGGATGGCCGGAATATAATTCATTACCTGCGCCTTCTGATTCTGATATTGATGGGATTCCTGATGGGTGGCTTGATGCAAATTACCCGGGGAAGAAAGCTAAAGACCTTAATTCTGAAGGATATACGTATCTGGAGGTGTATATTAACAGTCTGGTTTCATCAATAATTGAGAATCAGGATTCAGAGACAGTTATCTCAGGTCTGCAATTGCCGGCAGCGGGTGTTGCTAATCCAAAAGCTATTTTTGTAAAGGGAGTAAACTCCATTCAAATAGTGTCTCCGGAAGATTTTGATGAATTATTTTTAATTTCAATAGATGCTAAAATCACCGGGCATATCAAAGTAAACAGAACTAAAACCCACCTTTTTGATTGTTCAAATTTGAAGGAAGGTATTTATATTGTAAAAATTAAATATACCAATGGCTCTACCGGTACAGCTAAACTGCTGATAAATTAAATAAAGAAAATAACTATTATCAGGTTTGCAGCACTAATTATTGTAAATCCTGCAGCTAATGGTTTTATAAGTTGTTTCCTTTTTTTGGAGAAACCAATCGCATAAAACATTTTTACAATATTGTTACTCATGGTAGCTAAAAGGCAGCTGGATGCTATCAGATTTAAATCAATTGAAGCTGAATTACCCTGAATCAGATTTAAGATAAAAGGAGTGATGTCTCCCAGTCCGGATAGAACCGATAGTAAGGAAACCCCGCTTTTTCCAACGTATTCTATTGTATAATAGGTAAGTATGGTAAATAGTACAAAGAGAAAAGCAAAAATCAAAGCAATCTTAAATTCCAGGGGGTTGTCTGATGCGTTGCTCATTTCTTCTTCAATATCTGCTCTTTCCGAATGTTTGAACTTTAAAAATATTACTGTCCCAACAGCTATTGAAATTATCATCAAAATCGCCATAGGAATTAATAATTTTGAGAAAACCTGAGAATTAAAAATAGCTATTACAATCATTAATCTTAGAAACATCATTCCAACCGCAATAAACATTGCAGAAACATATTCCGGTAAAAGCTTTTCAGGAGCTGTTCTGCATTTCCTTGAAAGTATTGTTATTGTTGCTGTACTACTATATATACCACCGATAAGACCGGAAACCAGTACTCCGGATTTCGGGAACACGTATTTTCTAAGGATATAACTTGTATAAGAAATCGCAGAGACAATAACTGTAGCAAGCCAAATGCGGTAAGGCGTAAGACTTATTTCAGATATTATCCTTTCATCCGGCAGCATAGGAAGGATGATGAAGGCAATTAATAAGAATTTGGCAAGTGTGATGAATTCGTCATTATTCATTTTATGAGCAAGCTCAACAAATGTGGTTTTCATCTCTGAAAGCAATAAAACCACTACAACAACAGAAACATAAAACCATGAAGGTGTAAGTTTAACCAATGGACCCATGCAATATGTAATCAGGGCAGTTATAATTGCTGTCAAACCATAATCCTCAAGGGTTTTTATCTTAAAGAAGTAATTAATACCCAGGAAAAGGGCAATTACCAGACCCCCACCTGCAAAAAGAGACATGTCAGAAGGTTTGAATATATAAAGCAAATACCCCAAAAGTCCGATAAACGTGAAAGTTCTGTCAGATCCAAAGATGGTTTTTTCTCTGTTTAGATTAAGTCTCCTTTGTGAAAGACCTATCAGAAGAGAAAAAACAAGTACTAAAAGGAAGTCCGGCATTCCTTCAGGTATAAGCTGATTAAAGTTCGTGTTCATTTTTCATTTCATTAGTCCATTCAGAATAAGGCAATCTTGCCAGACTGCCATTGTAATATTTTTTTATACCTGTTACTTCTTTTCCAAGCCAATCAGGTTTCTCAAAAGTTTCTTCTATGCTATTGAGCTCAATCTCAGCAATGATAAGACCCTGATTTTTACCCAGAAACTCATCCACTTCATAAATATGCTTTCCTGCCGGTATAAAGTGTCTTATTTTTTCGATACTTCCTCTCGTGCAGAAATTGAAAAGCTCATCAGCTTCTTCTTCAGGGATTTGCTTTTCCCATTCAAAACGTGAGATACCGAGTTTATCTCCGGGGCCTTTAATGGTAATAAAAGAGGATTTATCAGTTATCCTTATTCTGATACTGCAATTTTCTGAAGGGATATAACCTTGTCTGTAATATGATTTTTCGGTTTCGTATGTTCTGAAATCTCCTTTTACCAGAAATTTCCTTTCTATTTCAATCGCCATTTGTTTCTGTTTATTCTGTAAAAATAATGAAATATTACATAAGGGTTTTCACATACTGACAATTAATGATCAAGTTATCAAATATGCTCTATAACATTGTTTTGTAACACTGTGTTTGAGTTGGATTTCAATTTGAGTTTTTATACTTTGCGTGGCCTTTTAAAAAAGGCGATATTAACTGTTATATCAAAAATACCATAAAGATTTAGTATTATGAAAGTTTATCAAACTAATGAAATCAAGAACATTTCCATTTTGGGAAGTTCCAGAGCCGGGAAAACCACACTCGCAGAAGCTATGCTTTTCGAGGGTGGTTTGATAAAACGTCGCGGGACCGTTGAGGCTCAAAACACAGTAAGCGACTATTTCCCGGTAGAGCATGAATATGGTTATTCTGTATTTCCTACTCCATTTCATGTGGAATGGAATGGTAAAAAATTAAACTTTATTGATTGTCCGGGATCAGATGATTTTGTTGGAGGTTCAGTTACAGCTTTAAATGT
>CAZCPI010000016.1:0-28484 GCA_964500535.1 uncultured Bacteroidales bacterium
CCCGGATTCATACAATTTATAGTTTTTGCAAATATTCTTGCACATGTAGTCTTGCCGACACCCCTGGGTCCGCAAAAAAGATAAGCCTGTGCCAATTGATTATTTCTTATGGCATTTTTAAGGGTTTTCGTAAGAGCATTCTGGCCTACAACCGATTCAAAAGTGTCGGGTCTGTATTTTCTGGCAGAAACAAGATAATTGTCCATTGTAATTTTTACTTAATACAAATGTATGAAAAAAAAATATGTATTTTTGTGTCATACAAAACAGGTATGAAAAAAGTTAAGGACATTTGGATAAAGGTGAAACCGATACTCAACAAATACGTCATTTCCGTACTTGTAATATTTGTTTTTGTGGTTTTCATAGATGAAAACAGTGTCGTAAAACGCATTAAACTTGAAAGGGAAATCAGTCGCCTTAAAAAAGAAGTTAAATACTATCAGAAGCTTCGTGATTCAAGCGAGAAGAAACTTGATAATATAAATTCAGGTAAAGAGGAGCTTGAGAGGATAGCAAGAGAGGACTATCTGATGAAAAAGGCAGACGAAGATATCTACTTAATAAAATAATATGGATAAAAGGATTTTTGATTATCTTCTGGCTGTCGGTGCCATCCTGATACTTATTACATCTGTATTGGTTATGGAAAATGTTTCCTGGGGCAAATATGCCTTTGCCGCAGGTTCATTATTTTACATAATATCAAGACTTAAAATGAAATACGAAGGTGATGATTTTCGTTTGAAAAGATTTAACCGTAATATTTACATCTCATCGTTACTTTTGGTTGCTACATGTTATTTGCAGTTTAAGGGCACAAACGTCTGGGTCGTATTATTGTTTGTTACAGCATTACTTGAGCTGTACTCTACTTTCAGAATATCTTCCATCGAGAAGGAAAAATGAGCAGTCCCTGTTTCAGGTTTAAGAAGTTTGAGATTAAACAGGATTTATGTGCCATGAAAGTTGGTACAGACGGAGTATTGCTTGGTGCATGGACAAGAGTAGATAATCCCGGGAGTATTCTCGATGTCGGAACCGGGACCGGACTTATCGCGTTAATGCTTGCTCAACGTACAGATGATCTTTCTGAAACCTTTATTCACGCTGTTGAAATTGATGTTAGTGCCTCAATTCAGGCACAACAAAATGCTGCGGAAAGCATCTGGGCAGAAAGAATTAAGATTTTTAACACTGATTATAATACTTTTGAACCGGGAATAAAATACGATATTATAGTTTCCAATCCTCCGTTTTTCAGAAATTCACTAAAGGCTCCTGATAAATTCAGAAATCAGGCTAGGCATGACGGCAGCCTCACGTGGGAGCAACTCATTACAAAGAGTTCCCTGTTGCTTTCAGATAGAGGCCATTTTTCGGTAATAATACCTGCTGAACAGGAAAATATTTTCACTGAGCTTTGTTGGGTAAGAGGGCTTTTGCTGACCAGAAGATGCGAAATCATTACAAAAACAGAGATGAAACCAAAAAGAATAATGCTTGAATTCTCATTTTGCAGAACTGTAACTGAGCATACCAGACTTGAAATTGAAACCTCAGACAATAACAAATCAAAAGCTTATAATGACCTGACTTCAGGTTTCTACCTTTGACATTTTTTTTCTACCTTTGCACGCGAAAAATTTGCGCTGATCATGTCAAAAAAATTTACAGAATATTCAGGTTTTGATTTAACCAGAATCAATCAGGAAATCCTGAGAAAGTGGGATGAAAATGACTTATTTCATAAAAGTACTGAAATCCGTGAAGGATGTCCTTCTTTTGTGTTTTATGAAGGCCCGCCTTCTGCCAACGGTATGCCGGGCATTCACCATGTAATGGCCCGCAGCATAAAAGATATATTTTGTCGTTACAAGACTATGAAAGGTTTTCAGGTACAAAGAAAAGCCGGTTGGGATACTCACGGCCTGCCTGTAGAACTTGGTGTTGAAAAGGCATTAGGTATAACAAAGGAGGATATCGGTAAATCAATTTCTGTAGCTGAATACAATGCGGCATGTCGCAAAGACGTAATGAAGTTTACAAAAGAGTGGGAAGACCTCACTCATAAGATGGGTTACTGGGTAAATATGGACGACCCGTATATTACTTATGATAACCGTTATATCGAAACGCTTTGGTATCTCCTGAAAAAACTTTACGAAAAAGGATATTTGTATAAAGGTTATACTATTCAGCCATATTCACCTGCTGCAGGTACAGGACTGAGTACTCATGAGCTTAATCAACCGGGCTGTTACCGTGATGTTAAGGACACTACTGTTGTCGCTCAGTTCAGGATAAAGAATCCAAAAACTGAATGGACAGGTTTTGGTGATGCGTATTTCATCGCATGGACGACAACGCCATGGACATTACCTTCAAATACAGCATTGTGTGTCGGTCCGTCCATCAGCTATGTGGCTGTAAAAACATACAATCCATATACAGGTATACCGATGACATGTATACTTGCTAAAGATCTGGTTTCAGCACATTTTAATGAAAAGGCTGCCGGACTACCTTTGGATTCATACAAAGCCGGAGACAAACTTATACCATTTGAAGTATTTGGAGAATATAAAGGTTCTGAACTCGTTGGCATTGAATATGAGCAGTTAATACCCTGGGTGAACCCGGGAGAAGGAGCTTTTCGTGTCATTTCAGGTGACTATGTCACTACAGAAGATGGTACCGGTATAGTCCATATCGCTCCGACTTTTGGTGCCGATGATGACAGGGTGGCAAAAAATTTTGGAGTACCTCCATTATTAATGATTGACAAAGATGGCAACAACAGACCTATGGTTGATCCTACAGGTAAATTTTACAGGATAGAAGATCTTGATGCTGAATATGTTGCTTCAAAAATAAATATTGATTTGTATAAACCTTATGCAGGTTGTTATGTCAAGAATGCGTATGATGATGATAAAAAAGATTCTGATGCAACTCTTGATATAGATCTTTGTGTAATGTTGAAACAAAACAATCAGGCTTTCAAAATCGAAAAACATATACACAATTATCCACATTGCTGGCGTACAGACAAGCCTGTGCTTTATTACCCGCTTGACAGCTGGTTTATCCGTTCAACTGCTTGTCGTGAACGAATGATTGAGCTGAATAACACTATTCAGTGGAAACCGGCTTCAACAGGTTCAGGAAGATTCGGAAAATGGCTTGAAAACCTTCAGGACTGGAATCTTTCAAGAAGCCGTTACTGGGGTACACCGCTGCCAATATGGAGGACAGAAGATGGCTCTGAAGAGATTTGTATAGGTTCAGTCGAAGAGCTATACAATGAAATCGAAAAATCTGTAAAAGCAGGATTCATGTCTGAGAATCTTCCCGGTGATTTCAAACCGGGTAATTATTCTAAAGAAAATTATGAAAAAATAGATCTGCACAGACCTTATGTCGATGATGTAATTTTGGTTTCAAAATCCGGTAAACCGATGAAGCGTGAAACCGACCTTATTGACGTCTGGTTTGATTCGGGTGCCATGCCTTATGCTCAGGTTCACTATCCGTTTGAAAACAAGGAAAGAATTGAAAGCGGAGAGATTTATCCTGCAGATTTTATTGCTGAAGGTGTTGACCAGACCAGAGGCTGGTTCTTTACCCTGCACGCTATAGCAACAATGGCTTTTGATTCTGTAGCTTTTAAAAATGTGGTTTCAAACGGTCTGGTACTCGACAAGAATGGCAACAAGATGTCCAAACGACTTGGCAATGCTGTTGATCCATTCTCGACTATCGAAAAATATGGCTCTGATCCTTTGCGTTGGTATATGATTACCAATGCATCTCCATGGGACAATCTTAAATTTGATACTGAAGGTATTGAAGAAGTCAGAAGGAAATTTTTTGGTACATTGTACAACACATATTCATTTTTCTCTCTTTATGCCAATGTTGACGGCTTCAAAAATCAGGATGCTGAAGTCCCTGTTCAAAACAGACCTGAAATTGACAGATGGATTATATCACAGCTCAACAGTTTGATTAAAGAGGTGGATGACTGTTATAATAATTATGAGCCGACCAGGGCTGGACGTGCTATAAGTGATTTTGTAACTGAAAATCTCAGTAACTGGTACGTAAGACTTAACCGTAAACGTTATTGGGGTGGTGAATACAATGAAGATAAAATATCTGCATATCAAACATTATATACTTGTCTTGAAACGGTTTCACGCCTGATGGCTCCGATTGCTCCATTTTATGCTGATCAATTGTTCTTTGATTTAAACTCGGTAGGAGGGGATAAGGATATCCTTTCTGTACATCTTGCCGATTTTCCAAAATATAATCATGCACTGATAGATTTGGGACTTGAGTCAAGAATGCAGGTTGCTCAACAGATTACTTCTATGATACTTGCTTTACGTCGAAAAGTGAGCATAAAAGTACGTCAGCCATTGACTGCAATCATGATACCTGCAGCAGATGAAGATCAACAGCATCAGATACAGGCCGTAAGCAATCTGATTCTTGGTGAGGTTAATGTAAAAGAAATCAGATTTGTTGATAATACAGCAGGAATACTTGTAAAAAAGATTAAGCCTGATTTTAAGAAACTTGGCCCTAAATGCGGCAAAAACATGAAGCAGATTGCTGCCGTGATTACATCGATGTCACAGGAATCCATAAATCTGTTTGAGAAAAACTCGTATACTGATCTGAATGTTGATGGATTTGAAGTCAGAATTGAAGCTTCTGATGTTGAGATACTTTCTGAAGATATACCCGGCTGGCTCGTTGCTAATGAAGGACGTATAACTGTTGCACTTGATGTTACCATAACTGAAGATTTAAAACGTGAAGGACTTGCCCGTGAGTTGGTAAACAGAATTCAGAATATCCGTAAATCAAATGGATTTGAAATAACTGACAAGATAAAGATATCACTTTCAGATAATAAGGATATTCGTGATGCTATGGAAACCTGGAAAGACTATATATGTGTGCAGACACTTGCAAGCGAAATAGTATTGAAGGACGTTGTTGAGTCAGGGCAAGAGCTTGATTTAGATGGCGTTATTATTAATGCTTTGATTGAAAAAATAATCTGATTTTATATTTGTTAATACCGGTTATTTGTATATCTATTATTTCAGACTTACTTAATAATTGATTATATTCGCAACTTAAATTTTAAAAACTAATATCGTACTTGTTAAATTAATCAGCCATGTCAGAGAATAAAATAAGATATTCCGATGCAGAATTAGAAGAATTCCGGATTCTGATCGAAGAAAAATTGGTTAAAGCCAGAGAAGATTATGAACAACTCAAGGCTAGTGTAACCAACATGGACGGTAATGATGTAATGGATACTTCTCCTACTTTTAAAGTATTTGAAGAGGGAGCCAACACTTTGCTTAAAGAAGAAACAGGTCGACTGGCACAACGTCAGCTTAAATTTATTCAGCATCTTGAAGCTGCACTAATCAGAATTGAAAACAAAACTTATGGTATTTGCAGGGAGACCGGTCAGCTGATACCAAAAGAAAGATTACGTGCCGTACCACATGCTACATTGACGATTGAAGCCAAAAACGATAAAAAGTAATATGTCCACCCGCTCTAAAAGCTGGATTTCGCTGGTAATAATATTATCGATCCTTATACTTGATCAGATTTTCAAGATCTGGATCAAGACAAACTTTGCTTTAGGTGAAGGCGTGAAAATTACAGATTGGTTTTATCTGTATTTCACCGAAAACAATGGAATGGCTTTTGGCATAGAATTGTTTGATAAACTATTTCTTACCATTTTCAGGTTGATCGCTGCAGGTTTCCTCTCATGGTATCTGTTTAAAACATGTATTAAAAAACATGCCAGAATGGGCTTTTGTGTAAGTCTTGCTCTTATAATCGCCGGAGCATTGGGCAACGTAATAGATTGTATGTTTTACGGATTAATCTTTGATCACAGTAACGGACAGGTTGCAACGATGTTCCCGGAAATGGGGGGGTATGCACCATTTTTCTACGGTAAGGTGGTTGATATGCTTTATTTTCCTCTGATTGATACATACTGGCCAAACTGGATGCCGTTTGTAGGCGGAGAGCATTTTATATTTTTCAGGCCGGTATTTAATATTGCTGACTCAGCTATAACATGTGGCATATTTATAATGCTCTTATTCTATCGTAAGGATTTGTCTGAAGCTATCGAAACAAAGACAGAAGAAGCCGAAGAAAAATAAACATCATTATCGGTTGATACGAATTTTGAGTATTAAAGATCTTGATGTGATTTTAGACCTTAGTTAAATTTAGATTTACGAATGACTCTCATCAGGAAATATTTCTTTTATCCGGTTATTGTACTTTTGGTTTTGCTGTTTGTTTCCTGCAGGCCAAAAGGAGTTTTGTCTCAAAAAGAAATGACGGATGTTTTATATGATATTCATTTAGCTGAATCTATAACAAATACAGGTGTTTTGGATCAGCACATGGATTGGCGTGGAGGACTTGAAAACAATTATTTCCGCGATCTTTCGTATCAGGCTGTTTTAAAGAAACATAATATTACAGAAGAAGACTTTTTTAAGTCTGTTGCCTATTACAGTAAAAATCTGAAGGTTTATACCAGGATTTACGAGAATATCGAAAAAAAATATAGTCAGTTGTATGAGGATATTCAAAACGGATTATATCATTCCGGATCATCAGATTCTTTAAAACTTACAAAAGAAGATTCGGTTAGAATAAGAACCATATATACAAAATACGGATACATAATCAACACGATTAACTACTTCAAAAACAGTATATATCCGGATTCTGTCACATCATGGAGTGCTGGTTTCACTAAAGAATGGAAAACAGTAAAAGATACGTTCTATGTTATTAATCCAAAAGATTACGTTTTTAAAGAAATACCTTCTGATACAACCACCATTGCAGATTCTCTGAAAAAGACTGAAGAAATTAAACCTGAAAAAAGAGAAGAAATCAGGAAAATCGGAGATGGAATTCAGGTTGTTGTTAATTGATTCTCAAAACATTCTTCTCCTGAATTCAGAGCAGACGATTGCAGTAGCTACAGCAACATTCAACGATTCAGAGCCCGTTTTACCCGCAGGATAATCGGGAATAAGTAATTTTTTGTCAATCAACCCGGCAATTTGGTCAGAAATACCGTTTCCTTCATTACCCATCACTATCAAAGCTTCTTCAGGTAAGTTGCATTTGTAAATATTATCACCTTCAAGGAAGGTCCCGAACACATTTATTTTGCTGTTAGTGATAAAGGTATAAAGATCCTCATAATAAATGTGTACTCTTGCTATTGCACCCATAGTAGCCTGAACAGTCTTAGGATTATAAGCGTCAACAGTATCTTTAGAACAAATAATATTTTCAATGCCAAACCAGTCAGCAATCCTGATAATTGTACCAAGATTTCCCGGATCCTGTATATTGTCAAGGACAAGATTCAGCTTTCCGTAAGTGTCTTCGAAAGAAAGCTTTGATGCCGGAATTTCAAAAACAGCCATTACTTTCTGAGGATTTTTAAAAAAACTTATTTTTTTGATATCGTCAAAGTCAGTTTCAATACACTCAATACCCTTAAGGTTCATCGATTTGTTTTCTTTGATCCAGTCAGATGTGTAAATAAGTAATCTGCAAGGCAATTTGGCTAATAAATCAGTTGTAAGTTTATGCCCCTCAGCAACAAAAAGACCAAGTTCCAGTCTGAATTTCTTTTGTTCAAGAGATCTTATCCATTTTTGAGTAGACTTGCTTAACATATCCGATTTTTTAACAAAACTACTCAATAAATGCAAAAAAATGAAATATCGTTATTGTATATAGCAAATGCGGATATAACTTTTTAAAGAAAAATGTACATTTGCATCAAACCAACACAAATTCCGGCTATGTCAAGAAATGCACTGCTCACAATTGTCTTATTGTTGCTCCTCAGTGCATGCAACCAATTGAAATATGTACCTGAAAATGAAATTTTACTGGATAGGGTCGTTATAAAAACATCTAAGGATTGCCCTTCAAAACACGAACTTAGCAGATATCTGAGACAGGAAGCAAACGGCCGGTTTCTGGGAATATTGGGATTGGATCTTTTTTGGTACAATTTATCAGGACAGGATACAACCAAATGGATTAACCGTACACTCAAAAATATGGGTGAACCACCGGTTTTGTATGAAAAATCTATGACCTCAAGGTCTATATCTTCCATGAAAATTTTCATGATGAGTAAAGGTTACTACAATGCAACAGTTGATACAATATCAAAGCTTAAAGACAGAAAACTTAAGTTGACATACTTTATTGATGGCAAAAAACCGTATACAATCAGAAATTACTCATTCAAGCCGGGCGAAGATTCAGTAAGTGTTCTGATTAACGAAAGCCTGGCTAACTCAGAGGTGAAACAGGGAATGCCTTTGTCAAGCGAACAATTCGATAATGAAAGGACGCGCATAGTCAAACATCTCCAAAGACACGGCTATTATTATATGAATTCAGATTTCCTGTCATTTGATGTTGACAGTACTATTGGAAACCAACAGGCTGATGTTGAATTGATACTCAAACCATACAGTATTAATTATCAAACTGCTCAGGGAGATTCTTTAGTTAATAAATCCCATCCGGTTTTCAGAATCAATAAAGTATTTATTTTGCTTGATGTTCCTGTTTCAGACTTGTCAAACACGAAGAATTCTCAGATAAATAAGGATACACTTCAAAGTCAGATAATCGATATGGAGAAATACAAAACATATCAAAGAGAAGATTTTTGTGTTATTTATCCTGATAAACCTTTTATGAAACCGGACGTACTCATTTCGAACTGCCTTATAAATCCCGGTGAATTGTATAATGCCCGGGATGTGGAAAAAACTTATGCCAGGATGAATTCTATGGATATAATGAAATACGTAAATATCAGGTTTGTACCATTTGAAAACGACACCGCTAAGGAAAATAATCTTGATTGTTATATATTATTGACTCCAACTTTAAAACAGAGTTTTTCGCTTGAGGTTGAAGGTACAAATACTGCAGGAGACCTCGGCGTTGCCGGTAATGCGGGAGTGACACACCGAAATGTATTTAATGGAGCAGAAATGCTACAGGCTAAAGTAAGAGGTGCTTATGAAGCCCTTTCAACATCATTTCAAAGCGATTACACTGAACTTGGAGGTGAGTTGGGATTAACCTTTCCTGATTTTAAAATGCCATTGTTAAGCAATGACTTTAAAAAGAAAGTCGATGCGAAGACTGAATTCAATTTCTCGTATCAGAATATGTCCAGACCGGAGTTTTTGAGAACTGTAGCAACTGCAGCCATAAGATATAACTGGACGAAAAACACTTACAGACATACTCTGGACCTTATTGATTTAAGTTATGTGTATATGCCCAGAGTGGATTCTACATTTAAAGCAATGTACCTGACGAACAATTCATATCTCAAATACTCATATGAAGATCATTTCATTTTGAGGACTGCTTATAGCTTTTCGTATTCCAGTGTGCCTCTTGGCTCAACAGAAAGGACATACCATACTCTGAGAGGTAGCATTGAGTCTGCTGGCAATTCTCTTTACGCTATATACTCACTTGCAGGAATTCCTGAAGATGATGGTTATTATAAGATTGGAAATATAGGTTTTGCTCAATATCTCAAAGGTGAAGCCGAATATGCAAAAAGTCTTGTGATATCTTCAAGAAACCGTTTTGCTTACAGAATAGGACTCGGCATTGCATATCCTTACGGAAACAGTCAGATTCTGCCATTTGAAAAAAGATTTTTTTCCGGAGGAGCAAATTCAGTGAGGGGATGGTCAGTCAGGACACTTGGCCCGGGCACGTACATTAACAGGTCAAACGGGATAGATTTTATGAATCAGTCAGGAGATATAAAACTTGATCTTGGCTTCGAATACCGCAGTTCATTAATCGGTAAAATCGAAAGTGCTTTATTTGCCGATATGGGTAATATCTGGACTATAAGGGAGTATTCAGGACAACCGGGAGGACAATTTGACTTTGGAACATTTTATAAGGAAATTGCCGGCAGTGTTGGTCTGGGATTAAGGATAGATTTTGGATTCTTCCTTGCCAGACTTGATCTTGGTATGAAAGTTTATGATCCATCTTTAGAAGGCAGAGATAAATGGCGAATATTATCAATAAACAGCACCGATGATTTCGCATTACATCTTGCATTCGGATATCCTTTCTAATTGATATACTGCATCATGTATATCTGAACAAATAAGTTTATCATTGAAACCTCCTTTCAGGGCAAAAATACTTTGCATATTTACTTTTTATTTTTACCTTTGCGACCGCAAAACAAAGGGGTCCGGTAGCTCAGCTGGATAGAGCAACAGCCTTCTAAGCTGTGGGTCGTGGGTTCGAATCCCGCTCGGATCACTTAATCAAAACTCTGGATCAGAAATGATTCAGAGTTTTTTTGTGGATAAACCGTTTCATTTGAATTCCGGTGCGCGCATTCACCGCTGCTCTGCGGCGGGGTTAGCGCAAAATGTTTTATTCCTATACGGAATCGAAGATTACCAGCTGCTTGCGGCTAGGAGATTCAATTTACCGTTAAAATAAAAATATACAAATGAAACCTAAAACAAGTTAAGAAAATATAATATCAGAAATTACACAAATTTATTGCATAAATTGCGTCAAATTTACTACTAGAACTCCATGAAATTCAAATCTGGTATATTCCTGCGCTCATTTTTACCACTTCTTATCATATTATTGCTGACTACGGTTTCTTGCAAAGATGAAAAAGACGAAAAATTGCCTTTATTAAAACTAAAAAAAACAATTTTTGAAGATAAGTTGAATATTACAGGATCTGTAGAACCTGAAAAATCAACAGTTATGTCAAGCCCGGACGAATTTGATGCTACGATAGTCTATCTGGTTGAAAACGGGAAACAAGTCAAAGAGGGAGACGTAGTATGTATACTTGAAAATAAAGATCTTGAAAACTCATACGACCAGTTCCTGATAGAAGTTGAAAATGCAGCAGCAAGAAGAGAAAAAAGCATAGCAGATATGAAATTAAGTTACGCTTTGCTTGAGGCCCAGGTGAAAAGCCTTGATGCACAGACACAAATATCTAATCTTGATTCTTTACAACTTAAATATCTATCACCAAATCAGAAGAAGATTAAAGAACTTGAACTTCAAAAAGCAGCAATAGAAAAAGACAGACTGGTGAAAAAGTTAAAAGCACAGCAATTAATAAATAATGCCCAGATGAAAAGGCTGGAGTTTGAAGTAATGAGTTGGGAAAACAGGATAAAAGATGCTGATGACTGGATCTCAAAACTAACTATTAAAGCCAGACAATCAGGCGTGGCAAGCAGAGCAGAATCTCAGTTGAACGGTCTTGAGATAAAAGAAGGAGACCAGATATGGTCAGGGGCGCCGTTAGTCAGAATACCTGATCTGACAAAAATGAAAGTAAACTTACTGGCTTCAGAAGCAGAATATAAGAGAATGCAATTAAATGATCCTGTGGAATTAACTTTTGATGCTATGCCGGGAAATAAAGGCTGGGGAAAGATTACAAAAAAAGCTCCTGTAGGTAAACCTGTAGCCCGGGATTCAAAAGTTAAAGTCTTTGAAATGGAAGCCTCAGTTGACAGTTCATTAAAAATACCGGCTCAGGGATACACTGCAAATTGCAAAGTAATTCTTAAGCAAATAAAAGATACCATAGTCGTACCTCAGGTCGCTATATTTGATGTTGATTCAAGAAAAATGGTATATGTCAAAATTAAAAACGGTTTCGAAGGTCGTCAGGTACTTACAGGTGAAACATCTCCAAATGATGCCGTAATAATAAAAGGACTTAAAGGAAATGAGACAATATCATTGATGAAACCTGCTACATCAAGCATAAAGAGAAATACATATTTGCCAAAAGCAATTTTAAATAAGCAAAAAATTAAAAATTCTTCCGGTAAAGCGTCCTTAAAAAACCTGAAAAAGAAAAAATAATAAATAAATGAAGCAGCTTTTGAAGTTCCGGCCCCTGATTTTGGTGCTGTTGGTTTTGTTTGCATCCTGTGGTAAGAAAGAGACTAAGGAAATCCCTGTCAGTAAAGTAAAAAAGGGAACATTGTATCTTGATGTTTATGAAAATGGAGAAATTCAGTCGATTCACTCCATAAGTATTTTATCACCGGATATTTCTTACAGATACGGATCCCTGAAAATTGCTCAGATCGTTAAAGACGGTAGTGAAGTAAAAAAAGGGGATACATTGCTTGTTTTCGATCCTACCGAAGTCAGAAAAGGTATAGTTGAAGCACAGGCCAGGCTTGAAATGGGCAATGCTGAACTGGAAAAAATGAAGGCACAGCAGCAATCAGACCTCGAAAGTCAAAAAGCTGATTATGAAGTCACCCGCATTTCACAGGAAATTTCGAAGTTACAGTTTGAATCAGCCAATTATGAAGCTGATATCAAGAAAAAAGAGATTCAGCTAAACCTTGAGAAAGCAAACATAGCCCTGATTCGTGCAAAAGATCAGTTGGATAATCTTGTTAAAGTCCAAAAAGAAGAACTAAAGCAAAAGATGCTTTCGATTAATCAGGACAGAAAAAGACTGGATGAAGCAAATGAAACCCTTTCAAAACTATATATGGTTTCACCATCACCCGGGATCTCAATAATATCAAAAAACTGGAATACCAATAATAAATTTCAGGTAGGTGAACAGTGCTGGTCTGGTTATCCATTGATACAACTTCCTGACTTGTCATCGCTTAAAGCAGTTGTTCAGATTAATGAAGTGGATGTAACCAAAATTGCAAAGGGGATGAAAGTCGAGATTAAACCTGATGCTTTTTCAGACAGCATTTACTCCGGAGAAGTTGTTTCAGTTGCAAACCTTGCCATTAATAAAGATGGTAATTCAAAAATTAAGGTTTTCCCTGTGGATATTCTGGTTAAAACCAGGAGTGCCAAATTATTACCAGGATTAACTGTTAGCTGCAGGATTCTTATCAAAAAACTCGATAACGTCACATATATACCCATCGATGCTCTAAAATCTGACGGAGTAGAAGACTTCGTTTACAGAAAAAAAGGTGTGAAATACGAAAAAGTTAAAGTGACCACAGGAGGCAGCAATTCAGATTACATTGTCATAACTAAAGGACTTGAATCCGGTGATGTTGTAGCTATGGTGGATCCTACCATTCAGGAAGATTCAAAAAAAGAAGATAAAAAAGAGCAAGCCAAATGAAATCAGCAATAATAAAAATAAAATCATTGCCGGTTTCCATTAATAATCTGGTCATAACCGGTAAAAAAGAGTCAATATCCCCGAAGTCTGGTATGCGGGGCAAATTTGGTGTTGTCCTGCTATTTATGCTTGTTATAATGTCTTCCTGTAAAGAAAAACAGCAACAAACTTATAAAATTGAAAAAGGCAAGTTCCGTCAGACATTTGTTGAAACCGGAGAGCTTGCAGCCATCAATACCAAGACCTTTGTCATGCCAAGATATGGCAGATACTACTATGAAATGAAGATAATTGGTTTACTAGAACATGGTGCAGAAGTTAAGCCGGGAGATTCTATAATACAACTTGATCCGTCACAGGTCAATAAAGTTATAGTAGAACTTGAAACCCAACTTGAAACTGAACAAGCAAATCTTGAAAAACTTCTTGTAAATCAAAAAAATGCTGAGAGTGAAGTTGAAACCAGACTAAAGACCGAAGAAGCCACCTTTAATCTTAAAAAACTTTCAATGGAATATTCGCGTTTTGAGTCAGAAAAAACAAAAAAAATACGTGATCTGGAGTTTCAGCAGGCAAAAATCAATTATGAAAATGTAAAAAGGAGCATTAGGCTAAAGCAAATAGTTGACAGAAATGACCTGAAGATACAGAAGATAAGAGTACGTCAACTGAAGGATGACATTAAGAGTTCAAAAGATGTTATACCAAAACTTACCATCAGGACGCCAATACCCGGCATTTTCCAGATAGGTACAAGCAGAAGAAACGGCCAGATGCTTAAGATGGGAGACGAAGTATATCAGGGAAACAATCTGGGAAGCGTACCTGATTTGACATGGATGAAAGTAAACACAACAGTTAACGAACAGGATTTTTTTAAGATTGATATAGGACAAAGAGTTATCGTAAGGCTTGATGCATTGCCCGAGGTTTCATTCACGGGAGAAATCGTCGAGATTGGTAAGCTATGTCATTTAAAAGATGACAAATCCAAACAAAAAGTATTTGATGTAGTTGTGAATATATTGGTTTCAGATAAAAGACTGAAACCCGGTATGACAGTAAATACAGAGTTCATATGCAGAAAGCTGGATAACGTGATGTACGTACCACTCAATTGCATTGAAAATGACGGCACCGGCGACTACATATACATAAAAAAAGGTGGCAGTATCGAACGTACAGAAGTAGATGCAGGACCGGCAAATAATTCTCATATAGTAGTAAGAGGTGAAATTAAGGAGAATGATCTTATCGTTCCTGTAAGTCAGATAGAAACCAAAAACAAGTAAAATGCAGTTAGAGGAGAGTATACGTGTAGGCCTTAACGGCTTGGTTGAACATAAGTTCAGATCATTCCTGACTATGTTGGGAATTATATTTGGTGTGGCTTCCGTGATTGCAATGTTGTCTATCGGTGAAGGAGCAAAAAGAGAAGCTATAGCAAAATACCAGGATCTTGGTGTAAACAACATCATTGTTCGTGAAAAGAAACTTACGGATCAGGAGCTTGAGGAAGTCAGAGCAAAATTCTCGCAGGGATTGTCACTGGAAGATGCAGAAGTTATCAAAAATATTGTTCCCGGTGTCAGCAAAGTAGCTTCACAGGCGGAGCTTGAAACCGAGGTAAAATATTCAGACAAATCTTCCAAATCTTCAGTCATTGGTATAACACCTGAATATATGGAAATGGTGAATTTTGAAATTGACAAAGGATCATTCATTGATGCTGACCATTTTACCAGAAATCTGAAAGTTTGCGTACTGGGTGCAGGAATATCAAAAGCCCTGTTCCAGCAAAAAGATCCTGTTGGCAAGATGGTTAAAATTGATGATCAGTGGTTTGAAGTCGTTGGTGTTTTAAAGTCCAAGGCTCTTTTTACTGAAACTGTTGGCGAATTATCATCACGTGACCTCAATACAGATATCTATATACCGCTATCATCATTTCACAACCGCTTTACACAGGAAAACAAGCTGGCAAGCGAAATACAGCAAATTACCCTTCAGGTCGAAAGCTCAGACAAGCTCATCGAATCTTCTGAGCTTGTAAAAAGTATTTTAAAAAGGCATCACTTTAACAATGAAGACTATTCGATAGTGATACCATATGAACTGATGAAACAGGAAGAAAAAGAAAGGCAGATTTACAATTTCCTTCTCGGAGCGATTGCAGCCATTTCGTTGCTTGTAGGAGGTATAGGTATCATGAACATTATGCTTGCAACAGTTATGGAGAGGACGCGTGAAATCGGTATCAGAAGGGCAATAGGAGCAAGGAAATCAGACATTATGGGACAGTTTGTTTCTGAAGCTGTTGCTATCAGTATTACAGGCGGACTTATAGGAGTTGTACTTGGCATAAGCCTGTCTCTGATAATATCAGTCTTTACTGATGTAAATACATTTATCAGACCCTATTCAGTATTCATTGCATTTGGTTTCTCAGTGATTGTTGGTATTAGCTTCGGCTATCTGCCTGCAAAGAATGCAGCAAACCTGAAACCTATAGATTCAATCCGTTACGAATAAATCAGACATTATGCTTATCGAAATCAAAAACATGTCCAAATTGTACAGCATGGACGGAGTTGAAGTACAAGCCCTGAAGTCAATTGATCTTAAAATTGCCAAAAATGAATATGTGGCAATTATGGGACCTTCAGGTTCAGGTAAATCCACATTGATGAACATCCTGGGTTGTCTGGATACACCGACAGCAGGACATTATCTGTTCAATAACGTTGATGTAAGCAGCCTAGATGATGACCAGTTGTCATCTATGCGAAACAAAGAAATCGGTTTCGTCTTTCAGAATTTCAACCTTCTTCCGAGAATGAATGCACTACATAATGTCGAGTTGCCGCTTATATATGCAGGTGTTCCGAAACATGAAAGACATGAAAAAGCGATAAAAGCTCTTGGTAAAGTTGGATTGGCAGAAAGAATGAATCACAAACCCGGAGAGTTAAGTGGTGGCCAGCGTCAGAGAGTGGCAATAGCAAGAGCTTTAGTGACAAATCCCGGAATTCTTCTTGCAGACGAACCTACAGGTGCTCTCGATTCAAAAATGGGAGAAGAAATCATGGAATTATTCAGGCAATTGCATGAAGAAGGCAATACAATAATAGTTATTACTCATGAACAGGAGATTGCCGACCATGCCAGAAGAATAATCTTCATCAAAGATGGTCTGATTAATTATGACCGTGAAAATATAAAATTTAAACCGGCTATGCTGAAACCGGAAATTGCTGATCAAAAATTTGTATGATTCTTTTCAATAAAACAAATATGAAGAAAACGATACTTGTCATCACAGCGATGATAATAGGAATAACTGATATTTTTGCTGAAGTATATGTGCTTGATCTTGAGAAGAGCATCAAAATAGCGCAAGAAAAAAGTCTTGACATGCTGAGTTTGCAGCAGGACCTGAAAATCGCCGAGTTTAATCTTAAATCAGCGACCAGCGCATTCAAAACCCATGTAAACCTCAATCTGGTTTCACCTGAATATACTGAGACTGTAAGACAATTTGAAGACAGCTCCGGTATTTCATTTTTTCCTGTAAAGCAACTTAATTACGAAGGCAATCTTCAGATAAACCAGCCACTAAAGACTGACGGTAGAATATATGTTCAAACCGGTTTCACCAATTATAATGATTATAATATGGATGAGAGGTCGATGATGCTTAATACAAGACTTGGTCTGACCCAGCCGATTGACGCGCTTTACGGCTACAATTCAATCAAATCTTCGTATAAAAGAGCAGAACTGGCATATGAACAATCCAAAAAATCATTAAAGAGGGCAGAACTCAATCTTAAATATAACGTCAGCAGCTCGTTTTATAATCTGCTTTCAGTCCAAAAAAGGGAAGAAATTGCAAGACTTAACCTTGAGAGACAAAAAGATGCTTATGATATAGCAAAAAACAAATATCAATCTGGACTCATCAGAGAAGTAGATGCTTTGCAAATGGAAGTAGACCTTGCTGAAGCCAAAAATAATTATGACCTCTCAATAATAAATCAAAGCTCCGCTCTTAATGCTTTTAAAGAGTTAATCGGACTTGAATTTAAAGACAGTGTCATAATAAATAATGAACTCAAATACGAAGTTTTAGTAGTTGATCCTGATAAAGCAGTTGCTCTGGCTATGCAAAACAGACTTGAAATCAGAGAGCAGGAAATCCAGATTGAGTTAAACAAGCTCAATCTCAAACGTCAAAAGGCTGAAGGAATGATAAAGAGTGACCTTACTGCGTATTACCAGAAGATAGGAGTAAGTACTGATGCTTTGAGTCAGAGTCTTACAAGCTCAGTAAATAACTCGATTGCAGATTTTAAAAACCGTCCGCAAAATTATGGCATCGGTATAAATATATCCATACCTATCATTGACTGGGGTGAAAACCGCGCTTTGGTAAATGCTGCTAAATCTCAGCTCAAACAAAATGAATACAGACGCGAATCGGTTAAACGCAGCATCGAAAGGGAAGTCCGTAATCTTGTTGATGAGTTAAACAGCAGCTTAAAACGACTCCAGCTACTTGAGAAGAATGTTGATGTGGCAGAAAAAAGTTTTGAAATCACCAGACAACGTTTTTCGGACGGTGATATCGACAGTCAGGCCCTTGCTCTTGAACGTGACCGACTTAACAACGCTTATACATCCCACCTGGGAGCATACATCAACTATCAGCTTATGATAGCCGACATAATGCGTAAAACCTTCTACGATTTTGGCAAAGATATGCCTATAGATTAAGTGATTAGCTTTTAGTATACCAAAATGCACAAATTATGGTATTTTGTGTAATATTTGTAGTAAATTTGTCGCGAACTAAACTAAACAAGAACATATGAAAGCATACGTTTTTCCCGGACAAGGAGCTCAATTTTCCGGAATGGGAAAGAATCTTTACGAACAGTCAGAAGAAGCAAAAGCTCTTTTCGAAAAAGCAAATGAGATACTTGGTTTCCGCATAACTGACATAATGTTTTCAGGCTCAGACGAAGAACTTCGCCAGACAAAAGTAACACAGCCCGCAATATTTCTGCATTCTGTGCTTTTGGCAAAGACTTTGGGAAGTGATTTTAAACCAGATATGGTTGCCGGACACTCTCTTGGTGAATTTTCTGCGTTAGTTGCTGCAGGAGCCTTATCATTTGAAGACGGACTTAAACTTGTGCATAAACGTGCTTTAGCTATGCAAAAGGCTTGTGAAGCCAGACCATCAACCATGGCAGCAGTACTTGGTTTACCTGATGAAACCATTGAATCAATATGTGCCGAAATAACTGACGAAGTTGTTGTACCTGCAAATTACAACTGTCCGGGACAAGTCGTAATATCCGGAAGCAATGAAGGAATAGATTTGGCATGTCAAAAACTTACAGCAGCCGGAGCAAAAAGAGCCCTGAAACTAAGTGTAGGAGGAGCATTCCACTCACCTTTGATGGAACCTGCCAGACTAGAACTTGCAGCCGCAATCCAATCAACTCCATTCAGCAAACCTGTTTGTGCCATCTATCAGAATGTAAATGCACAGCCGCAAACAGATCCTGAAACAATCAAGACAAACCTGATTTCACAGCTTACATCACCTGTACGCTGGACACAATCAGTTCAGGCAATGATAGCCGATGGTGCTGATGCATTTATGGAACTCGGCCCCGGCGCAGTACTGCAGGGATTGATTAAAAAGATTAACAAGGAAGTGGCAACTGAAGGGCTTCAGTAATAGATTTTGCATTAAACCCTTTTTAAGCTGTTGGCAATCAGATTACAGAGATAAATCTCCCCACTGAGTTCAATCAGTTTTTTTGGGCGTAGTATTATAAAAATTATGAGGGTGTGTTGAAGTTAAAAGGCTTCAGGGCACCTTCATTTTTTTATAGCATAGTCCTGATATAATGTGTAAGCATGTCAATTGCAGCCTTGTTATTACCACCCTGAGGTACAATAATGTCAGCATATCTTTTGGTAGGTTCAATAAACTCAAGGTGCATCGGTTTCAGGACAGATTCGTAACGGTCAAGTACCATTTCAGGAGTACGTCCACGCTCAACGACATCACGCCTGACAACTCTGATTAACCTGTCATCAGGATCAGCATCCACATATATTTTAAGATCCATTTCTGCACGCAGAGCCGGTTGAGATAAAATAAGAATGCCTTCAATAATAATAACATTAGTTGGTTTCACAGGAGTGGTTTCATCCAGTCTGGTACAAGTGATATATGAGTATTTCGGCTGAAGGATTTCCTTACCCTGTTTCAATTCCTGTATCTGATGAACAAGAAGATCCCATTCAATAGAATCCGGATGGTCAAAATTGATTTTTGAACGCAATTCCATGGGTATATCGCTGCTGTCATTATAATATGAATCCTGCGGAATTACCGAAACTTCAGCTGAAGAAAGGTTCTCGATTATTTTTTTTACTACTGTAGTTTTACCTGAACCGGTGCCACCGGCTATACCAATAATTATCATGTATTTTATATTTGTATAACGAAATTACATAAAAATGCAGAAAGCATTGCACACAGAGTTCAACAAATTAATAAAAAAAGAAAAATGATAACTGAAGATTATATCTTTGCAATATATTAAATTACAACCATTGATGAAACTAGTAACTGAAGGGCAAAATAATGATAGCGGGCAGGAACAAAAAAAAGTCCGGATTCACAGCCATAATCATAATCACAGCCATGATCACTCCCACGGTAACGGGAATCTCCTGACTGCATTTATTTTGAATTTTTCATTTTGCATCATCGAGTTAGTTGGCGGTTTGCTTACTAACAGCGTTGCAATACTATCAGATGCACTTCATGATTTTGGTGACAGCCTTTCCATTGGGCTTGCATTATATCTTCAGAAAATATCAGGAAGAAAACCGGACAGCAAGTACACATACGGATATAAGAGATTCACTATACTCAGTGCTTTAATCAATTCGGTAGTCCTTCTTACAGGCTCAATAATCATAATAACCGAAAGCATTAAAAGGATGATGAATCCTTCTCAACCAGATGCAAAAGGGATGCTGATACTCGCCATCATAGGAGTGATTGTAAATGGTGCAGCTTTCCTGAGACTCAGTAAAAGCAAATCATTAAATGAGAGAGTTGTCTCATTACACATGATGGAAGATGTCCTGGGATGGGTTGCTGTATTGATTGGCAGCGTAATAATGATATTTGTTGAAATCCCTGTGCTGGATTCAATACTTTCAGTTGCAATTTCAGTTTACATTATCTACAATGTTTTCAACAATCTTAAGAAAGCACTCAGAGTATTGTTGCAGGGTAAACCTTCAGAAATAGATGAAGAATCCATAAAAAAAGCATTGCTTGAATTACCAAAAGTTAAGCGCCTGCATGACCTGCACATCTGGTCAATGGACACAGAGTACATGGTACTGACAGTTCATCTTGTAGTTGAAGACAATATAAAAAAAGAAGAGCAGCAGTCTATACGCACTGCTGCTCACGATATTTTAAAAGCGCTTGACATTCAACATTCGACTATCGAAATTGAAAACAATTCAGAGAGCTGCGAATGGTGTGATTGAACCAATCAGATATGTCAATCAAAAAGATTCCTGAACTTCTCGAATACTCTTCTGCTAATGGAAGGACTTGTTTTGAAACTTTCAGAATCCTCAAACTTCTCAATAATCTTTTTCTCGTCTTTCGAAAGACTTTCAGGTACATAAACGCTGATGTTGACCAAAAGGTCTCCTGTACCATATTGATTAACGGAGGGTAAACCCTTGCCTCTCAATCTAAGAACCTTGCCCGGTTGCGTACCGGCATCAATCTTAACTTTGACTTTACCGTCTATAGTCGGAATTTCCACAGTACCGCCAAGCGCTGCAGTAGGGAAGCTCAAAAGCAGATTGTAAACAAGATCGTTTTCGTCTCTTATCAGTTCAGGATGAGCCTCCTCCTCAATAACAATAAGCAGATCACCGTTTCTGCCACCACGACGGGCAGCATTACCTTTACCACTCATTGATAGTTGCATACCGTCAGCAACACCCGCAGGTATGTTAATTGTAATTATTTCTTCCTGTTGAGTTACACCTTCACCGTTACAATGTTGACATTTTTTAGTGATAATCTTGCCTTCACCCTGACAATCAGGACAAACGGACTGAGTCTGCATCCTGCCAAGAAGTGTGTTTGTGATGCGTGTTACAGTACCTGTACCACGACAGGTCGAACAAGTAGAATAAGCATTGCCACCTTCTGCTCCGGTACCATTACAATTGCTACATGCTACAGCTTTTCTGACTTTTATTTTCTTTTCAGCACCTTTGGCAATTTCCGAAAGATTCATTTTAACCCTTACCCTCAGGTTACTTCCCTGATTAACGCGAGGACCTCTTGAACCTCCACCGAAGCCGCCGAAACCACCAAATCCGCCACCTCCGAAGTGACCACCGAAAATATCTCCGAATTGGGAGAAGATATCATCCATTGAGAAACCTCCACCACCGAAACCACCGCCTGCAGCACCTCCCACACCTGCATGACCAAACTGATCGTAACGCTGGCGTTTTTCAGCATTGCTTAAAACTTCATAAGCTTCAGCAGCTTCCTTGAATTTTTCTTCAGCAGCTTTGTCCCCCGGGTTCTTATCCGGATGAAACTGGATTGCTTTTTTTCTGTATGCTTTCTTTATTTCCTCATCAGAGGCAGATTTGCCTACGCCAAGTACTTCGTAATAATCTCTTTTTTCTGACATAATATAAGGACCCAAATACTGACCATCAACGATCAGTTATATTAATTATTCTCCGACTACAACTTTTGCAAAGCGAATCACTTTATCATGAAGATAATAACCCTTTTGAACACAATCAATTACTTTACCCTTCAGGGACTCTTCCGGAGCAGGGATAGTAGCGATTGCTTCATGATGATCAGTGTTAAAAGGCTCACCGACAGTCTCTATAGAAGAAATGCCATTTTGTTTGAGAAAACCGTTGAATTTATTGTAGATCAACTCAACACCTTCACGGAGAGCGTCTAAATCCTGAGCTTTCCTTGACGATTCAAGACCACGCTCAACATCATCAACAACACCAAGAATATTGATTAAAACGCTTTCACCGCCTGTTTTAATCAAATCAGCTTTTTCCTTAATAGTCCTCTTCCTGTAATTGTCATATTCAGCAAGAGTTCTGAGGTAAGTGTCATTCATTTGCTCGATTTTTGACTGCAACTCTTCAATCTGTTTTTTTGCAGCATCAATCTCACTAAGTTCTACAGGCACTTCAGTGTCCTTCTCCGAATTGTTTTCGCCGGCAGCAGCTTCAGCACCGGCACCAACCACATTTTCGACCTCTTCAGGTTTCTCAACAACTTTCTTTTGTTCTTCTTTATTATGCTTCATATCAATTCAAATTTTTCCGTTGTACCAAATAATTATAGTACACACAGTAATAATGCAAATCACAAACTACAAAAACCCTGCCGAAACCAATTTAAAGACTAATTGGCAGGATTTTACTAAAAATTTGTCATGCTTTGTCATCAACACTTACAAATCAGATTTCTGTCGCCATAAGCATTGTCAACTCTCGCTACAGGTATCTGAAACTTATTTGATGAAATCCACTCAAGAGGAAAACCGGCTTTACTTCTCGGATAAGAATGCTCCCAGACATCGCCGGTAAGCTCATATTCAGGATGAGGAGCATTAACAAGCACGTTGTCGTCTTTTTCAAAAGTACCATTCTCAACCTCCTTGATTTCATTATAAATACAAATCATCGTATCGATGAAGCGATCAAGCTCAGCCAGACTCTCACTTTCAGTAGGCTCAACCATTAAAGTACCGTGAACCGGAAATGAAAGGGTAGGAGCATGAAATCCGAAGTCCATAAGCCTCTTGGAAATATCGGTTTCAGAGATACCCGTATTTTTGAAACCACGACAATCAAATATAGCCTCATGTCCCACGCGGCCATCTTCACCTCTGTATAAAACAGGGAAGTAAGCATCAAGACTGTCAGCAAGATAATTAGCATTAAGTATAGCAATCTCAGTTGCAGCACGCAGACCATCGCTTCCAAGCATCAGTAAATATCCGTAACTTATAGGCAATAACATTGCATTACCATAAGGAGCTGAAGCTACAGTATTAAGCTCCTTACCCATGAACGGATGTCCCGGAAGATAATCAGCAAGATGATTTGCACAACAAATCGGACCAACGCCCGGACCCCCGCCACCATGAGGCATGGCAAAAGTCTTGTGAAGATTCAGATGGCAAACATCGGCACCAATGGCAGCAGGAGAAGTTATACCAACCTGAGCATTCATATTGGCACCATCCATATATACCTGTCCTCCGTTTTCATGAATAACAGCACACATTTTTCTGATTTGCTTTTCAAAGATGCCGTGAGTAGAAGGGTATGTAATCATGCATCCGGCCAGATGAGGAGCATTTTCAGAAGCTTTATTCATCCAGTCATCAATATCAACATTTCCCGAAGCATCGCAGGCAACAGTAACAATGTCAAAACCAGCCTGAGCAGCACTTGCAGGATTTGTTCCATGAGCAGAAGCAGGTATAAGCAAGGTATTTCTTTCACTCTTACCATTAGCAGCAAAATATTCTCTTATAACCCTTAGACCGGCATATTCGCCCGCCGCACCCGAGTTTGGCTGCAAACTGCAGGCATCAAAACCTGTAACCCTGCATAAAAGAGATTCCAGCTCAGTTATCATTTCCATTGTTCCTTCTGTCTGATCCGCAGGAGCATAGGGATGCAGTCCGGCAAAGCCCGATAAACCTGCAGCCATCATTTCCGAAGCAGCATTCAGTTTCATAGTACATGAGCCGAGAGATATCATCGAGTGAGTAAGCGAAATATCCTTACGCTCAAGAGACTTGATGTATCTCATCATTTCGGTTTCAGAATGATATTTATTAAAAACTTCCTGTTGCAGGAATTTGTCAGACCTTAAAAGGCTGTCGTCAAGAGAGACAATCGAGGTGAAATCCTCGCCTGAAGTGAAGCTGGCGTTATTGCCGGCAGCAGTGGCAAAAATATCGAGTAAAACATCAATATCGTCATTATCAGTAGTTTCATCGATGCTCAAACCAATTTCTCCTGACTCAAAATATCTGAAATTGACTTCATAATCAGAAGCCAGTTCTTTAATTTTGTCTATAGATACACTGGCAGGAATCGAAATCTTCAATGTGTCAAAATATAATGCATTAAGCTGTTTGTATCCGTAAACAGACAAGGCATCAGTCAAATAAGAAGCAATGCCATGGATCCTTGAAGAAATATTTTTTAAACCTTCATAACCGTGGTATGCAGCGTAGAAACCGGACATAGTCGCCATAAGCGCAGTTGCAGTACAAATATTTGAAGTCGCTTTCTCACGTTTGATATGCTGCTCTCTCATCTGTAAAGCCATACGCAAAGCAGTCTTGCCATTTTTATCTTTAGAAACACCAATTATTCTGCCCGGAAAACTTCTTTTATTTTCCTCTTTTGTTGCAAAATATGCAGCGGAAGGGCCACCAAATCCCATAGGGATGCCAAATCTCTGAGAAGAGCCATAAGCAATGTCAGCACCCATATCAGCAGGAGATTTTATCAGGCAAAGACTCAACAAATCAGCGCCGACAGCGACCTTAAGACCCTTAGACTGCAAAATGGCAATTTTACCTGAATGATCTTCAATATTCCCGTCAGCATCAGGATATTGTAGTATCGCACCAAAAAAGCTGTTATCAGGGCCGAAACCGGCAATGTCACCAAAAACAAGTTCAATACCCTGAGGAATGCATCTTGTTTTAAGTACAGCTTTCACATGGTCAAATACTTTATTATCAACAAATAACTTGTTTGATCCGGCATTTTCCTGTTCACGACTTCTTAGCGCGAACATCATATGAGCAGCTTCAGCCGCAGCTGTTGCATCATCAAGCAAAGAAGCATTAGCCAGTGGTAATCCGGTAAGCTCCGATACCATGGTCTGGAAGTTGAGCAACGCCTCAAGCCTGCCCTGAGATATTTCAGCCTGATAAGGTGTATAAGAAGTATACCAAACAGGATTCTCAAAAACATTCCTCATTATAACGGCAGGAGTGAAAGTATCATACCAGCCATTTCCGATATAAGAAGTAAACAATTTGTTTTTTGAAGCCAGTCCTGCTATATGTTCGGTAAATTGACCTTCTGTCATGGCTTCAGGCAGATCAGGACTTTCATTAAGCAAAATATCTGAAGGTAATGTTTGTGAAATCAGTTTCTCAATACTTTCAGCTTTGATTATTTCAAGCATTTTATCCCGGTCTTCCGGTCTTATGCCAATATGTCTGCCTGCAAATTCGTTCATAATAGTAATATTTTGAAAAATTATTAATTGTTTTCTAAGGTCATTATTTTAATAGTGTATAATGTCGATTCTGATTGAAAATCTCATCTTCTAATAAACTCAATACTGCAAAACAGATGTAGAGAGCTAACTGTAAATTGATTATTATTGAGTCAAATCAACAATCCCTGATTCAAGCAAAGTTATTTTTTCGCTGCCGTTTTTACCCACTATAAAAGTATCTTCAAGACCAACGGCTCCGATACCTTCTATTACAAATTTAGGTTCAACTGCCATTACCATGTTTTCAAGCAATATATCTCCTGATTTCACAGCCAGTACAGGCAATTCATTTATTACCAGGCCTACACCGTGACCGACAAATTTAGCTTGCTGGCGGGTGCCCATAAAACAGTCTGAAAGACCTTCCCGGGCAGAGATTGCAAGAGAAATATTGTAAACATCCTCACATACAGCACCTTCTTTCATGGCTTCCTGGATTTTATCCATTATTTCAATAGCTACCTGATGCGCTTTATATGCCTTTTCACTAAGTTTTCCGACAGAAAAAGTCCTCGTCATATCGTCAAGATACCCGGTGAAATTTCCTGCCATGTCTATCATCACACTTTTGCCTTTTTCCAGAACGGAACCATTAGCACCAATCGGATTAGTAATATGACCTTCTCCACCTAAAGCAAAATCATAAGGAGAAGCCGCCGAAGCATTGTCACCGGTAAGAATACTTCCCATGAATGCCTCAATATCACCAAAAGTCCTGAATAAACCCTTGTTTCCTTCAAGTCTCATAACTCTCTCAATCTCAATTGATAACTCATTGTCGGTCATTCCGGGTCTGAACAGAGAAGGGATCTGTGCATAAGACCTGGCGTGAGCTTCTGCTGATTGCCGTATCAAACTAAGTTCATAAGGAGTCTTGACACTTCTGACATATCTGAGATGAGCAGTTCCATCAATAAAATCAGTATCAGGGAAACAGGCCTTAAGTCTAACCCAGTCAGTATGACTCATTTCTCCGGCTTCAACCATCAAAATCCCGGGCATTGTAACACCATTATCTTTAAGTAAACCCGTTATTTCTTCAGGTTTTCTTATATATATCAGATTGTCATCTTTCAAACCGGCAGGTCTTCTGATAAACATCACGGGATCTCCAGTAACAGGTATAAAATAATAACCGCTGACAATTGAACCAAAGGAATAAAGTATGTTCACATTAGTTGATAACAAGCAGGCATCTGCTCCTGCTTCTGACATGCGTTTGCGTATCTTTTGAATTCTCAGAGATTGCTCTGTGTTCATAAAAGGCTGAATATGAGTGTGATAAATATGAAGTCATGTTGTTTTTAAATACTATGCAAAGAACGCAATTTATGTTTGAACAAAAAAATTAACAGTCATGATTTTTATCGTGTAATATCTGTGTTAAAATTAGTAAGGAGTAAATATTAATTGATATCATAAAAATTATTTACTTTGCAAACGTTTGGGGAAATGAAAACAAAATCATCATCACATTGTTATAGTTTTAGTTACTCAATATATAACCTGAAAAATTCCTGACGATGAAGAACAAGATTATGCTAATGCTGTGTTTATTTGTGGTTTCAACCATATATGGCGCAGAAACTACTAAAAAAGTAGAAACAAAGTATCTGAGACCTTCTGTTGCAAATTTCTTTTTTCAGCCAAAGAACGACCGGGAAAAAAAACTGATAGATCAGTTTGGTAATCTGGCAATCTCTTCAAGATTTAATGACCACAGGGTAAGTTATAACTTTTTAAGTTGTTCTGAAACCACTGATGATTTAAAGAAACCTGTTATTAATCAATTTCTTCAAAAAGCTACTGCTGCAGTAATGGCAAAATGGTGGAACCGTGATGCTAACGGTAATTTCAACTATGATTTTGTGGCTAAAAGCGGATTATATACTGCGACAGACGCAGATGCTATTATGGCAAAAGGCTCAAATATTGACCGTCGCGAAATGATGGGAGAGGATCTGATCGGTAAAACATATCTACTTGTATATGAGTTTCCGAGTGTAATTACAAAGGAACAACATTATGATCAGCAGGATGCCTTCAATAAAAAGTTAGGAATTACCAAACCGGTCAGCAGGAATAATGAAGGTTGGGTGGCTAATTATAACGTATATGCATATAAACTCGTTTACAATGACTCTGTTTCAAATGACTTTTATACAAAATACTGGACGGATGTTAATAATCATGATGCCGCTAAAGTGGCTCAATGGGCTTCTGCTACTTTTCCTGTAGAATTCGCATACAAAACAAGCGGTTCCATTGAGTCAAGCCAGCTAAAAAAGCTGCCGGCTAAAATGAAAAAAAACATGGATGAATTGCTCCAGGCTATACCTGCCCGAATTCAGGAAGAAGCCATGTTCAGTCTGGGACAAGGGATTGAAGATTTTAATCTAAAAGCTACTGTTTACGGGACCAAACCTCTTACAGCCAAGCTCGGAACTAAAGAAAGTCTTTACCTGGATCAGCGTTTCTTTATTTTTGAGATTGAAGCCGATCAGGATGGGAACCAGACAAAAGTACTTAAAGGAGTGGCAAGAGCTAAAAAGATCGAAGACAACCTGGGTGTTGCAATCGGAGAAAGCAAACCATCAACATTCAGACAACAAGGGGGAAAGGCATTATATGAAGGTATGTTTATTGAAAGCAAAGAAGATGTCGGAGGTATATTCAATGCCGGTTTCTATGTTGGCGGCAGTGACAGATCTTTCAACGGGATTAATCTCGGCCTTGATTACAGAATTTCAAAATATCTGAAAA